>CAZVZP010000209.1:0-4418 GCA_964631625.1 uncultured Hyphomicrobiales bacterium | reverse complement strand
CGCCGCGAGACGCCCCGTGTAGGTCTCGCCCAGCCGTGCCCAATCGCCGGGCGCGAGGGCGAGCGCCGCTTCGGGAAAGCGAGCGCCGGAGTCCCCTTCGGCCCTGAGCGCGCCGGCGAGGCGGCCCAGATCGGAAAGCTCGCCCGCGCCGTACACCTCGGGGTGGCTGGCGAGGATCTGCTCGACTAGCGAGGTGCCCGAGCGGGGCATGCCGACGATCAGGATCGGCCGCTCGGAGGGCGCGCCGCAGCCTCGGGTGCGGGCCATGAAATCCGCATCGAACACCTGGAGAATCCGCTCCGTCAGCGCCTCGTCCTCGGCCACGTCATAGCGGATGCGCGCCCGCTTGAGCCGGTTGCCTTCGGCAAAATGGGCGAAGGCTTCCTCGTAGGCGCCCAGATCGTCGAGTGCCTTGCCGAGCGCGAATCCGAGCTGAAGCCTTTGCTCCTCGCTCGTTGTCGCAGCGGCCAGCAGCTCACGCATGGCGGCGATCTGCTCGTCGCCGGGCGAGAACGTCTTGAGCTCGGCCAACATACGATGCGCGCCCGCGTGATCGGGCTTGCGCGACAATACCCGCTCGTAGCCCGCCCTCGCCTCGTCGAGGTGCCCACGCTCCCGGAGCGTTCCCGCGGCGTTATAGTGTGCGTCGACCAACCCTGGATCGAGCGCGATCGCCGCACGGTAGCTCGCCAGCGCCGCCTCGAGATCGCCCCGCTCGCGCAGCATATTGCCGAGGTTGTAGTGGGCCTCGGGCCAATCGGGCCGCTGCGCGAGGGCGTTGCGAACATGCTGCATCGCGATGTCTGGATCGCCCTGCTGATAAGCGGCGAGGCCCTGGAGATAGAGGGCGTCCGCATCGTTCGGTCGGGCCTTGAGAATGGCGCGGTAGATGGCTTCGGCTTCGGCCAGGCGGCCGGCTCGATGGTGCTCGAGCGCGTGCGCCATCACCGGATCGGGCTCCGGGGGTTTTGGCTGCCTCGACCCGCGCATGGCGCGCCGCTGTCGTCGATTCATGGCGTTCTCGCGCCCATTGTGGCGACAGGCGCAACGACGCGCAACGCCCCGACACTACTCGAGCGCAGAAGGCCTGCGCCTTTTGCCCGAGGCGCCAAGGAATCTTCCCCTGGGCGGCCCTTGCCGCTAACGTAGGGAACGGCGTATCGGCGCGACCATTACCAAAACGCGGCATTCCGCCGCCTCCTCGCGCTCGGAGAACCGACGATGACCGACGTGTTCGCGCGGGACGCATTTCGAGGAAAGGTCGCGCTGGTGACCGGGGCGACCTCCGGCATCGGCGCCGGCACGGCACGCCGCTTCGCCCAGTGTGGCGCCAAGGTGATGCTCACCGGGCGCAACCGCGAGCGCGGCGAAGCCGTGCTCGAGGACATCCGGAGCCGGGGCGACACGGCGGAGTTCATGGCGGGCGACGTCACGGACTCGGCCTTTTGCGACCGCCTCGTGGCCGCAACCGTCGAGCGCTTTGGGCGGCTCGACGTTCTGTTCAACAACGCCGGGATGTTCATCACGGGACCCTTCGAAGACACGACCGATGCGGATTGGCTTCGGCTCATGAACGTCAACGTCAGCAGCCAGTTCTACATGGCCCGCGCGGCCGTGCGTGCGATGAAGGCGCAGAAGGGCGGCGTCATCGTGAACATGGCCTCGGAGTCGGGACTCGTCGCCTATCCGGCGGTCACGGTCTATGGCGCGAGCAAGGCCGCGATCATCCACTTGAGCCGCGGCCTCGCGGCCGACTATGCCGCGCACGGCATCCGGGTCAACGCCATCTGCCCGGGCGACGTGGACACGCCGATGCACCGCGGGGTCTGGGCGGCGGTCGAGGCGAGCGAGGAGGAGAAGCGCCGGATGGCGGCGTCCATCGTGCCGCTCGGACGCATCTCGACGGTCGATGATGTGGCCGGCGCCGTGCTGTTCCTCGCCTCCGATGCGGCGGCGATGATCACGGGTGCGGTGCTGAGCGTCGACGGCGGCACGGTCGCGAGCCGGGGCTGGTCCGGCGGCGCGTAAGTTTAAGACGGGGCGCGACATTCGGTGCCGGTCGGCCCCGTGGGGAGGCGAATGCGGTGAGCTCTGACAGACGAAACGCGACCCTCGAGGATCTCGACCGGGCTCGCATCATCCATCCTTACGTGAGCTTTGGCGCTCAGACCCGAACGCCGACGACCATCATCGAGAAGGCGGACGGAATCGACGTCACCTTCACCAACGGCAACACCTACATCGATTGCATGTCGTCGATGAACTGCGTCAACGTCGGCTACGGCCGAAAAGAGATTGCCGAGGCGATCTGCCGGCAGGCGCACGACGTCGCTTACTACCACAGCTTCATCGGGGTCTCGAACGAGCCGCAAATCCGCCTGGCCGACCGGCTGTTGAGCGGGCTTCTGCCCTCCCACATGAGCAAGATCCTGTTCGCAAGCTCCGGCTCCGAGGCGGTCGATGCCGCACTCAAGTTCATTTGGCTCTACAACTGGCTGCGGGGAAAACCGGAGAAGCGCAAGATCATCTCGCGCGATCAGGCCTATCACGGGGTGACGCTCGGTGCGGCGAGCCTCGCGGGCTACGAGGCCATGCAGAAGGGATTCCATCTGCCGCTACCGGGCTTCCTGCGCACCGAGAACCCGCATTTCTATCGCAACGCTCAGCCGGGCGAGAGCGAGGAGGATTATTCCCGGCGATGCGCGCGGCTGCTCGACGAATTGATCCTCGCCGAAGGCCCGGAGACAATCGCCGCGTTTGTCTGCGAGCCGGCGCTCGGCGCCGGCTGCGCCGTGATGCCGCCCAAGGGCTACTTCGCCGAGATCCAGAAGGTCCTTAAACGGCACGACGTGCTGTTCTTCGACGACGAGTGCATCACCGGCTTCGGGCGCACCGGCCGCTGGTTCGCCTGCGAGACCTTCGGCATCACGCCCGACATCATGACCCTTTCTAAGGGCATCACCAGCGCCTATGTGCCGCTCTCCGCAACCGTCATTTCCGAGACGATCTGGGACGTCCTCGATGCCGGCATACCGAGCGAGGAGTTTCCGCTCTTCGCCAGCGGCTCGACGGCCAGCGGCCACCCGATCGCCTGCGCCGCGGCCAACGCCAACATCGACATCATGGAACGCGAAGACCTGATCGGCAATTCGCGGCGCGTGGGCGCCTTCTTCAAGAACCGCCTGCGCGAGTTGATCGGCGAGCACCCGCTGATCGGGGAAATCCGCGGCGAAGGGCTGATGATCGGACTCGAGCTGGTGGCCGACCGGGAGATGAAGCTCGATCTCGACCCCGCCTGGGACTGCTCGCATCGCCTGGTCGAACTCTGCCGACAGCGCGGGCTGATCACGCGCTCGTTCTTCGGCACCACCTCGATGTCGTTCGGCCCGCCGCTCATTCTCACCGAGGCGCAGGCCGAGGACATCGTAAGGCGCGTCAAGGGAGCGCTCGATCAGCTCACGGCAGAGCTCGTGAGCAGCGGCCGCTGGGCGCCGCGGTCGGGGAGAGCGACGTGACCAGGCGTACGCCCCGCTACATCACTGCGCCGATCTGCCAGGGGACGAACTCCTCGTCGCCGAAGCCCAATTCCTCGCTCTTGGTCTTTTTCCCCGAGGCCGTCTCGAGGATGAGGCGGAAAATGCGCTCGCCCATCTCCTCGACGCTCGTCTCGCCATCGACGATCGCCCCACAGTTCACATCCATGTCCTCTTCCATCCGCTGGTAGAGCGGGCTGTTGGTGGCAAGCTTGAGCGAGGGCACCGGCTTGCAGCCGAACACCGAGCCGCGCCCGGTGGTGAAGCAGACGATGTTGGTGCCGCCGGCCACCATCCCTGTCACCGAGCAGGGATCGTAACCGGGGGTATCCATGAAGACGAAGCCCTTGGCCGTGATCGGCTCGGCGTAGCCGTAGACCTCGACGAGGTTGGTCGTGCCGCCCTTGGCCGCGGCGCCCAAGGACTTCTCGAGGATCGTCGTGATCCCGCCCTCCTTGTTGCCGGGCGTCGGGTTGTTGTTCATCGCCCCGCCGGTGCGCGCCGTGTAGTCCTCCCACCAGCGAACGCGCGCGATCAGTTTCTCGGCGACCTCGGGGCGCGCGGCACGGCGCGTCAGCAGATGCTCGGCGCCGTAAATCTCCGGCGTCTCGCCGAGCACGGCGGTGCCGCCGTGGCGCACCAGGAGATCGGCCGCGGCGCCCAGCGCCGGGTTCGCGCTGACGCCGGAATACCCGTCCGAGCCGCCGCACTCGAGGCCGAGCACAAGCTCCGAGGCCGGCACCGATACACGCGCCACCGCGTTGGCCTGATCCAGCATCGCCTCGACGCGGCGCGCGCCCTCGCGCACCGTGGCCGCCGTGCCGCCCGTCTCCTGGATCGTCATCATCTGCAGAAGCGCGCCGGTCTTAAGCCCTTCCGCTTCGC
>CAZVZP010000208.1:0-4423 GCA_964631625.1 uncultured Hyphomicrobiales bacterium | reverse complement strand
GAGGGCGAGAAGGGCGTCGAAGAAATCACGCCGCGCGCGCTCGTGAAGGCCGAGGCGCTGTCCCAGGTCCTTCGCGCTCAGCGCATCGTCGCCCAAGCGGGTGAAGAGCTCGAGCGAGACCGCGCTCAAGAGCACATGGGAGGGCCAGAAGGCGAAGCCCGTCTCGATGATGCGCGAGGGATCGAGCGTTCGGGTCATGGTCCATGCCTCCTTCGTTCAAGGATCGCCTCGAGGATGGGCTGCGGCAAGCAACGCGGCGCCCTGCCATCGCGGCACCGCGCGCGCGCAAGCTTCGAGGAGCAGCCGCCGGTTTGCCGGAGAGGCGGGCGCGAGCCGCCGGCTGTCAAGGCACGCCCGCTCTTTCGCAAATAGCATAAGGCGGGTCGCTTCGCGGACGCACCCGGTCGCGCAGAACGGCGCTTCGCAAGCCGAAGGACTTGCTTGCCATCCCCGGCGATTCCGTGGCACGGCCCACGGGGAATTGTCCACCCCGATCAACAGCTTTCGGGGATCGGCGCGCCCTCGAGCGTAAGACGCGGGGTCCATCACGGTGTCCGAGGGGCGAGCCGCACGCGTCGCATTCTTACGATTTAATTTGCCATTTACCGCAGGAGGCGTATATATTAGTGCGCTTCAGACTTCGATGACCCGCCGTATTCCGCTTCGTCACGTCGACTAAGCTAAGATATCTTCGGATCTCGCTGAGCTGAAAACCCGGCCCCGCTGTGCGCGGGGGCGGCGGTAATTCTTGCTTTTGCCAAAGGACACAAAGAGAATGATCACCGGAACCGTGAAGTGGTTCAATCCCGCCAAGGGCTATGGGTTCATCACCCCCGACGGCGGCACAAAGGACGCCTTCGTGCATATTTCCGCCGTGGAGCGGGCGGGCCTAACGACCCTCGTCGAAGGCCAAAGGATCGAGTTCGATCTTCAGCGAGGCCAGAACGGCAAGACGTCGGCGGAAAGCCTCAAGCTCGTCGACTGAGGCCTGCGTCATCGATTCAGAGGGGCTCGCTCATCGAGGGCGAGCCCTTCTTGTCCGAGCCACGTTGATCGTTAAGGCCCGCGGGACCTTCGAGCGCGGGGATACGCAGCGGAGGCCGACTGACGATGATCCTGATGACAAAGGTCGGGACCGCGCAGGCCCGTTCGGAAGCGCTCGCGAGCGCTGCGATTCATGGCCTCGCCGCGGTGCTCAGCGCCATCGGCCTGATCGTCTTGCTCGAGCTTGCCTCGAAGTCCGCAAACGACTGGGCCATCTCGAGCATCGCGCTCTACGGGGCCACACTGATTTTCTCCTATTTGATTGCGGCGCTTTATCACGGCGCGCGACGCCGGCGCGTGCGCGAGGTTTTCCAGACCTTCGATCACTGTGCGATTTTTCTACTGATTGCCGGCACGTACACGCCGTTCGCCCTCTTGCCTCTTTGGGATCACCTGGGCTGGGTCATGTTCTTGCTTGTTTGGTTGCTGGCGTGCCTCGGGATCGGAATCCGGCTGTTCTGGATTCGCCGCCTGCACCGGTTGGCGCCGGCCCTCTACTTGGCGATGGGATGGCTCGGACTGGCTTGGGCCCGTCCCCTACTCGAAACGCTCGGGACGGGTGCGCTCATGCTCGTGGTTGCGGGGGGTGTCGCCTACACGGCCGGGCTCGTGTTCTTCCGTTGGCGAAGTCTGCCGTACGGCAATGCGGTGTGGCACGGCTTCGTCGTCACCGGGAGCGCCTGTCACTTCTCGGCCATCGCGTTCTACGCGCTGCCTTATGCCGACACCCTCGGGAATTGAACCGAGCCCATTGTCTGACTTACGTCGGCGCCCCGCGGGCCAACGCTTGGCAGGGCGGCGGTGGATCTTGTGAGGTGAAGCGTCGGCGAGCGCGCGTCGAGCGCGCGCGGCGAAGGCTCGGGGCCCAAGCCAATTCGGTCGCTTGCGCGACAATCGAAGACGAGGAGAACCGATATGGGAAAAGAAGAGCGGAATGCGGAAGCTCGGCGCCGGGCCGAGGCCCTGTGGGGCCAGCAAAAGGAGCGCGATGCGGCGCTCATCAAGGAAAAGGAAAAGGAGAGGCGGGCGCGTGAATTGAAGACGGCTCGGCTGCGCGAGCTTCGCCTGGCGAAGGAAGCCGCGGATAAGGAGGACGCTGACAAGGCGAAGGCCGCAAAGCTCTCGCGGGGCTCAGAACGGTGACCGCGGCGGGCCAGAGAATCGTTTCACTCGACACCGTGAGCGGAGGAGACTCCGGCCTCTCGGGCTTTGGTCTTTTCCCTAGGGCGTCTCGGACTCGAGCGGCTTGCCGTCGGCGCCGAAACGCTCGATCGTGGCCTCGGTGCGCAGCGCGTCGAGGGCACCGGTAATCAGGGCCTCGGCCTCCTGGGCGCGCAATTGATCGAGGCTTGATTCGAAACTCGGCGGCTCGCTCTTGCGGCGGCCCTCCAACTTGATGACGTGCCAGCCGAAGGCCGATTTCACGGGTTCTGCCGTGGTCTCGCCGTCCTTAAGGGCGAAGGCGGTCTCGGCGAACTCGGGCACCATCTTCTCGCGGGTGAACCAGTCGAGATCGCCGGCATTGCTCTTGGCGCTCGGGTCGATCGACTTCTCGGTCGCGAGCGCCGCGAAATCGGCGCCCTTCTCAAGCTCGGCGATGATCGCCTTGGCCTCGTCCTCGGTCTTGAACAGGATATGGCGGGCATGCACCTCCTCTTCGGGCACGAAGGCCTCGAGCATGGCGTCGTAGGCGACGTGCAGGCGCTCCTCCGTCAGGCCCTCCCTGAGCAGATTCGCGATGTAGCGGCTCTCGAGCACGCCCTCCTCGGCGAAGCCAAGGGCGCGCATCACGTCGGGATCTTCATCGATCTTCTCGGCCCGAGCCCGCTCCCCCATGAGCCGCCGGTCGATGACCAGATCGAGGAGCTGCGTGTAGAGCACGTCGATCGGCAACTGCTGATATTGCTGGGGCAGCGAGCGGTAGAGCAGCTCGATCGCCCCGTAGTGCAGGGGCTCTCCATTGACCGTGGCGACGACCGTTTCGGGAGCAGGCGGCGTCGGCGCCGAGACGGCGGCTTCGGGCTCCTCGGCGTGTGGGGAAGCGAGAGGAAGCATAAGCGCAAGCAGCGCGAGTCCCCAGACGAGGCGGGTGGGGCGGACCATGGATCACCTTGAACATTGAGTTGCGGGCCGTGCCGTTTTAGCCCGCTTCAAGGCCTCGCGCGATAACTATATCGGGTGCGAAAATACGAAGGGGGCCGGCAAGGGCCGGCCCCCTTCGCGCACGAGGCTCTGGGCCTATTCGACCGGGATCTCCTTGAACGCCTGGTCGATGTCCACGCCCTGGGCGCTGCGGATCCCCTTCATCACGAAGTAGAAGACGAGACCGGCTGCGATCACCACGCCCACGATCGCGAGCTGGACGGGGTCGTGTCCGGCTGCGACAGGATCGAAGAACAGGATGACCAAGCAGAAGATCATCCCGATCGCAGAGACACCGCAGGCGACCGACATGTAGGGCAGGCCAAGGATGGTTTTTCCCACCCACGGGGTCTTCTCGAACAACTCCTTGCGCCGGAACGGAAAGACGACACCGCCGATAAGCATGAAGGCCCACGCGAGCACGAGCGCCTCGATCATGATGATGATGGTCGCGGCGTAGGTCGTGAACGCCAGGCACGCCATGAAGATGATGTTGATGACGGTGCCCACCGCGATGGCGACGAGCGGCGTATGGGTCCGGGGCGACACATAGCCCAGCGCGGCCGGCGCCACCCGGTCGAGCGACCACGCAACGAAACCGCGCACCGCGCAGGTGAGCTCGGCCGGAATCCACATCCAGATCCAGCAGATGAAGCCGATCGAGACGAGCCAAGTGATGACGACGGAATTGCCGCTGGCGACACCTGCGAGCAAGGTCACCGTCGGGTCCGCGGTCGGTGCCACGGCCGTTTCGAGGAAGCCGAAGACGTAGAGGCCAAGGAAGTTGTAGGAGGCGCCACCCAGGAAATCGTAGCCGAAGACCTCGACGGCGAGCACAAGCGTCGCGATCCACAGGATCATCGAGGTCGAGATCGCGCCCCACATGCCGAACGCCTGGGCCTTGGCGACGGCCTTGATCTCGCCGCCGATGAAGATGGAGAGCAGCGCTCCGTAAAGGGCGAGCAGCGGGAAGTTCGCGAGCTTGATGGTGGTCCACGCGGTCGCGCCCTCGGTGGTCCAGCCGTTCTCCATGGCCGAGGCGATGATCGCGTTGTAGGCGTCGTCCACGCCGAGCTCGGCGTTGAACAACGCATTGTAGTTGGCCACGAACTCCTCGTGCGAGCTGCTCAAGAGCACACCGATCAGGAGCAGCGAGCTCAACACGGCGATCGTGAAGACCACCTTTTGCGAGAAGAAGTAGCGCCGCATGCCCGAGGCGACCAGCAGGGCCGCGATG
>CAZVZP010000207.1:4029-4430 GCA_964631625.1 uncultured Hyphomicrobiales bacterium | reverse complement strand
CTTTAGCGGCCGAAGCCTTTCCCCCGTAGGGCGTATCCGGTATTAGCAGAAGTTTCCCTCTGTTATTCCGAACTAAAGGGCAGGTTCCCACGCGTTACTCACCCGTCCGCCACTAAGGACACCGGCCGAAGCCGGGCCTTCGTTCGACTTGCATGTGTTAGGCCTGCCGCCAGCGTTCGTTCTGAGCCAGGATCAAACTCTCAAGTTGAAAGTTTCGATTCTGGTTTGGCTTGGAGGTTAATCCAAGGAATCTCTGCGTAACGGGCACCTTCACACAAAACGCATCCATGTCTCGGGTTGCCCCGGAACCGGACGCGCCATGGTGATGGCTGAAACGCAGAGATCGCCAGAGTCTGTTCGATCCACCGGACGCTCGCGCGCCCAATAGATCCGCCAGGACT
>CAZVZP010000207.1:2580-4019 GCA_964631625.1 uncultured Hyphomicrobiales bacterium | reverse complement strand
CGTTCGTTCTGAGCCAGGATCAAACTCTAAGGTTTGAACTGGCGGATGCTCATCGCATCCAACTTGTCGCGAGCGCTATGCACAAACGTCTGCCGTGCCCGAAGGCACGACGAGTCGTCCGTGGACAGCGCCGCATGTGGCGCCGCCGTCCACGCATCTCTTCCCGTTTCACGATGTCAAACAGCTGACGGCAAAAAGCCCCCATGCAGCTAGGCCGCCCACCCAAACCCAGGCGCGGCACGGCGTCACAACACGATGGGACCGTCCGTCGGGAACAGGTAATATATAATGCTGTTGGCGCCGAACGCAAGATGGCTAATAGGCCCGAATCGGGTCTTCCGAATCCGACCTGCGGGCGCCCGCGACGCCTCTTAACGCCCGGTTAAGAGGCCTCGCTTATTGCTTTCCGGAAACCCGGCTCCGCCTCCCGCCCCCAGGCGCCGGCCCGGCGGCGGGGTGAACCGGGCCCTTTCCGCTACTATACTCGCGCAACCGCCGCCCAGCACCGCACCGCCCATGGCCAAAACCGTACTCATCGTCGAGGACAACCCGCTCAATCTCAAGCTCATGCGGGATTTGCTCGAGGCCCAGGGGGTGCGCACGGCGCAGACCGAGGACGGCGCCCGGGTGGTCGAGCTCGCCCGCGCCCTCAAGCCGGACCTGATCCTGATGGATGTTCAGCTCCCCGGCGTCTCCGGGCTCGACCTCACCCGCGCGATCCGCCAGGACCCCGAGCTTGCGGCAACTCCGATCATCGCGGTCACGGCGCTTGCGCTCCGGGGCGACGAGGAACGGGTGCTCGAGGCGGGCTGCAATGCCTATATCGCCAAGCCGATCTCGATCAAGAAGTTCCTCGAGCAGGTGGCCAAGTTCCTTAGCTGAGGCGCGCAGCACGGCTCAAAAATACGCGAGCGCACAATAGAGGCCGCGTGTCCTGAGCTTTTCGCACAGGGCCTTGGCCGCGGCCTCGCTCGGCAACGGACCGCCCCTCAGGCGGAAGTACATGCCCTCGCCCGGACCGAGGTCGATTTCCTTCACGTCCGGTTCGAGCGCGCCCAAGAGTTCGGCGTTCTCCCCTTGAAATACCTGCCAGCCTGCCAGCGCCTGCTCGAATTTCCGGTAGGAGGCGAGATGAACCCGGACCGGAAATTTTGACTCCAGATCAAGCTCCGGCGGCGCGGACGCCGCGTTTGGCTCGCTCGGCGCCACGGCTTCAGAGTCGGCCGCGCGCTCGGCCTCCGATCGGGCGCCCAGCAGGATGGCGTCGCTGTCCTGCTCCGCAGGCGCAGGGCTCGCTTCGAGCGGGGTGCCCGACGAAGGCCGCTCGCCCGCTGCTGGCGGATAAGCGGGTTCGCGAAGCTCTTGCACGCGCCGTCGACCGTGTCGACCTCGTTCAGCTCGAGGACGACCTCGCTGTTCCGCAGTTCGGCATCTATCCG
>CAZVZP010000207.1:2232-2570 GCA_964631625.1 uncultured Hyphomicrobiales bacterium | reverse complement strand
AGGCCCCCCATCGCCGGCCTCGCCCGCCGCCGGCTCGGGCAGTTGTGCTGCGAGCGCGGGCCCGCGCGGCGCGCGCACCAGCAGCCGGCCCGCGACTTCCAGGTGTCCGGCCGCGACCAGACGAGCGTAGATCGCCGCCGCCATCGGCTCGCGATCGGTATCCTGATAGACGGCCCCCAGACCGAACAGCAGCTCGGGGTTGCTTGGATCCGTCGTTAACCCGCCGGTGAACAAGGCTTCGGCGCGGCCGTAGTCCCCCGCCTCGAGCGCCGCTTGGGCCTCGTCGAGAAGGCCGGGTCTCTCGTCAGCGGCATCGGCCTGGGCCGCCGCGCCGAACA
>CAZVZP010000207.1:1246-2222 GCA_964631625.1 uncultured Hyphomicrobiales bacterium | reverse complement strand
CAAGAGGTTGCGCACGACGCGCGCCACCGCTGTGCTCCCTCGCCGCCTCATTCCCGGCAACCGGCGCGATCCTAGCCCCCGCCCGAGACCACGGCAATGTCCCCTCGCCCGGTTGCGCCTCGGCATGGCGCTCGACGCATTGCACCGAGCACAAGCCGGACCACCTCGGCGCCACGCCGAAACGCATCGGTGACCGCTCGCGGGCCCGTCACCTTGCGCCCTCGAGCCGCCGAACGCCATCGTCTATGGCACCGGCCGCATCCGCATGGGCCAGATGGTGCGCGCCGGGTTTTGGCTCAACCTCGTCGGCATCCTGGTCATCGGGCTGATCGGGCTAGGGCTGGCGCAGGGCGTGTCGGCGATGCGGGACCTTGAGCCAGGTCAATGGAGGGCCGCCTGTTGGAGTTTACACGGGGGGCGAAACACCGAAGATAGCCCCATGCCGAAAATCGAACCGCTTCCCGCGGAGATGCTGTATCGCCGCTGCGCGCCCGAGTCGTTGTCCTTTGAAACGACGGCGGAACTCGAGCCGCTTTCCGAGATTCTCGGCCAGGACCGCGCCGTGGAGGCGATCGAACTCGGCATCGGCATGCGCCGCGACGGCTACAACCTCTTCGTCTTCGGCAGCCCCGGCACGGGCCGCCATTCGCTCGTGCGCGAATTCCTCGAGCGCGCGGGCAAGCGCCTGCCCCCGCCCGACGACTGGTGTTACGTCAACAACTTGGACCTGCTCCATCAGCCGAAGGCGATCCGCTTGCCGGCCGGGCGGGCGAGCAAGCTCCATGCCGATGTGGACCAGCTGCTGAGCGAGATTCAGGCGGCCCTCCCGGCGGCCTTCGAGAGCGAGGAATACCGCCGGCAGCGCCGGGCGCTCGAGGAACAGCTCAAGGAGCGTCAGGGCGCGATCTTCGAGGCGATCAGCGAACGGGCGCGCAAACGCGACATCGCTCTGATCCGCACGCCCATAGGGCTCGCC
>CAZVZP010000207.1:0-1236 GCA_964631625.1 uncultured Hyphomicrobiales bacterium | reverse complement strand
CGCAGGATGTGGGCGGGCTGTTAGCCGTTGGTATTGCCGAGGTGACGGTGACACGCCGCCCGCGCGTGGGAATCTTCGCAACAGGCGATGAGGTGATCCCGCCCGACGAGTTCAGCGAACTGCCCGAGGCCGAACGGCGGCGCATCCAGCAGAACGTCGAGGCGCTCGAGAAGGAGTTGCAGGAGGCGATGCAGGGCATGCCGCGGCTTGCCCACGAGATCCAGCGGCAGATCGCCGAGCTCAATCAGCGCACGACGATGTTCGCCGTGGGCAGCCTGATCGACGAGCTGATCGAGGCCTACCGGGCACACGAGCCGGTGGTGGCCTATCTCGAGGCGATGAAGGCGGATATCGTTGACCACGTGGATCTGTTCCAGCCCCAGCCGGACGGCCCGAGCGCCGTCGCGTTTGGGCGGCGCGGGGCGGACGACACGCCGGCGCACCGGCGTTATGGCATCAACGTCATCGTGGACAACCGCGAGCAGGAGGGAGCGCCGATCATTTACGAGCCGCACCCGACCTACGCCAATCTCGTCGGGCGCATCGAGCACAAGGCCGAGATGGGCGCGCTGGTGACCGACTTCCAGCTCATCAAGGCGGGGGCGCTCCATCGCGCAAACAGCGGCTTCCTGGTGCTCGACGCCGAGAAGGTCCTGGTCCAGCCCTTCGCCTGGGAGGGCTTGAAGCAGGCCTTGCGAGCGGGCCGATTGCGCATCGAATCGCTCGGGCAGGCCTACAGTCTGATCAGCACGGTCTCGCTCGAGCCCGAGCCCATTCCGCTGTCGCTCAAGGTCGTGCTCATCGGCGATCGCTTCATCTACTACCTGCTGCAGGCCTACGACCCGGAGTTCCTCCAGCTCTTCAAGATCGGCGCCGACTTCGACGAGCGCACCGAGCGCTCCGAGTCGAGCGAGCGCCGCTTCGCTCAGCTCCTCGGCACGATCGCGCGGCGCGACAACCTGCGCCCCCTCGACCGTGCGGCGGTCGCCCGCTTGATCGAGGAGGCAGCGCGTCTCGCGGGCGATGCCGAACGCCTCTCGACGCGCATCGCGCGCATCGCCGACCTCGTTCGGGAGTCCGATCACTATGCGGAGATGGCCGACAAGAAGCTCACCGGCGCGGCGGAAGTCCAGCGCGCCATCGATGCCCGCATCCGCCGCTCGAACCGGGTGCAGGAGCGCCTGCGCGAGGAAATCTTGCGCGGCACCGTGCTCATCGACACCGCAGGCGCGCGGG
>CAZVZP010000206.1:3573-4430 GCA_964631625.1 uncultured Hyphomicrobiales bacterium | reverse complement strand
GCGTCGGCTGAGAAGAAATCGACCAGCAGGCCGTTCTTGCCTTCCTCGATGACCTCCTTGACCGGCGGCGTGTCGGAGGCGACCACGAGGCAGCCGGCCGACATCGCCTCGAGCATCGACCAGGAGAGCACGAAGGGATAGGTCAGATAGACGTGCGCCGAGGAGACCCGCAGCGCGTCGAGATAGCGCGCGTAGGGGAGCCGTCCCGTGAAGTGCACGCGCTCGGGATCGATCGAGACCTCCCCGAGCAGGGTCTCGCGCCAGCTCTTTCCCCCCGGCGCGCGCGTGCCGTAGCTCACGCCGTCGCTGCCCACGACGAGGATCTGGCACTGGGGCCTTCGCCGGCACAGCACTTCCGCGGCGCGCATGAAGCTCGGGAAGCCCCGGTAGGGCTCGAGATTGCGCGCGACGTAGGTCACGACCTCCTGCTCGCGGGTCAACACCGAGCCGTTCGGCAACTGGAAGCGCGCGTCGGCCTTGGGCGCGACCGTCCCGGTGTCGATGCCGTCGTGGATCACCGCGATCTTGCCCCGGAACTCCTTGGGGAACTGCGACCATTGCCAGCGCGTGGGGCTGATGCCCCGATCGCAGCTCTCGACGCTCAGGAGATGGAGCGCGTTCTTGGTGCGGATGCGGCATTGATCGTCGAGCGTCACCTTGTGCGCGGGGTCGAAGCCCACGTCGGCGCCCTTCGCGTGGTAATAGAACTCGCAGTAGTTGATGAGCGGCGAACGCGGGAAGACGTCCTTGATGTAGAGCGCCTCGCCCCAGCCCGGATGGGCGCAGATCACGTCGGGCACGAAGCCTTGCGCGCGCAGCTTCATGGCGGCGCGCGCCGCGCCCTGGCCGGCGAGCAC
>CAZVZP010000206.1:0-3563 GCA_964631625.1 uncultured Hyphomicrobiales bacterium | reverse complement strand
GCACGCCCGCCTCGAACAAGCGCAAGTAATGGTGCGTGCTGCGGCTGACCTCGCGCTGGGGCTTGTAGACGAGCTTCTTGACCCCCGGAATCTCCGGCTTGCCGGGCTGGGTGATGAAGGCGACCTCGTTGCCGGGATGAGCCGCCAGCAACGGCGCCAGGTGCTTGTACTGGCCGGGGCAGTTCTGATGCAGGAACAGGATGCGCATGGGCGGCGGACAGGGGCCAAGGACTCGGGGCGCGCCAAACGCTCCGGCTTCCGGATCGGCGGCGCAACCCTGGCGCGGACCGGCGCGGACCGGCGCAGACCGGCGCGAGAGCCTAGCCTTTCGCGCGCGCGCCCGCAATTCGCGCGAGGTGCGGCCTTCGCTCCCCTCGCGTGCAACCGCGCCTTGCGCGGCCGGCGATCTCCGTTAGGGTCGCGGGTGGCGCTCGCGGCGCTCAAGCCCCGGGCGGTCGAGGTTAACCATCATGGACGTGCGCACCGCGGCGATCCCCGAGGTCAAGCTGATCCTCACCCGACGCCACGGCGATGCGCGCGGCTTCTTCTCCGAGACCTGGAACCACAGGGCCTTCGCGGCCGCCGGGATTTTGGCCGAGTTCGTGCAGGACAACCATACGCACTCGGCCGCGGCCGGCACGGTGCGCGGCCTGCACTTCCAGATCGAGCCGGTGGCGCAGGCGAAGCTCATCCGCTGCCCTAAGGGGGCGATCTTCGACGTGGCCGTGGACGTGCGCCGGGGCTCGCCCACCTTCGGGCGCCACGTCGCCCAGGTGATCAGCGCGGACGACTGGAATCAGCTCTTCGTGCCGAAAGGCTTCGCCCACGGCTATTGCACGCTTCAGCCCGACACCGAGGTGATCTACAAGGTGACCAACTATTATTCGCCCGAGCACGAGCGCGGCGTCTTGTGGAACGACCCGGCGCTCGGCATCGTCTGGCCCGTGGCGCCGAGCCAGGCGCTCGTGAACGAGCGCGACCGGGGCTTTCCGCCGCTGAGCCTCGCCCCGGAGCTTTTCGCGTAACGCCGATCGCCCCCATGACGAAGCCCTCGACCCCCGGACTCCGCGCCCATCGCACCCGGCCCGGCTCCGCCGCGAGGACGCCCGCGTGCGCCTGCTCGTAACCGGAGGCTCGGGCCAGCTCGCCCGCTCGCTCGCGGCCGTAGCCCCGCCCGGAGCGGCGCTCGAGCGCCGCGATCGGAGCGCGCTCGACATCACCCGCGCGCACGACCTCGAGCGCGCGCTTACGCCCGGCGCCTTCGACCTCGTGATCAACACCGCGGCCTACACCGCGGTCGATCGCGCGCAAAGCGAGCCCGAGGCCGCCTTCGCGGTCAACCGCGACGGCGCGGGCGGCCTCGCCGCCGCCTGCCGGCACGCGGGCATACCGCTCCTCCATCTCTCGACCGACTACGTGTTCGACGGCAAGCTCGCCCGCCCCTACCGGGAGGACGATCCGGTGCATCCTCTGAGCGTGTACGGCGCAAGCAAGGAGGCGGGCGAGCGCGCCGTGCGCGCCCAGTGCCCGCGCCACCTCATCCTGCGCAGCTCCTGGCTGTTCAGCCCCTACGGCACGAATTTCGTCAAGACCATGCTGGCGCTCGCCCGCACGCGCCGCGAGATCGCCGTGGTGAGCGATCAGGTGGGCTGCCCCACGGCAGCGGGCGATCTGGCGCGCGCCATCCTTATCATCGCGCGCCGGGTCGGGGAGGGATTCGAGGGCTGGGGCACCTATCATCTGTGCGGCGAGCCGGCGCTGAGCTGGCACGGCTTCGCCCAAGCGATCTTCGACTGCGCCTATGGGCAGTCGCCGGCGCGGCCGCATGTGCGGCCGATCAGCAGCGCCGACTATGGCGCCGCGGCGCTGCGCCCGGCCAACTCCGCGCTCGATTGCACGCTTTCGCGCCGGACCTTCGGCCTCGGCCCCCTCGCCTGGCGCGAGGCGCTGCCTGCGGTTCTCGCCGCGATCGCCCGCGGCGAGGGCGCTTGAGGCGCCGCGGCAAAGCGCGGACCATGGCGCTCCGGGCAGGGCGGCCGAACGCGCTCGCTTCAAGAAGGAGGTTCGGTTGAAGGGGATTATTCTCGCGGGCGGCAGCGGCACGCGGCTCTATCCGCTGACGCTCGCGGTCAGCAAGCAGCTGATGCCCGTCTACGACAAGCCGCTCATCTACTATCCGCTCTCGACCCTGATGCTCGCCGGCGTGCGCGACATCCTTATCATCACGGCGGAGGGCGATCGGCCGATGTTCCAGCGGGCGCTCGGCGACGGCGCGCGTTGGGGGATCAACCTCTCCTACGCCGTGCAGGCGAAGCCTGAGGGCATCGCGCAGGCGTTTCTCATCGCGCGCGAGTTCATCGGGAATCGGCCCTGCTGCCTCGTGCTCGGCGACAACATCTTCTACGGCCAGGGCCTGAGCGGAATCCTACGCCGGGCCGCGGCGCAAACCGCGGGCGCGACCGTGTTCGGCTATCTCGTGCGCGATCCCGAGCGCTACGGCGTGGTCGAATTCGATTCCGAGGGCCGCGCCGTGAGCATCGAGGAGAAACCGGCCAAGCCCAAGTCCAACTATGCGGTGACGGGACTTTATTTCTACGACGAGGAGGTCGTTTCGATCGCCGAGTCGCTCAGGCCCTCAAGGCGCGGCGAGCTCGAGATCACCGATCTCAACCGCCGTTACCTCGAACGGGGCCGCCTGCAGGTGGAAAAGCTCGGGCGCGGCTTCGCCTGGCTCGACACGGGGACCCACGAGGCGCTGCTCGATGCCGCCGAGTTCGTCGCCACCATCGAGCGCCGCCAGGGCTTGAAGATCGCCTGCGTGGAGGAGATCGCCTGGCGCATGGGCTGGATCGACGACGCGGCACTCGCTAACCTCGCCCGGGCCGCCCCCGATTCCAGCTACGGCCGCTATCTCGCGCGCCTCGTGGACGCCGAGATCAAGAGCTGAGGCTTAAGAGCGCGACTTCGCGCTCGCAGGCTTAGAGCGGGTTGAGGTGGCCGAACTGGACGTAGTCGGACCAGGCCTGCTCGAGCCTCCTCAGCACGCGGTAGGCGGCGTCGAGCTCTTCGGCGGCGCGCTCGCCACCGATCAGGGTCTTGGCGTGGCCGGACTGCAGGCCGCGCACCTCCTGGGCCAGCATCAACCCCTTCTCGGTCAAGCGCACGCGCACCGCGCGCCGGTCGAAGGGCGAGCGCTCCTGCACCACGTAGCCGGCGTCCGCGAGCTTCTTGATGTTGTAGCTGATCGAGGAGCCGAGGTAGTAGGCCCGGCGCATCAGCTCGCGCACGGTCGCCTCTTCGGTCAAGTCGGCGATGAAGAGAGCCTGCACGGCGTTGATGTCGTGCAGCTCCTTGCGCTCGAGCTCGATGCGCACGACGTCGAGGAAGCGGCGGTGCAGACGCTCGATGAGATGCACGACGCCGCCGTAGAGTTCTTCCCCGCTGTGGGCGCCCGATTTCAGCATCATCGTGGGCACCTGTGCCGGGCGCTCCGGCGCCCGGACGGGCGGCGGGGGCGCGCTCTTGCGGGCGGGCTCAGGTGTGCTCATGGCGGTCCTCTCGGC
>CAZVZP010000205.1:0-4433 GCA_964631625.1 uncultured Hyphomicrobiales bacterium | reverse complement strand
TGCGCCGGCGCCCTCTTCGCAGAGGAGATCGAGGTAGTCTTTGCGCTCCTCGAGGTTGATCACGGCGCGGATGTTGAACACTCGCGCGCCGAACTTGAGCCGAAGGCTCGCGCTGACACCCTCGCGATAGCGCAGCGTCACCCGGTGGCTCACCGCGCTCTCGAGCTGCACGGCGCGCAGCCGCTCGGCCCCCGACAACGGCTCGATGCGCGCCCACACGCTCGCGAGGTCGCTCCAGCTCCGGGTAAAGCCGCCGGCGCCGTCCGGCACGTCGTTCGGCTGCTGCAGCGTGACCCGTTGCCTAAGCTCGCCGATGCGCGGCCGCGTCATATTAGATCTGCCGCACCCGGTAGGACTCGAGCCCGCGGGTGGCCCCTTGAGGCAAGTCGCCGGCCTCCCGGTGCTCGTACCAATGGGCCACGGTCATGCGGATCGCATCGCGGATCGCCTGCGGCACGTCCGAGGCCGAGGCGCCGTAGCCCGCCACGTAGTCGATGCGAATGGCCTCGGCTGCGCGCAAGTTCACGGGCCACTCGGCGTTGGTCTTGAGCACGATGCGCCCCGGCTCGCGTGCCGTATCGACGATGTAGTTCGAGGCCGCAAACGGGGTCTCGGCGTCGTCCTCGCCGATGGTGACGAGCTGGCTCACCAACTGCAGCGGCGGATAGGGCAGCGCGATGGCCCGCGCCGCGCCGCGGATCGCCGCAAGCGTCGTCTCGCGCGTGCCCTCCCACCAGGTCTCGGCGCCCTCGGACGGGAAGCGGTCGAGCGAAAGCCGCCAGGTTTGCGTGATCAGTGCGCGGGCCAAGTAACGCTCGGCGGTCTGGCGCGCCGCCCGGATCAGATCGGCGATCAGCGCGTCCTCGTCCGCCAGCTCGACGCGCAGGTAAAGCTTCATGTCCTCGAGCGTGACGGGCTCGCTCGCCGCATCCACGAGCCGCTTCAAGCCGCGCCTTGAGCCGTGCATCCCTTAGCTCCTAGCCCCGTGGTTCGGCGTCCGTACGCGATTTGTGGTAAGTTTGCTCAGCGGCCTGAAGGCCCGAGTTTGAGCAAAGGAAATAGCAGATGAACTTCGTCCCGATCTTTACCTTCGATCGGCCCTTGCCGATTCCCTGTCCAAATTGCGGAAGGTTCAATAATCGGTGGCTACGTCACTTTGAGCCGCAAGGGCTGCTGGATTGGGGCCTTCCATGCGAAGGTTGCGGGCACCAATTGTGGCCCTATTTCGAAGAACACCGATCTCTTTTCGAATGCCTTTCGTCTGTCTTGCCGCGAATCTAAAAGCCTCCCACGAACCAACATTGCTCGGTGGAAACGAGAGGGGCGCGGCCCATGAAGACCGCGCCCTCTTTAAGTTCCGGGGAGAGCCTTGGATTACGGCCTGGGCTTGAACGCGGGTGCGCCTTTCAGGCACACCGCGGAGACGTGGTTGACGCCCGTGGTGACCCCCGTCGAGACGATCTGGAGGCGCGCATAGCGCTTGGTGCCCATGCGCAAGCCCACGCGCTTCGCCGCGTTGTCGTCGGTCGAGACGAACGAGGGCTCGGTTCCGAGCAGCCGATCGGCGGCCGCATCCGCCATGTCGCTGCCGTTCGCCTGGTCGCCCTCCTGCAGGTTCACTTGGTAAGTACCGTCGGTCACGGTGCCGGTGAGGACCACGAACTCGGCCGTGGCGAAGCCCTGAAGGTCGATCACCGGGCCGCTCGTCGTGGTGTTGGTGGTGATCGCGGCCGGATTGAAGGCCACGGCCGCCTCGATGTTGCTGTGCAGTTCCTGGGTCATGTCTCGCTCTCCTTTTCGGCTTAAGCCGCGACCTTCTGCAGCTTGATCGCCTCGAAGTTGACGACGTCGCCGCCCACCCGCTTGGTGGTGTAGAACTTGACCTGGGGCTTGGCCGTGAACGGATCGCGCAACACCCGGATGCCGATGCGGTCCACGATCTGGTAGCCGGAGCGGAAATCGCCGTACGCCACCGCGAGTGCATTGGCCGCGACCCCGGGCATGTCGTCGGCGAAGTGCACCGGTTGGCCCAAGAGCGTCGCGGGCTGGCCCACCTGGAGCATCGGCTGCCAGAGGTACTGATTCTGGCTGTCCTTGAGCTTGCGGATCGCAGCCACCGTTGCGCGCTTCATCAGCCACACCGCATTGCCCTGATACTCGACTTTCAGCGCGTTCTGCAGATCGATCAGGCCGTCCACGGTAAGCGCCGAGGCATTGCCCGAGTTGATCTGCTCGATCTGCTCCCAGGCGCTGCCCGCCGGGTAGCTCAGGAAGCCGCGCGGCCTGCCCACGCCATCGCCCGCAACGAACCCGGTGTTCTCGGTGCGCGCGAACTTCTCGGCCACCTTCTCCATGAGCCAGACTTCCGCGTCGATCGCCGAGTCGTCCAGGAGCTTCTGCGAGGCTCGAGGCTCCGAGTACTGCTCGTGCACCGGGATCGTGTGCTTGGCGAGCTGGGGTGTTGCGGTTTCGGTTCTCGCCGCGGTCTCCGCGACCCAGCCGCCGGTCGCCGTCTCGTCCTTGTCGATCAGGAGCTCGAGGCGATCCGAGCTGATCTCGATCACGCTCGCCACTTGCCGGATGGGCGAGGTCTCGAACACCTTCTTGACGATCCGATCCGAGCTCGCGGCGGGCACGAGGTAGCCGCCCTCCGGATCCGAGCCCGCCGAAAGCGCCTTGGCCTCGAACTCCGAGAGGCGCTCGTCGTGCCCCTTGCGCAGGTAGGCGAGGAACGCGCCACGGTGCTCGCGGGATGCGCGGTCGAGCGGGGCCGGCTCGCCGGCGCTCGTGGGGCCGCGCAAGAGCGCGGTCTCGAGCCGCTCGATCTCCTCCGAGAGGCGCGAGAGCTTCGCTTCGTCGCGGCTCCCCCGCTCATCGTTCGTTTGCTTGAACTCTTCCCAGGCGTGGCCCAGTTGGTCCACCGCCTCCTTGATGGTCTCGATGCTGCTCATGGGGTGTCCTTCGTTGGGTTGGAAAGGATGGCGCGCGCCTTATAGAGGCTCGCGCATAGCGCCTCGAGCGCACCTTCCGCCTCTCGCGAAGGTCGCGCCGCGCGGAAGCCTTTCGCGGTGATCGCCTTGGCCTCCGACCTCGAAAACCCTGCCTCCCGCAGGAACTGCTCGAACCCCCGCTCGCTCGAGCTCGCGCGCGCCTTGGCGGCGGCGATGCGGGCCTCGGGGTTGGCGGGGAAGGTGACGAGACTCACCTCCCACAGATCGATCTCGGTGATGCGGCGAAAGCCCGTCTCGGGCTCGCGTTCGGATTTGCGCGAGACGAAGCCGATCGAGAGCCCGTCGAGCGCGCCGCTCTTGAGCAGCACGTGGGCCTCTCGCGCCTGAGCGAGCGCCAGAAGCAGCCGGCCCTTGACGAACAGGCCGCGCTTATCCTCGCGCAAGTCCTCGAGCACGCCGATCGGCTTATCCGCCGCGTGCTGCCACAGGAGCTTGACGCCGCGCGCGCCCTTCTCGGCGATGGTTTTCGCGAATGCGCCGGGCGCCACGATCTCGTTGTGGTCGTCCACGACGCCGAACACCGAGGCGTGGCCCGTGAACGCACCGTCCTCGTCCGCGCCCTTCAACTCGAAGGGCACGATGCGGGTTTGGGTTGGCATGTCTGTCTTTCTTGTCGAGGTTTAGCGTCGCGACCTTGTCTTACTCAGCGCGGCCAACAAAAAAGCCGCCCCAGCGGCGGCTGCCGTAACAACACTGATTTTTTAGCTCATTACATCGGATGTGATCGAACTTGCGACCACTAACTCTCAACACATTTCAACAAGGATCACCGCGCTTGGGCACTTCGTCGACAGGTTGACCTACGCTTTCCGGCCTTATCATTCGCTTCTTGTAGTCACGAATATATTTCTCGATCTCAGCGCAATGCTGCTTCGGCTCGCCGAGCTCATCGACCGTGCGTTTACGCGCTGTCCAATCGTTGCTCGAACCGCGCTCCAAAACTGCGATCTGTGGTTCGCCACCGACTCCACCTGGATGCAACCTTATCGTTTGGTCTATCGTCCAGAGGGTGGCAAAGACGCCTTCTCTAACTGAAGGAACATCATCTGTCAGGAATGCTCGCCGGATAAATCCGAGAAAAGAATCCGCAATTAATTGACCTGATCCCATTGATACAAAAATCAGCGGCGGGACCTTTATCTCTGGCTGAAAGGCGTTGGTTTCGTATTCGATCAAATATGGTTTGTCATTGATTGGGACGGCGACTAACGCGCCAAATCTTAGCCCACCCTCGTTGTAACGAGGAACGGACGTGGTCTGGAAATCTGCAAGCACCCGGTTCGCGATATTCGTTGACGCTGTGTAGGAATCTTTGGTGAAGACTTTCTGCTGCCACGCCTCCTCAATATGGTGCCTCAAGCGCTGTCCTAGGCGCTGTTTACAAACTGGCGAAGCGCAGGCATTTGCGGATTGTGGCTATAT
>CAZVZP010000204.1:0-4614 GCA_964631625.1 uncultured Hyphomicrobiales bacterium | reverse complement strand
GCGCACGAGCGTAAACGCTCCTCCCTCCCGCAATTGTCCGGATGGCTTTGAGGATCGCGCGGCTCGAGGAGGCGCGGCGCGCGGCGCGCGTGGGCGCCCTCGGCGCGTTCGCGGCGGCGTTCGGCGCGGCGCTGCTCGCGCTCTTCGCGCTTCTGGGCCGCCCCGTCGTGGCGCCGAGCGGGCCCTTAACCTTCCTCGATGCGGCGCTCTTCGCGCTTGTCGGCATCGGCGTCGTGCGCTGCTCGCGCGCGGGCGCGCTCGCCGGCCTTGCCCTCTTGTGTGTCGAGTCGGTGCGTCTCATCGTCTATTCGGCGGCCGCCTCCGGCCGGCCGTCGTTCATCGCCGTGGCGCTGCTCGTCGCGCTCACGCCGTTCTTCGTTCAAGGCGTGCGCGGCAGCTTCGCCTACCGGCATATGACAGCCCGCATGCCGGCCGCTGCGGGCGGCCCGCACGACATTGCGGATCGGATGCGGCGCTACCTCTCGGCTCATTGGCGGGGCGAGCTCTCGCTCGCACGCTCGTTCTGGCTCAACCTGGTGGCGCTCGATGTTGGCCTCGCCCTCCTCTACGCGGGGCTTCATTGGGGCTTGCGCCCGGTGGTCGATCCCAATCTCATCCTCGTCCCCATCGTCATGCTGAGCGTCCTACAGCTGCTCGCGATCACGCCGTGGCAGATCGTGGGCGCCTTCCGCGCCGCGCGCCGTCATCGCGAGCGGGCCGGGCGTCCTTTCTGGTCGTACGCGGCGCAAGGGATGTTGCTGGTGGCACTCGCTCTCGCCGGTCTGCAACTCAAGACCACGGTGGCGATGATGGCGGATGAGCTGCGCTTCATCCTCGAAATCCGTAAATACGCCGGCTACACGGTCGTGCTTTCCGGCGCGGATGTGATCGAGGTCGAGGGGCCGATCGGCTTCGGGCTCGCGCGCGCCGTCGAGGCGGCGCTCGATGAGCATCCCGCGGTCCGACTCCTGCGCCTCGACAGCGGCGGCGGCTGGGTCGAGGAGGCGGAGCGGCTGGCCCGGCTCATCCGCGCGCGGGGCCTGATCACGCGCAGCGATAACATCTGCTACAGCGCCTGCACCATCGCCTTCATCGCCGGCGCCGAGCGCGTCCTAGGCGCGGGCGCCAGGCTCGGCTTTCACGGCTATTTCGGACTCAAGCTCGAGTCGGCGCCGGTCAGGAGCCTGCAAGAAAGCCGCATCGCGGAGCAGGTCGAGCGGGGTTGGGCGGCGTTTCTCGAGGCGGGCGTGAGCCCCGCGTTCGTCGAGCGGCTGTTCGCGATCCCGAGCGGCGAGCTCTGGATACCGAGCGAGGCGGAGCTGATCGCCGCCGGCGTCCTCACCGGAGCCGCGCAGCAGCCCCCGTTAACCGGTCGTTAACCGGCGGGTCCAAAACTGCGTGGCGGTCTGCCGGGCGCGGAGGACGGCCCCGTGGGCGGGTCGCGGCGTCCCGCGCGCTTCCCCCAAGGGTTAGCGGAAAATTTACGCGCTCCCGGCACTCTGAAGCTGAGGGACGAGCCGTGTCCCCCGGGGCGCGATGAGGGGGGCGGGACGCACGGGGTGAGGGTCGGACATGGGCGCCGGAGAAAGCGCAATCGCGGACGAGAAGCTCCTGCATTCGCTGCTCGAGAAGACGGTCAGCCGCGATCAGCTGTTCGAGCTCGCGCGCAACAAGTCGGCCGAGGGTCGCAAGGCGCTGCTCGTCACGATCAGCGATCTATTCTTCAACAGCCACAAGATCTTAAGCGACCGCGAGCGCATGCTCATGGGCGAGATCCTGCGCGCCCTCGTGCACGAGATCGAGATGAGTGTGCGGCGTCAACTTGCCGAACGCATGGCGACGCTCGAGGACGTGCCGCACGATCTTATCTTCGCGCTCGCCAACGACGAGGTCGAGGTGGCGCATCCGATCCTGCTCAACAGCGATGTCCTGCAGGACGTGGACCTCATCGAGATCATCCGCCACCGCACGATGCAGCATCGCCTCGCCATCGCGATGCGCAAGGAGGTGAGCGCCGAGGTCTCCAAGGTCCTGGTCGACAGCGGCGAGGAGGACGTCGTCGCGGCGCTGCTCGAGAACCATGGCGCCGTGATCTCGCGCGAGGTCATGGAGTATCTCGTGGCCGAATCCAAGCGCGTCGACCGCTACCAGAATCCGCTCGTGCACCGGCCCGATCTGCCGAAGGATCTGGCGCAACGCCTGTATTGGTGGGTCTCCGCCGCGCTGCGCAAGCATATCGTCGAACACTTCTCGATCGACCCGACGAAGCTCGACGACGAGATCGAATCCGTCACGCAGCAGGTCATCGGCGCCGAGGACAAGGAGCAGCGTGAGGAGGACGAACGCGCCGCGCTCGTCCAGCGGCTGTCGGATTTGGGCGAGCTCACGCCGCAGTTTCTCATCAAGACGCTGCGCCAGGGCGAGATCCCCCTCTTCGAGGAGGGCCTGGCCAGGCTCTCGGGCCTGCGGCTCAAGCTCGTGCGCCGCATCCTCTACGAGACGGGGGGCGAGGGCCTCGCCATCCTGTGCAAGGCGCTCGGCCAGGACCGTCACGTGTTTCTCACGATCTTCGAGCTCACGCGCCGCGCGCTCGATCGCGGGGAGGCGGTGGCGAGCGAGAAGCTGGAGGAGGCCGCGAGCCTGTTCGACCGCACGAAGCAGGTCGACGCCAACCGCGTGCTCAAGCGCTGGCAGAGAAGCTCCGAGTTCCTCTACGCGCTCAAGCGCACGGGCCAAGATATCTGAGGCGTCCGCGCTATCGCCGCGCGGTGGCGCGGCGGAGCAACATCCGGAGCTCGACCCCCTCCCGACCGCCGTGCTTGACGTCCTCGCGCAGCACGGTCTCGAGCGCATCGAGATGCACGCGCACGATGTCGAGCCCGTGCCGGTCCGCCGCATCGAGCCGGAGAACGAATTTCTCCAGCGATCGAGCGATGTCGCTCAAAAGCATGTAACCGAAGGTGCCGGCTTCGCTCGCGATTTCGCGCGCGAGGGCGCTGGCCTCCTTAAGCCTCGGTGCCGCGCCGCCTTGATCCGCTTGGGACTCGGCGATGAGCGTGGAGAGGCGTGCGAGGCTGACGCGGGTGCACCCGAGAAAGTCGCTGGCAAATTGGGCGAACTTCGACTCCGCATCGGCGATGAGCGTCGGATCGAAGCGCAAGGGTTGCCGCGGATCGCCGCCCAGTTTCTCCTTGAGCGTGTTGGGCGGCGTGATGATCTCGACCTCCTGAAGGTCGTCTGCGTTCGCCGAATCGCGCCGCGGAAAATGATCGCTCATGGGGCAACCTGCCGTTGATTCGAGGAGACCTATTGGCGTTCGGCCTGCGGCGTGTCGGCGAACAAGGCGTCGACGGCGCTCTGGTCGGGGTCGCCCGGGTCCTGGTTTTTCTTCCCGTTCGGCGCGTCGTCCTTGCGCCGGAAGGGGCCCCTGTACTTGGGATTGACATGGCGCCGGCGGTCGGGCCCGAAGAACCTCTTGGTCCGGATGAAGGGGCGCGGACGCTCGATCACTTCGATCAGGCGTTGACAGATGCTCAGCACCGAGACCGGCTTGGCCAGGAACTCGGTGGCGCCGGCGTCTCGCGCCAAACGCACCGATTCGGTGTCGGTGCGTCCGGTCAGCATGACGATCGGGATGTAGGGGTTGGGGGAATCCTTTGCCGTGCGCACGAGCTTGGTGAATTCGACCCCGTTGATCGGCGACATGTTGTAGTCGACGATCGCCACGTCGAGGTGCTCGCGCTTCATCTGCTGGAAGGCGTCCGCGCCGTCGAGGGCCGGCACCACGTTCTTGCAGCCGAGCGCATAGAGGATCTGGGTGACCAGGTTGATCATGTGGCGGTTGTCGTCCAAGACCAGCACCTTGATCGGCTCGAGCAGCTGGCGGGAGAACTGGTCCATCGGCCCCGATTCGCAACAGCGAAAGCCCGCGCCATGCTGCGGGCGACATACACCTTTCGTAGTAGTCCTCGGTTAAAAGCTGGTTAAACGGGCGAGCCATCAATGGTCGGCCGGTCCGATCGGATCGTGGCGGCCGCGGCCGCTCGACGGGGTCGAATCTTGGGGTGGCACGCTCTGGGCCGCTGTCGGCGCGCAGACGGGATCGCTCGGCGGCGCCCCTGTCAGCGCCGCAGGCGGGGTCTACGAGCCGGTCGGCACCGGCGGCCCTAGGAGGAGGCCGCCGAGGGAAATTCGCCGATCTTCCGGGTCAGGCGCCGTGACGCCAGCGCGTCGCGCATCGAACCCAGTTCGCGGATGCAGCTTTCGAGCTCCTTGATCTCGCGAGCATCCTCGCGATCGAAGCCGCAAATGCTCGTGAGCTTGTTCTCCGCAAGGTCGATGAGCATGTCGATTGCACGTCTTGTCAAAGCCATCGTCCACTCCACGGGTCCCGGTACGCGATCCCGCCCCAGGACCTCCCCGCGCTCCATCCTCGAAGCCGATCCTTTGCGCAACGGAGTTAAGGCCGGGTTAAGCAACGCGCCGGTATTTCAATGAAATTTCTTCGATGGGGCTTGCGCCGGGCCGGCCGCTGCAGGAACGTGGCGGGGCTCCGCAGGCCCTAGAGCAATATCCACTCAGATTGAACCGTCCGGTTCAATCTGAGTGGATGAA
>CAZVZP010000203.1:0-4699 GCA_964631625.1 uncultured Hyphomicrobiales bacterium | reverse complement strand
CGTAATACGACGTGCCGCAGGCGACGACCGTCAGGCGCGAAACGCCGTCGAGCGCCTCCTCGACGCCCGGCGGCAGATGCACGGCGTGGCCGACCGGGTTGTAGTAGCTCGACAGCGTATCGCCGATCGCCGTCGGCTGCTCGTAGATCTCCTTGAGCATGAAGTGGCGGAAATTGCCCTTGCCGATCGAGGCGCTATCGAGCGCGGTCTGGCGCACGGGGCGCTCGACGATAAGGCCGCGTTCGTCGTGGATCACCACGCCGCGGCGCGTGATCTCGGCCCAGTCGCCTTCGTCGAGGTAGATCACCGTGCGGGTCCAGGGTGCCAGCGCGACCGCGTCCGAGGCGAGATACATCTCGCCCTCGCCCAGCCCCAGCGCGAGCGGCGAGCCGCGCCGAGCACAGAGCAAGAGGTCGTCGTGGCCCGCGAACAGCAGCGCGAGGGCGAACGCGCCCTCGAGCCGTTCCAGCGCCCGGGCCGTGGCCTCCTGGGGCGAGAGCCCTTGATCGAGCAGGTGCGTGATGAGATGGGGCACGACCTCGGTGTCGGTCTCGGTCTCGAAGCGGTGGCCCAGCCGCTCGAGCTCCTGGCGCAGCTCCTGGAAGTTCTCGATGATGCCGTTGTGCACGACCGCGACCTTCGCGGTCGCGTGCGGATGGGCGTTGACCGCGTTGGGCACGCCGTGGGTCGCCCAGCGCGTATGTCCGATGCCCACCGTGCCCTCGACCGGCTCGGCCTCGAGCACGCGGGCCAGGTTGGCGAGCTTGCCCTTGGCGCGGCGCCGCTCGATCCGGCCATCGACGAGGGTCGCAAGCCCGGCCGAGTCGTAGCCCCGGTATTCGAGGCGCTTCAAACCCTCGATGAGGAGCGGCGCGGCCCGGCCCTTGCCGATCACGCCGAGGATGCCGCACACGGCCGCTAGCCCCGCTTGCCGCGCGCCTTGCGGCGGGGAGCGGCCTCCTTCGTCTTGCGCGCGCGCAGCCGCGCCGCGCCGCCTTTGAGCGTCAGCTGCGCCCCGCGCGCCACGGCGAGGGCGTCCTTCGGCACGTCCTTCGTGATCACCGAGCCGGCGCCGACGATGGCCCGGGCGCCGATGCGCACGGGCGCAACCAGCGCGCTGTTCGAGCCAATGAAGGCGCCCGCGCCGATCGCCGTACGCGCCTTCTTGAACCCGTCGTAATTGCAGGTGATGGTCCCCGCGCCCACGTTCGCCCTGGCGCCGACGCGCGCATCGCCGATGTAGGTCAGATGGTTGACCTTGGCCCCAGCCTCGATGCGCGCGGCCTTGACCTCGACGAAGTTGCCGACGCGGGCCCCCTCGCCCACGACCGTGCCCGGCCGCAGGCGCGCGAATGGCCCGATCACCGCGCCCCGCTCGATGCGCGCGCCCTCGATGTGGCAAAAGGCGCGGATCTCCACATCGTCAGCCACGCGCACGCCCAGGCCGAACACCACGTTAGGCCCCACCGTAACATCGTGCCCGAGCCGCGTGTCGGCGCTGAAATAGACCGTCTCGGGGTCGGTCAATGTGGCGCCCTCTGCCATGGCCCGGGCGCGCAGACGCCTTTGAACCACGCCCTCGGCCTCAGCCAACTCGGCCCGCGAGTTGATGCCGAGCGCCTCCTCCGGCGCACCCTCGACCACCGCGCAGGGATGCCCTCGCGCGCGCGCGAGCGCCACGACGTCGGTCAGGTAATATTCCTTCTTCGCGTTCTCCGGCTTGAGCTCGCGCAGGAGCGCGAAAAGGAGACCCGCATCCGCGGCAAGCGGCCCGGCGTTGCACAGCGCGTGCATCCGCTCGTCCTCGTCGGCGTCGAGGTACTCGACGATGCGTTCGAGCGTGCCGTGGCGGCCTACGATGAGCCGGCCGAAGCTGCGATTGCCCGGCAGGTCGGCGCCGAGCGCGACGATGCCGGGCTCCCCTTGCGCCGCGCGCGCGGTAAGCATCGCCCGCATCGTTTCACTCTCGATCAGCGGCGCATCGCCGTAGAGCACGAGGAGCTCACCCGCAAAGCCGGTGAGCGCACGCCGCGCCTGGGCCACGGCGTGGCCCGTGCCCTTGGCCTCGCGCTGGGTGGCGAGAACGACGAGGCAGCGCGCGCTGCCGAGCACGGCTTCGAGCCCGCTCATGCCGGGGCGCACCACGAGCACCACGCGCGCCGGCTTGAGCGCGGCGACCCGCTCCAAGAGGTAGGCGAGCATGGGCCGGCCCGCGATCCGATGGAGCACCTTCGAGCGCTCCGAGCGGAACCGGGTGCTCTTGCCCGCAGCAAGAACCACGACGGCCAGCCGTTTCATGGAGGGGGCGCTGGGCGAGATCGGATCATCGAGGTTGGCGTGCGTGTTCACCATATCCGCTGGCCGGGCGCGAGGCAAATCCCTCGCGCTGGCTGCGCGGCCCGCGCTGGCCGCGCGGCTCGCGCTTGGCTATGGTTGCCCGCGATCCGAGGAGGATCGCACCGCCCGATGCGCACCCCGATGGCCCGCTATCCCTCCGCCGTGATCTTCGATCTCGACGGCACGCTGGTCGACAGCGCGCCCGACTTCCTCAACGCGCTCAACCGGCTCTTCGCCGAGCTCGGACGCCCTGCGTTCGCGCTCGCCGAGGTGCGGAGCATGATGGGCTACGGCGTGCGCGTGCTGCTCGAGGACGCGCTTGGGCGCAGCGGCGGTGTGCCGGTGGGGCAGAGCCTCGAGTCGCTCGCGGAGCGCATGATCGCGCTCTTCTTCCGCCATCACCTGGAGCAGAGCCGGTTGTTTCCCGGCGTCGCGCCGACGCTTGCGCATCTGCGCGAGGCGCGCGTGCGCCTCGGCCTGTGCACGAACAAGCCCCAGGGCGCCACCCTCGAAACGCTGGAGAGGCTCGGGCTCGACACCTATTTCGACGCCGTCGTGGGCGGCGGCGAGAGCGCGGCCATGAAGCCGCACCCCTCGCATGTGCTGGCCGTGGTCGAGCGGCTCGGCGCGAATCGCGAGGCGACCGTGCTCGTGGGCGACACCGAGATCGACGCCGCCGCGGCGCGCGCCGCCGGATTGCCGGTGGTGCTCGTGCGCTATGGCTATTCGCGGGTGCCGGTGGACTCGCTCGAGGCCGACGCCGTGATCGACGAGTTCTCGGGCCTGCTGGCCGCTCTCGAAGGATTCACCTGAAATCCGGGATAATTTCGCGCAGACTCCGGAGTTTTGTAGGCTGGACAAGGCCCGGCCGATGTTTAACTTTCCCCTCGCCACGGCGGCCCATCGAGGACGCGACGGGGCTTCGCGGACGATGGGCTCGATCGGCGGAGTCTCCCCATTGCGCGGCCGTTTGCGGTAGGGAACCCGGAGCGGAACCTCACCCGCTTGCGGGATTTGTCTTTCGTGGAAGCCCCGATGCTCAAGCGTTTTGCCATCGTCCTGGCCGGCGTCGCCCTCGTTCTGGGTGGCTTCGCAGTCTACCATTTCGTCATTCTGCCCGCGCGCATGGCCGAGTTCCTTGCGCCCTTGCCGCCGGTTGCGATCTCGGCGGCGAAGGCCAAGGCCGAAACCTGGCAGTCGGAGCTCTCGGCGGTAGGCACGGTGAAAGCGATCAACGGCGTCGAGATCGCACCCGAGGTGGACGGCATCGTGCGCCGGATCGCCTTCGAGTCCGGGGCGGAGGTTAAGGCGGGCGAGCTTCTGGTTGAGCTCGACTCCGCGGTCGAGGCGGCGGAGCTCAAGAGAAACCAGGCGCTCCTTGTCGATGCGGAGCTGCGCTTCAAGCGCGGCGCCGAGCTCCTCAAGCGCGGTGCCTTCGCGCAGGCCGAGCTCGACAGCATCGACGCGGCGCGCGACGCGGCCCGGGCCGAGGTCGAGCGCACGGAGGTGTTGATCGCGCAGAAGAGCATCCGCACACCCTTCGGCGGCCGCCTCGGCATTCGCCAAGTGGATCTCGGCGAGTACCTTTCGCCCGGCACGCCGATCGTGACGCTCCAGACGCTCGATCCGATCTACGTCGGCTTCCCCTTGCCCGAGCGGGTCTTGAGCCGGATCGCGGTGGCCCAGCCGGTCGAGGTCGAGGTCGACGCCTATCCGGAGCGGCTGTTCGATGGACGCATCGCTTCGATCGACGCCCGGATCAGTCAGGCGACCCGCAACGTGCTGATCATTGCGACCCTCGCCAACCCGGAGCACCTGCTGCTGCCCGGCATGTTCGGCAACGTGCGCGTGCTGCTGCCGGCGCAGCAGGACGTCGTGACCGTGCCCGAGACCGCGCTCACCTACACGCCTTACGGCGATTCCGTGTTCGTGTTGAGCGAGACCGAGGAGAAGGCGCCCGACGGCGCGCCGGTGATGAGCGCGACGATCCGTTACGTCACCGTGGGCGAGCGCCGCGCCGACGCGGTGGCGATTCTCCAAGGGCTTGAGGCGGGCGAGACCATCGTCACTGCGGGCCAGATCAAGCTGCAGAGCGGTGCCAGCGTGGTCATCGACAACTCGACCGAGCTCGAGCCCCGGCCCGAGCTGCCGCGCGAGTAGGGACGCCCGCCATGGACGCGACCGAGCCGCGAGGCCGCCGGCGCTTCACCGACCTCTTCATCCAGCGCCCCGTGCTCGCCTCGGTGGTGAGCCTCCTGATCCTCTTGCTCGGCATCCAGTCGTTCATGGCGCTGCCCATCCGCCAGTTCCCCGAGCTCACCAACACCCAGATCACGGTGCGCACGAGCTACCCCGGCGCCAA
>CAZVZP010000202.1:0-4744 GCA_964631625.1 uncultured Hyphomicrobiales bacterium | reverse complement strand
GCACGGCCACGGCACGCCCGGCGCGCGCGAGCGTCAGCGCCGCCGAGAGCCCGGTGTAGCCGGAGCCGATCACCACTACGTCCGCGCTCTTGGGCAGAGGCGCCTCGCTCGCGCTGGGCCACGGCGCCTCCTCGAGCCAATACGGCTGTTCCTTGAAATCGGGAGCGAATGCCGTCTCGGTCATGGCGGGAGGCCTTGGGCGGTGCCGGCGGGCGAGCGATGGTTATAGCCGCTCTCCCGCGACCTCGCCAGCGCCGCCGCGCGGTTTGGTCGCTCTCTCAGCGGAGCTCGAAGACGACGCGCACCGAGGTGCTGAGCACCTGCTCGCCCTGCGCGATCGGGACCTCGGCCATGGCGGCCTCGGCGCGCATCGAATAGAGGGGCATCGGCACGATGCCGCCGGACTCGTCGATCGCGAGCACTCGGCCGAGGCTGGCGCCCGCTTCGCCCGCGAGCAGCTCGGCCTTGCGCCGGGCATCGGCCAGCGCCGCGCGACGCGCCTCGTCGAGCCGGGGCGAGCTGTCGCTCACGACGAATTGGATGCCATAGAGCTGGTTGGCTCCTTCGCTCACCAGCTTATCGAGAAGGGAGCCCAGCTTGTCGAGATCACGCACCGTGATCGTGAGCGTGTTGTTGACCTCGAAGCCGATAATGAGGGGCGGGTTCGTATTGTCGGCGTAGCGGGGATAGATGGTGAAGGTCGTGGTCTGTATATCGGCGGCGGCGAGGCCTTCGGCGGCCAAGAGCTCGTGGACCCGCTGCGCCGCTTCGTTGTTGCGGTCGAGCGCCTCGCGCGCGGTCGAGCCGGTGGTCACCACGCCGGCGCTGATGAAGGCCCTGTCCGGCGCGGCACTCACCTCGCCCGAGCCGGTGACCGTGAGGGTTCGAGGGGCCTCATCATTATCATCGTCCGCCAACGCCGGAGAAGGGCCGAGGTAAAGCAGGCCCACCGCAAGCAAGGGAAGGAGCAGGGCCGCGCGCATCGCTTGGTCTCCTTATCATCGGGGTCGCTAAAGGCACCGGCTGCACGGGCCCGGCGACCCGGGCACGCCCTTGGAGTCTTCGGGGGCGCCCCGATCGTCGTAGCCTTAGCTCGGGCGATGCCGCGTTCTGATGCCGGCTTCGCCCCGATGCCTCCGGCACGATATGCTGTGCCCCTCAAACGTGGCAAATCAATGGCGGGAGGCTGTCATGAGCGCTTATGTCATCGTCCACGCGATAATCAGGGATCCCGACAAGATGAAGGCTTACTCCAAGGCCTCGGAGCCCACGGTGGCCAAGTTCGGTGGCGAGTTCGTCTTCCGCGGCGACGTCGCCGCGGTGCTGTGCGGCCAGCATCCGTACAAGCGGGCCGGCGTGCTGCGTTTCCCAAACGTCGAGGCGGTGCGCCGCTGGTATCAGTCGCCCGACTACCAGGCCCTGATCCCGGAACGGGATCGGGCGGCGGACGTCGTCTTTGTCTGCTACGACGAGTTCAAGCCGTGAGCTGGCGCGAAGCTGCGCCGGGGCGTCGCGGGTCCCGCTCCGCGCCCGCCGCGCGCTCCCCGAAGAAAACAGCGTTTTCGCTCTCGCGCGCGAGCGGCGCGCGCTTTCGCCGACAGGGCTTGCGCGCCTACTTCGAGTATCGCGACCTCGGCATCGCCAAAGCCACCGGCGGCCGCTTTCACGCCCACGTCATACGAGCGCGCAAGGGCAGGGCTCCGAGCGGCGAGGTGCACCGACACCGGCTCGATTTCCAGATGGTCTACATCCTCAAGGGCTGGGTCGAGTTCCGTTACCAAGGAGCGGGCCGCGTGCGCCTCGAAGCCGGCGACTGCGTGCACCAGCCGCCCGGCATCGTGCACGCGGAGCTCGGCCACTCGGACGATCTCGAGCTGCTCGAGATCACGAGCCCCGCCGAGTTCAAGACCGTCACGACGGAGCGCGCACGCACCTCATGAGCGCGCTCGCCCGGCGCTTCGAGGCGCTCCTCGACGGTTTGCTCGCGCAAGGCGTCGTCGGCGCCTCGCTCGCACTTCTGACCGCCCGGGGCGAAGAGTTTGCGCTCGCGCGCGGGCTCGCCGACCGCTTCCGGGGGACGCCGTTAACGACCGATCATCTCTTCAAGATCGCGAGCTGCACCAAGACCTTCACCGCCGCGGCCCTGCTCCGCCTTGTCGAGCACGGCCGGCTCTCGCTCGACGAACCGATCGCGCGCTGGTTCCCGGAGCTTCCGAACGCCGAGCGCATCCTCGTGCGCACGCTGTTGAGCCACAGGAGCGGCCTGCCCGAGTATGAGCATCGCTTCGACGAGCTGTCGGAGAAGACGTGGACGCCCGATGAGCTCGCCGCTTTCGCCCTTGCAAACGAAACGCCGGACGAGCCGGGCGGACCCGCGCGCTACACGAACACGGGCTACCTGCTGGCCGGGCTGATCGTCGAGGCGGAAGGCCGTCGTCCGCTCTGCGAGACCATCCGCTCCGGGTTTCTCGAGCCCTTGAGCCTGCGCGAGACCTGGTGCGCGAGCGCGGAGAATTTCCCCCGCGAACGGCTGGCACGCGCGCATTTCCATGGCCCCGACGGGCGCGGGGCGAGCGCGGACAGCTGCCAGGACTCGACCAGCTGGTTTCATTTCTCAGGGATGGGAGCGGCGGGCGACATGGTGTCGAGCCCGCGCGATCTCGTGCGTTGGCTCGGCGCGCTGTTCGAGGGCAGAGTGCTCGATGCCCGGCGTTTCTCCGAGATGGCCTGCGAGCTCGTGCCCGGCGGCTTTCCGGGCACCCCGGCGCTGGCCGTGGGCCATGGGCTCTGGGCGTTCGCGTTCGAGAACCGCACGCTCAAGGGCCACGTGGGCCAGCTGCGCGGGCACGTGAGCGTGATGGCGCACGATGAGGCGAGCGGCATCACCGCGGCCCTGTGCCAGAACTCCGGCGCGCGCGACGTCACCTCGGTTCACATGACCGCGCTGCACGCGACGCTCGCGGATGTCTTCCGCGCGGCCGGCGCTTAGAGAGATCAATGAAGGGAGCTTCACGATCGACAAGACTCAATAGAAAGCGGCTGGCATTGCTTTGGCGAGCTCAGATGAAGATCGAGCGTCGCGACATTTTCGGCGATCGGGATCGATCACTTATGCCCGTCAAGGAGCGACGAAATGCTAAAGTTATGAGCCCGGGCTTCGTTGGACCGCATTATTGCGTGAATGGGGTTGTACTGCTCGGAGGCAACCCTGGCGGCGGGACGGATACGTTCGTAAGGCGACCGCACGACCGGCTGACTTACCCAGCTTACCGTCGACTGCAATCGGCAAAAACGGACGTGCAGGTCGAAGACGCTTTTGCTGGGCTGACCCGTGCGTATATCGAGGCTATCCCAAAGTGGCGCATGTGGACGATTATCGAGCCATGTTTGCAGGCCGTTGGGCGGGATCTCCACGAGGTAGCGATTCTTAATGCCGTTCCCTACCGTACTCGTCGCAATCGACCTCCGAGGAGTCGAGATATCGAACTCTCGTATAGACTCTTTCTTGGCCCAAAGCTTGCCTTCTTACAGCCGCAAATAATCGTCGCGCTAGGCGATGTTGCCAAGAAGGCTTTGCAGCATCATTACGATGGATCGGCCGAACGGTTTTACATTCCCCGCACCAACGGAGATAGATACGTCGATCCTTGCGCGCGCAGGACGCTTCGTCGAATCCGCAGAAAGTTCAGGGGCCGGCGAAAGGGCCTATTCAAGTGAATGAGCCGACAAACAAGTGTGCTGGTGTCGTCACCTCTCTCGCCGAACGGCTCACTCAAGGCGAGATCGTGCTGCTCGACGGCGGCATGGGTACCGAGCTCGAGCGCCGGGGCGTGCCCATGGACCCGCTCGTCTGGTCGGCGCTCGCCGCCAAGACTCACGCGGGCGTGCTGCGCGAAGTTCACGAGGACTACATCCGGGCCGGGGCCCAGGTCATTATCGCCAACACCTTCTCGACCGCGCGCCACATGCTCGAGGCGGCGGGCTTGGGCGAAGAGACGGCGTTGCTCAACCGCCGCTCGATCGAGATCGCGCGCGAGACGCGCGAGCGCGTGGCTCAGGAGCCGGTCTGGGTCGCCGGCTCGGTCTCGACCATGGCGCCGGGCGAGGACCGCACGCTGTTGCCGCCGCCGAGGCAGCGCGGCGCGAACTACCGCGAGCAGGCCGAGCTTCTGGCCGAGGCGGGCTGCGACCTCATCGTGCTCGAGATGATGATGGACGTGGACGATGCGCCGCTCGCCGCCGCGGCGGCCGCGCGCAGCGGCTTGCCCGTCTGGGTCGGCTTCAGCTGTCGCTCGCTGCCCGACGGCGAAATCCGCATGTGGCTCAACAACTCGCGCGACCCGGCCAAGGACCCGCCGTTCGATGAAGTCATTCCTCTCGTGCTCGAGGCGGGTGCTCAGGTCGCCGGGCTGATGCACACGGACGTTTCGGACATGATGCCGGCGCTTACCGTTCTCAAAAAGCACTGGCAGGGTCCGCTCATGGCGTACGCCGAAACCGGCGCCTTTGCCATGCCGTGCTGGGACTTCGCGAAGTCGCTCTCGCCCGAGGCCTATGCGATGCGCGCCCTCGAGTGGCTCGCGGCCGGGGTGCAGGTCGTGGGCGGCTGCTGTGGCACCGGCCCAGAGCACATCCGCGCGCTCAAGGCGCATTTGCCCCGCTCGGTGCCGGCACGCTGAAGCGCCGACGTGGCTAACGAACGACTTAATCCGCTGCGCTCGATAAACAAACTGACGCATTAAAA
>CAZVZP010000201.1:0-4771 GCA_964631625.1 uncultured Hyphomicrobiales bacterium | reverse complement strand
GTGGCTCGGCCTGATCATGGCCTACAATGTGTGGATGATCATCTGGCCGAACCAGAAGAAGGCGCTCGGCATCGTGCAGGTCGACGCGGACGCCAAGAAGCGCGCGGGGCGCACCGCCATGCTGTATTCGCGCACCAACACGATGCTGTCGATCCCGATGCTCTACGCCATGGTCTCGGCTCAGAACATCTACTGACCGCGCGAGCGACGCTTCAAAGTGGGGTCCGGTCCGAGGGGACCGGATCTCGCTCTTTTCCCCGTGTGCGGGCCGGTGTTCAAGACAAGGCGATGAGCGCCGCGGCCACGCGCCGGTCTTCTCCCATCAGCACGTTGTAGGTGCGGCACGCCGCGCCCGTATCCATCGGCTCCCCCACGACGCGCGCGGCCTGAAGCGCCGCGGCCAGGGCTTCCGGAAGGCGCAAGAGGCGATCGCCGCAGCCGATCAGCAGGAGCTCCACCTTGGGCTGCGCCGAAAAAACGGGACCGAGGCTCTCGAGCGACAGCTGCGAGAACGCGGACACCTCCCAGCGCAGAGTGCGGACGGGAAACACGAGGACCGAGCCATCATGGCGCATCCCGCTGATGCGGAAGCCGCCCGGCCCGTAGCCCTCGATCCACTGGCGGTCCGCGGGAACGACCGGGTTGATGTCCATGGCACGCTCACGCGCCCGACTTGCGCGCCTTCCCCGCCTCCTCGTCCTTGACCGCGCGCTTGACGCGCAAGTAGAGAAGCAGCGGCGAGGCGATGAAGATCGAGGAATAGGTGCCCACGATCACGCCCCAGATCATGGCGAAGGAGAAGCCGCGAATCACCTCGCCTCCGAAGACGAAGAGCGCGAGCAGGACGAGAAGGGTCGAGCCGCCCGTGATGATGGTGCGGCTCATGGTCTCGTTGAGGCTCCGGTTGATGAGCTCGGGCAACGGCATGGTCTTGTACTTGCGCAGGTTCTCACGCACCCGGTCGAACACGACAACGGTGTCGTTCATCGAGTAGCCGATGATCAAAAGGAGCGCGGCCACCGTGGTCAGGTTGAACTCGAAGCCGGTAAGCGAGAACACCCCCACCGACGTCACCATGTCGTGGACGAGCGCCACCACCGCCGCGATACCGAATTGCAGCTCGAAGCGGAACCAGACGTAAGCGAGCATGGCCGCAATCGCGATGACCACGGCCAGAATGCCAGCGCGGATCAACTCCGAGCCGACCTTGGGGCCGACGAACTCGACGCGCCGGTACTCGACGCCCTCGCCCAGCTCGGCCGCGAGCGCCTCCTTGACCTTCACGACCGCGGCCGCCTGCGCCTCGGAGCCGCCCGGCTGGCGCTCGACTCGGATCAGCACGTCCTCGGGCGCGCCGAACTCTTGCAGCGCGACCTCGCCCAAGCCCAGTCCCCCGAGCGCGCCGCGCATGCGGGCGAGGTCCGCGGCACCGGCCGTCTTGACCTCGATCAGGATGCCGCCCGCGAAGTCGATGCCGAGATTGAGCCCCTGACCGAAGACGAGGACGATCGAGCCCAGGGCCAGAAAGCCCGAGAGCGCGAAGAGGATCATCCGGCGCCGGATGAAATCGATCGTCGGGACGTCGCGGAGAAACTGAATGCGCCACATGCGCTACACCGGGAGCTCGTGGGGGCGCCGGCGCCGGAGCCACAGCACCGTGATGAAGCGGGTGACCATGATGGCCGTGAAGAGGGTCGTCACGATGCCGATCGCGAGCGTCACCGCGAAGCCCTTGATGGGCCCCGTGCCGAAATAGAAGAGGATGATCGCCGCGATCAACGTCGTCAAATTCGAATCGATGACGGTCGTGAATGCGCGTTTGTAGCCGGCTTCAAGCGCGGCGACCACCTGGCGGCCGAGGCGCAACTCCTCGCGGATGCGCTCGAACACGAGCACGTTCGAATCGAGCGCCATGCCCAGCGTCAGCACGATGCCCGCGATGCCCGGCAGCGTCAGGGTGGCCTGCAGCAGCGACAAGGCGCCGATCATGAGGATGAGGTTCATGACGAGGGCGAGCGCGGCGAAGACGCCGAACAGACTGTAATAAGCCGCCATGAAGACGATCACGGCGGCGAGCCCCACGACGCTCGCGATCTTCCCGGCCTCGATCGAATCCGCGCCGAGATCGGGCCCCACCGTGCGTTCCTCGATGATGGTCAGCGGCGCCGGCAGGGCGCCGGCCCGCAAGAGCAGCGCGAGGTCGCTCGCCTCCTGGACGGTGAAGCGCCCCGAGATCACGCCGCTGCCGCCCAGGATCGGCTCGCGGATCACCGGCGCGCTGATCACCTTGTTGTCGAGCACGATCGCGAGATTGCGCCCGACGTTCTCCTGCGTGACGTCGCCGAAACGCTTGGCCCCGGCCGAATCGAAGCGGAAGCTCACGACCGGATCGTTGTTCTGGAAGGTGGGCTGCGCGTCCACCAGCGTGTCGCCACCCACCATGACGCGTTTGCGCACCACGTACTGGATGGGCTTGCCCTGCGCGTCGACTTCCGAATCCGCATCGAGCAGCACCGAGCCCGGCGGCAGGCGCCCGGCCTTCGCGTCCGGCACCGAGGTCGTATCGTCGAGCAGATGGAACGTCATCTTGGCGGTCTTGCCGAGCAACCGCTTGATATGCTCGGGCTCCTTGACGCCCGGGAGTTGGACAAGCACGCGATCCTCGCCTTGGCGCTGGATCGTCGGCTCGCGCACGCCGGTCTCGTCGACGCGCCGGCGGATGATCTCGATCGACTGATCGACGGCCGAGGAGCGCCGGTTCTCGAGCGCGCTCTCGGTGAAGCCTAAGGTGAACTCGCCGCGCTCGACCGACAGGGTGATCTCGTCGCTCAAGTCCTCGAGGATGTCGCGGGTGCGCGCTTCATCCGCGGGGCTGACGAGCCGGAAGCGCACGGCCTCGCCCGAGGCGCCGAGCCCCGAATAGCCGATCCGCTCCTCGCGGAGCGCGCTCCGCGTCTCGTCGACGAGGGATTGCAGCCGTTCGCGCACGAGGGTTGCGAAGTCGACCTCGAGCAAGAGGTGCGAGCCGCCCTGCAAATCGAGGCCGAGACTGATCTGCCGCTCGGCGAGCCATTCGGGCAGACCGCCGTCGCGTGCGAACAGGTTGGGAATGGCGAACAAGACACCCAGCGCGCAGATGGCGGCGATGAGCGCGATCTTCCATTTGGAAAAGTGAAGCATCGCGCGCGGGGATGCGGCCTAGCTCTTCTTTTCGTCCTGGCCGCCCGAAGGTTGCTCGGCAGTTTCCTCCCCCTCCTTAGCCTCCTCCGCCTCGGGCTCCTCGTCCTCGTCCTCGTCCTCCTCGCCGATCGGCGTCGGGCGCTGGATGACATCGGTCACACTGGCCCGCACCACGCGCACACGCACCCCGGGAGCGATCTCGACCTGCAGGTTGCCGTCGCGCTCGACGCGCATGACGTTGCCGATGATGCCGCCCCCGGTGACGACTTGATCGCCGCGCCGGATATTCGACAGCATCTCGCGGTGACCGCGCTGCTTCTTCTGCTGCGGCCGAATGAGCAGGAAGTAGAAGACGACGAAGATCAGGACGAGCGGCAGCAATGTCGTCAACATGCCCCCGGCTCCCCCTGACGAAGCCTCGCCGCCCTCCGTGCCGCCGCCCCCGAACGGCTGGCATCCCGTCAGAACGGCGGCGACTAACCCCAGCAGGCCCCACTTTGCGGTTCGCTGCATCGTTCTCTCCTTAAAGCCCTTTGCGCGTTCGCCGCACTATAAGGCCGAAAGACCGAGAAGCAAGCGCCTACGGGCCCCGAGGCCGCCCCCGGCGGACCGGCAATCTAATTGATCGGTCAAGGGTTTATGTTAGTCTCGCGAGCGAGCGGCCCAGCCGGTTGCCGGGTCCCGACCGCCATGACAGACGCCGAGTTCAAGCCGTTGCTCAAGCGCGTCGCCGAGGCCCTCGAGCGCCTAGCGCCTTCCGTGCCCGCGCGCCACGACTGGGGCGAGGCCGAGGCCTTCGTCTGGCACACCGACGGCGAGCGCCTCGAGCTCGTCGCAACGGTCAACCGCGTGCCGCTCGAGCTCCTCAAGGGCATCGACTCCGTGCGCGATATCCTGCTCGAGAACACGCGCCGCTTCGCGCAAGGACTGCCCGCCAACAACGCGCTGCTCTGGGGCGCCCGCGGCATGGGCAAGAGCTCGCTGGTCAAGGCGGTGCACGCGGCGGTCAACGTGGAGGTGGGTGGGCTCGCCCTGATCGAGATTCATCGGGAGGACATCGGGTCGCTGCCGCGCCTCCTAGGCCGACTGCGGGGCGCGCCGAAGCGGCTCATCCTCTTTTGCGACGATCTCTCGTTCGACGCAGGCGATGCCACGTTCAAGTCGCTCAAGGCCGTGCTCGAGGGCGGCATCGAGGGGCGGCCGCCCAACCTCGTCTTCTACGCGACCTCGAACCGCCGCCACATGATGCCGCGCGACATGATGGAGAACGAGCGCTCGACCGCCATCCATCCGTCCGAAGCGGTCGAAGAAAAAGTCTCGCTCTCCGACCGGTTCGGCCTCTGGCTCGGCTTCCATTCGTGCAGCCAGGACACTTATCTCGAGATCGTCGAGGGCTACGCGCGCCATTTCGGCCTTTCGCTCGCGCCCGAGGCCCTGCGCGCGGAGGCGCTCGAATGGGCGCAGACGCGCGGCGCGCGCTCGGGCCGGGTGGCCTGGCAGTTCATCCAGGATCTCGCGGGCCGCCTCGGAAAGCCGCGCGCGCCCTAGAGCAGCATCCGGTCAGTTGGAATCGCTTTCAGCGATCCAACGA
>CAZVZP010000200.1:0-4779 GCA_964631625.1 uncultured Hyphomicrobiales bacterium | reverse complement strand
ATTCTTAGTGCGATTGGCGCGCCCGAAGGGAGTCGAACCCCTAACCCCCAGAATTGGGATCACGCGATCGCGCCGGCGCTCACGATCGCGCCGGGCGATGAGGTCGAGGTGCACACGGTGGATGCGGCCAATGGGCAACTTACGCCCCAGTCGGGTACAGCCGCCGTGCTCCGCTTCGACTTCGACAACGTCAACCCGGTGACCGGACCGATTCGCGTCGATCGCGCCCGGCCCGGCGATCGGCTCAAGATCACGATCCTCGAGATGGCGCCGTCCGGTTGGGGCTGGAGCGCGAACATCCCCGACTTCGGCCTGCTCGCCGAGGACTTCCCGGAGCCCTACCTGCACCATTGGCATTACGAGCCGGCGCTCTTAAACCCCGTGCTGTTCGGCCGCTCGGCTCGAGTTCCCTTCAAGCCCCTGATCGGTTCCATCGGCGTTGCACCGAAGGCCCCCGGCAAGCACGACATCCTGCCGCCCCGCAACATCGGCGGCACGATGGACATCCGCGACATCGGCGTGGGCACCGAGCTCCTGCTCCCGGTCGAGGTCGACGGTGCACTCCTTTCGCTCGGCGATACCCATGCCGCGCAAGGCGACGGCGAGGTCTGCGGCACCGGCGTCGAAAGCGCAATCGACGTGACGTTGCGCGTCGAGCTCATCAAGAACGCGCCGCTCCCCTCGCCGAGGTTCACGACCTCTGGCCCGGTGACCCGGCATCTCGATTCGAAGGGCTACGAGGTGACCACGGGGATCGGGCCGGACCTCATGGCGTGCGCCAAGGACGCGGTGCGGCGCATGATCGAGCACTTATCGCGCAGCCAGGGCCTGGCGCCGGTCGAGGCCTACGTCTTGTGCAGCGTGTGTGCGGACTTGCGCATCAGCGAGGTGGTGGACCGCCCCAATTGGATCGTCTCGCTCTATTTTCCCCGTTGCGTGTTCGATTAAGACCGCCCGGCGCCGAAGAACGGTCCACGGGCCGCCGCCGCTATCGTATAGTCGCCTGACCGGGGCTCCTCCCGCTCGCCGCCTCGCGGAGATCGCGCAATGCCGAAAGACGAACAGATGACCGTCGGCCGTTATCTGGTGCGCCGACTCGAGGAAGTGGGCGTGCGCCATGTCTTCGGTGTGCCCGGCGACTACGTGCTCGCCTTCATGGACTGCCTGGTCGCGAGCCCGAAGCTCAAGCTCGTCACCACCTGCAACGAGCTCAACGCCGGTTATGCCGCCGATGCCTACGCGCGCCTCAATCGCGCGGGCGCCCTGTGCGTGACCTACGCCGTGGGTGGCCTGAGCGCGCTCAACGCCGTGGCCGGGGCCTACGCCGAGCGCGTACCGCTCGTGGTCATCTCGGGTGCGCCTTACCGCGCAGCCAAGGAGCGGCACCTGCTCCTTCATCACACCTTCGGCGACTACGACGCGCAGCGGAAGATATATGCTCATGTGACCGAGGCGGCGGTCAGCCTCGACGATCCGGCGCGCGCGCCGCAACGGATCGACGAGACGCTCGCGACCTGCCTGCGCCACTCGCGGCCCGTCTATCTCGAGCTGCCCTCCGACGTCGTCGGCTTGCCCTGCACCGCGCCCAAGCCCTTTGCCTTCCGCAGCGAGCCCACGAGCGAGACTGCGGCGCTGGCCGAGGCCGTCGAGGAAACCTTGGCGATGATCGGCCGGGCCAAACGGCCGCTCATCCTCGCCGGCGTCGAGATCCACCGCTATCGCCTCAGGCGCGCGCTCGAGACGCTGCTCCGGCGCTCGGGCTTTCCCATCGCCACGACGCTCTTGGCCAAGTCGCTGATCAGCGAGCAGCACCCGCAGTACGTCGGGGTCTATGCGGGCGGCTTGAGCAAGGAGCGGGTGCGCCGGACCGTTGAACGCTCGGACTGTCTTTTGAGCCTCGGCGCGATCATGACCGACGTCAATCTCGGCATCTACACGGCCAATCTCGACGAGCGCACCTTCATCGCGGCCAATGGCGACCGCGTCGCCATCAAGCACCATCATTACGGCGGGGTCTATCTCGGCCACTACATCAAGGCGCTCGCGAAGGGCGTCGGCCGCCTCAAGCTCCGGCGCCAACGCATCGTGCCCGCGACCCGCTCGCTCTTGAAACCGTATGCGCCGAGGCCGCGGGCGCGCATCACCGTGCAGCGCTTCTTCGAGCGGATGAATCACTTTCTCAAGCCCGAGCACGTCGTGCTCGCGGACGCCGGCGACTGCTTCCTGTGCGCCGCCGACCTCGTCATGCGCGAGAAGATCGGCTTCGTCTGCCAGGCATTCTACTGCTCGATCGGCTTCACGCTCCCCGCCTCGCTCGGCGTCAAGCTCGCGGTGCCCGACCGCCGGCCCGTGGTGTTCATGGGCGACGGCGCATTTCAGATGACCGGGCAGGAGTTCTCGACGCTCATCCGCGAGCGCCTGAACCCGATCGTGTTCGTCATGAACAACCGGGGCTACGCGATCGAGCGCGCGATCCACGACGGCCCCTACAACGATCTGCAGCCCTGGATCTATCACCGCTGGCCCGAGGTGCTGGGCGGCGCGCCGCACTACGAGGTGCGCACGGAAGGCGATCTCGAGACCGTGCTGTCGGCGCTCGCGCGACTCAAGGATGCGCCCTCGCTCGTCGAGGTGCACATCGATCCCCAGGACCGCTCGGAGGGATTGGAGCGGCTCGGCCGCATCGTGGCGAAGACGTACCGGCTCTAACGGGCAGCGGCGCGCCTTAAGGAATGAGCACGAGCTTGCCCGTGGTCTGACGCGAGCCGAGCAGCCGGTAGGCCTCGTTCGCCTCGCTGAACTTGAAGGTCCGTGAGACCTCGGGGCGAATTTGACCCTCGCGATACATCTCGAAGAGCGCCGCGAACGACTCGCGATAGAGCGCGGGGTTGCGCTTGCGGTAAGCGCCCCAATAGACGCTCAAGACCGCGATGTTCTTGACCAGCACGATGTTGGCCGGCACCTGCGGGATGCGGCCCGAGGCGAAGCCCACGACGAGTAGGCGACCCTCCCAGTTGATGCAGCGCAGGCTGGCATCGAAGACGTCGCCGCCCACGGGGTCGAAGATCACGTCGGCGCCACGGCCATCGGTCAAGGCCTTGACCCGCTCGCGAATATCCTCGTTGCGGTAATCGAAGACGTGGTCGGCGCCGTGGGCTTTGGCCAGCGCGCATTTCTCGGCCCCGCCGGCGCTGCCGATGACCACGGCGCCCATGGCCTTGCCGATCTCGACGGCGGCCAAGCCCACGCCGCCCGCAGCCGCGTGGACCAACAGCACCTCGCCGGCCTTGAGTCTCGCCCGATGCCACAGCCCGAGATGCGCGGTGCCGTACGACACCGGGAAGCCGGCGGCCGTGATGTCGTCCATCTCGTCCGGGGTCGTGATAACGTCCGAGGCCGGCAGCACGAGCTCGGAGACCGCCGCGCCCAGCCCCGTGAGCGTGATCACCCGCGTGCCGGGCTTCACGTCCGAGACGCCGGGCGCAACCTCGACCACCGTGCCCGCCCCCTCCATGCCGGGCGAGAACGGCAGCGCAGGCTTCTCCTGGTACTTGCCCTCGATGAGCAAGAGATCGGCGAAGTTGACGCCCGCCGCGCGCATGGCAACGCGCACCGTGCCCTCCGACAGCGGCGGCGCAGGCACCTCCTCGACCACGAGCGGCTTGCCCAACTCCTTGCACAACAGCGCTCTCATTTCTCCTCCTAACGAGCGGACCCGCATCCTAGCGGAGACGCACTGCGCCGGCGAGCCCTGCAACCCCCGAGGGGTGTCGCGTAGAGACACCGGGCATGGATGCGCAGACGCTCGAAGCGTCGTGGTCAGGTGAGCCGGATGTTGGTGTGCTGATGGATGGCGCGCTCGGCTCCTTCGACATAAAGCTCGGACGCTGCCATCGTGGTGCTCGCCCTGCCCTCGAGCACGACGTGCGGATCCTGCATCTCGACCCAGCCGAGATACGGCGGGTGGAGCGTATAGCCGATGAGGCGCTGAAGCTTCTCGGGCAACCGTTTCGCGACCTCGGGGGGCACGACGAGATATTGGTTCTCCTCCTGGCGCAGCCAGCCCAGGCTGTAGCCCAAGATCAGGCCGGTGCGATACGACTTCGCGCGGCTCGCGCCGCCGCCGTGATAGACCGATCCCATGTAGATGACCACCGAGCCCTTGGGCATCACGGCCTGGGCCGCGTCGTCCTCCTTGGGCAGCCGCTTGTCGCCCCAGCGATGGCTGCCCGGCACCACGCGGGTCGCGCCGTTCGCCTCGGTGAAGTCCGTAAGTGCCCAGACCGTGCTCACCACGCTCTCCGGGCTCGGATGCTTGAAGGGATAGATTGAGTCGTCCCGGTGGAACGCCTGTACGGTTTCGCGCGGACCGATCGACACCGCCTGGGTCGTGGCGAGCTGGATATGCTGGCAGCGCTCGCCCAGGATGGCATTGACGGCATCGAGGATGAGCGGATGGATGGCGAGCTCCCGGCCCACGGTCTCCGACTTGGTGATGAGCGCCGACGTCCGCTTGGTATGGAAACCCACGTAGTCGCCGGTGCCATGAGGCGTGGCGTCGAGATAAGGCTCGAGCTCGCGGGTAATCCGGTCCACCACCTCCGGTGCCACCAGGTTGCGCAGGATGACACAACCGTCGCGGCGCAGGGCGCGCACTACGTCCGCCGGCCGGGCGGCGGCACCGAGATAGGGAATTGTCGGTTTACGCGGGCGCAGACTCGCCGCGGGCCGGGCGGCCGCACGCCGCGCCGCCGCACGCCGCGCCGCCGCGGCCGTCTG
>CAZVZP010000199.1:0-4787 GCA_964631625.1 uncultured Hyphomicrobiales bacterium | reverse complement strand
AGATGCCTCGTCAATGCCGGATACGCTTCAACCTAACCGCATCCTGCTCTAGCGCGCCGCCGGCGAGCGTTACGACAGGCGCGTCACCTCGGTCAGGCCCTTCGAGAAGAAATCCGCGAAGAACTGAAGCTGTTCCTCCAACTCCTCGGCGCTCAAGGGATAGTCGATGCCGTTCCGGGGATGAAGCGCCTCGCGGTGCGGAATCCGGGCCGCGCGCAGTTGGAGCTGAAGCGCCGTGCGCATCTTGAAGCCCGCCTTCCAGGCAAGCACCGTGACGGCCCGGGGATTGCCGGAGTTCAGCATCTTGCGCACGACGTCGGTCGGCAGACGCGACTTCAGCGCCAGGGCGTAGACAACGAACCGCCGATCGTCGCTGACCAAGGCGTTCATCACGGCCTCGTCGTCGAGCGTTTGCGTCTCGTAGGCTTCCTTTGCGTGATGGTTCGGCCGGCCTTCGAGATTGAGCCCGTCGGGAGCTAAGCGGTCGCTCACGGCGTTGCGCACGCGCCGCGCGGTCTCCTCGTCGAGCCCATAGCGTTGGGTCAGGCGGTCGAGCAGAGTCGAGGTGACGAAGCGCGCGATGTTCTTGACCGCGCGGTGCGACAGGTCGGGACGCTCGACCAAGGGACGGTGCCAGGGCGCGTGCGCGGGCGCGGCGGCCACGATCCGATCGAGCGTCTCCTCGCGGATCTGGGCGCTCTCGTTGCTCAACAGGGCGGCCACGGCCTCCTCGTCCTCGGCCACGACAATGGCATCGGACACCATGGCCGACACGCCGTGACGCTTGGAAATGGCCGAGAGCGCTCCCTGGACCGGATCGCTCGCGATGATCTCGAGCAGATCGTCGTCGGTGAGCAATGGCGAGAATTCGAGCACCGGGCCGCAGACCGCGAGCTCGATGTCGCGTGCCAGCCGGTCGATCAGCTCCCTCGGAATGTTGTCGAGATGCTTGATCTCCTCCGCGACGATCCGGCGCACCCGCGGCAGCTGATCCTGCGTCAAGAGGTCGAGGATCTCGATCGTCAAATCCTGCAGGTGATCGCGCTGCGCCGGTTCGAGATCGGGTGCGAGCCGCCCGATCTTCCTCGCGAGCAGGCAACGAGCCTCCTCGTCGTCATCCTCGACCAGCAGCAGGTCGGCCCGCCGCGGCGTCGCCTGATTGTGGGCGATTGCGCGCCTGACCTCGGGCTCCCCGTCGGCCGCGAGGAAATAGAGGATTTCGGGCCGCGCGTCCTGGCGCGCGGCGAGACGCCGGCGCACGGTGGGATCGCGGTCGCGCGCGAGACGCTTCTGTTCGTCGTAGCCGAGCGCCCCCGGCTCGCCGGCGCCGGGGCGCTCCGCGCCCACGCCTCGCTTCGTGCGGTGCCTGCGCGCCATCGCTCGCCTAAGCCTCGGCGGTTTCTGTCTTCGCGCTCTGGGACAGGCTGAGCGCGTAGCCCGGGCGGCCCTCCTTGGAGTGCCGCTTGGCCGTGTACATGGTTTCATCGGCGCGTTCGAACAGCTCGTTCAGGGTCTCGGGCGTGGCGGGATCGAACAGAGCCACGCCGACCGCGAGCCCGAGGGGGCGGGCCGGATCCGCCGACAGGGCGGCGAGCGCATGGCTCGCCTTCCAGACCCGCTCCGCCTTCTCTTCGGCCACCTGCGCCGTCATGTTGTCGTACCAGATCGCGAACTCGTCGCCACCGATCCGCGCCACCGGGTCCTTGATGCGGACGTGCCGGCGCAGGATATCCGCGGCCGTCGTCAGAGCCCGATCGCCGTCCTTGTGCCCCTGGACGTCGTTCAGCGCCTTGAGGTTGTTCATGTCCACGTAGAACAGGGCCGCACACCGCTTCGAGCGCTCGGCGTTGGCGAGGCGGGCCCGGACCTCGTCGACGAAGGCGCGCCGGTTGAGCAGGCCGGTCAAGCCATCGGTGCGCGAGAGCTCGAGCAGCTGCTCGTGCGTGCTGATCTGCTCGATCGCGATGCCGAGTTGGTTGGCAACGCCCGCCAGCAGCTCGTTGTCCTCGCCGGTGAACAGGTGATCGTCCCAGCTGCGCGCGACGCACAGCACGCCGTTCAGCTTCTCCCGGTAGCGGGTCGGCTCGAACATCAGCATATGACGACCGACCGGGAGGGGACGCTTGGCGCCGTCGAGAGCGAAACGCCCGACCGCCGCATCGACCTCGGCGTGATCGATGCGGGCCATCTCGCGCGCGAACTCGGCGACGCGCACGAGCGCACCCCCCTCCTCGGCGCGGTAGAGACCGCTCCACGAGCAAGACAGGCCGTCCGCCGCGGCTTGCGCGGCCGTCTGCAGAAGCGTCTGGGGCTCCACCTCGTCGCGGATCGTCTGCACGATGCGGGCGAGCAGGCGCTCGCGCCCGAGCGCGCGGGCCAAGGCCTCGTCGCGCCGGCGAACCTCGGTCACGTCGCGAGCGACCCCGCGCGCTCCCACGACGCCGTCGAACTCGTTGCGAATCGGCGTGCACGAGATGCGCACGATGGCCGTTTCGCCATCCGCCCGGATCATCTGGATCTCGACGCTTTCGATGCGCTCCGTGCATTGGAACGGGAACGGCTGCGCCTCGTCCAAGCCCTCCGCCAAGAAGTCGGTCGCCGGCTGGCCGACGAGCTGGGCCGCCGCATAGCCCAAGGCACCCCGGGGCGTCACATAGACGAAGCGGCCGGCCTTGTCCGTCTCCCAAACGAAGTCGGCGGAGCACTCGACCAGGTCCTTGAAGCGGCTCCGCGACTCGACCAGAACCTGGCGCAGATTCTCCTGCAACGTCACGTCGCGCCCCAGCACGATGAAGCCGTTGGTGCCGCCGGCATCGAGCAACGGCACGAAGGTGAGATTGCACTTGCGCGTCTTCTGGCCGATCCCGAGCGTCAAGAGGCAGTCCGTGCCCTGCCCACGGTTGAGCACCGAAGCCGCGACCTTGTGGATTTCAGTCGCATTCGGATTACGCAGAAGGTCGGCGACCTCCGCTCCGGCGGCGTTCGCGGCGAGCGGGCGGCCGTCGCGATCCGCCACCACGACCGGGCCGGGATAGGCGGCGAGCAAGGACAGCGCGATCGGCGAATCGGCCGTTTGGTCGGCCGACGGGCGCCGCCGTACCGCCTTCACGAGTTTGTTTGCCATTTGTGCCATCGCAGGGTCCTATCCCGAGGCGGGGCTCTTGGCGAATCGGCGCAGGTACATCGGAGGCGGTATGGTCGCCGCCGGATCGCCCGGCTCCAGCAGCGGGATCCGGGGCAGCGGTTTGCCGAAGTAAAAGCCTTGGCCGAAGTCGACCCCGACCGTCTTGAGCAGCCGCCAGGTGGCCTCGTCCTCCACCATCTCCCCGATGGTGCCGATCTTTAAGTCGCGGCAGAGCGCCGTAATGCACTTGAGGAACGAGTGGCCATAGGTCGTGGCCACGGCGCCTTTCACGTAGCTGCCGTCGATCTTGACGAAATCGACCTCGAGCGACCGCAGATACTCGAAGGCCGCGGCGCCGCTGCCGAAATCGTCGAGACACACGGCGTGGCCGGTCCGGCGCAACTCCTGCAGGACCCGGTTCACGGCCACGAGATCCGCGATCTCCGCCGACTCCGTCACTTCGAAGAGCAGCCGGTGCCGGGCGAGCGGATGGGCGCGCAGGAGCGCCATCAGGGCGTCGTCGAATCCCGGGCGCCCCAACGAGAATCCGGAAAGATTCACGGCGATCTTACGGCCGCCGGCGTCTTGCTCGAGCGTCGCGATCGCCCGCCGGCACACCGCAAGATCGAAGTCCGCGATGAGTCCGATCTCCTCGGCGAGCGTCACGAATTCGAAGGGCGAGCGGTTCGCCTGCCCGCCGATGTTGCGGGCCAGCGCCTCGTAGTGGTGCGGTTGGCGCTCCTTGAGATCGACGATGGGCTGGAAGACCAAATCGAAAAGGCCGGCGGCGATCGTGTTCTTGACTTCGGCGACGCGCGCCACCGTCTCATCGAGCATGGCACGGCAGCCGGCGGAGAGCGTCGCTATGGAGAACTCGTGCGCCTTGACGGAACGAAACTTGTTGAGCGTATAGACGATGGCGCGAGCCGCTTCTTCTTCGCTCATGGCTGTGGCGTCGAGCTCGACCGAGGCGGCGTCGAGCGCGAAATCCCTGGCTTCGGGCGTTGCGCCGCGCACCAGGTCGGTGAGCGTGCGCTGCAGGGTGTCGACCGAAGCGGACCGGTGGTGGATCACACCGTACTTGTCGGCGTCGATCCGTCCGGCCGAGTCTCCACCGACCGAATTCGCCCGCAAGGTCTCCCCGATGGTCGCGAACAGCGATCCGGCGACCGCTTCGTCGATCTGCGGTCGCAAGCGTTCGAAGTCGCTCAGGTCGAGGAGGGTCAGCGCGTAGTTCTCGCCCAGCTCCTTACCCTGTTCGAGCCGCGCCTTGGCGACCTCGCCGAAGGCCGCGCTCTCGTGCAGGCCCGTGGCGCGATCGCGCTCCGCCGGGTGTTTGACGGTGGCCAGCGCTTTGGCCGCCCCGGGCACCATGCTGAGCGACATGTAGAAGTGATTGTCGAGATCGGGAACGCAGGTGCCGGTGAGCACGATCTGCGGCGCGGCGCCGAAGGAGCCGAGGAGGCGCGCGACCATGGGTTCGGCGCGCCGGCCGGCACCGATTGCGCCCAGGGCACGGCGCACCTCGGCGCGATCCGCCGGCGCGAAGATGTCCACGAACGGCACGCCGAGGAGGCTTTCCTTCGGCCGCCCGAGGAGCACATCGCAGGCCCCGGCGGCAAAGTAGATCGTGAGCGTCGGTTCGGGCTCGAGCGGCAGATCG
>CAZVZP010000198.1:0-4846 GCA_964631625.1 uncultured Hyphomicrobiales bacterium | reverse complement strand
CCGGTCGTTGGATCGCTGAAAGCGATTCCAACTGACCGGATGCTGCTCTAGAGCGTTATTTGGCGAAGTAGAATCACGGGTCAGCGGCAAATTTACCGATGCCCCCACCCCGGCCCTCCCCCGCGAGGGGGGAGGGAGCTTCTTATTTGGTCCGCCCTATTCCGAGGCACATTTCGCCACCTTCCCGACCTCCCCCGCGCCGCGAGGGAGTTTCTTAGTTTCGTCCCTCTTCCCTCGCGGGAGGGGGTAGGGGGAGGGGGTGCTTCCACCTAATCCAATTGCGCTCTAGAATCTCCTCATGGCGGTGCGCAAGGGCAGACCGCGGGCACGACGCGGGAAGGGCGAGCGGGCGCGCGCGGCTCCGGGCGAAACGCCCGAGGCCGCGATCATCGAGGCCGCGATCATCGAGGCTGCGCTCGCGCTCGCGGCCGAGCGGGGCTGGTCGCGGGTCTCGCTTCACGCCATTGCCGAACGGGCCGGGGTTTCGCTCAAGACGCTTCACGCGCGTTTCCCCTGCAAGGAGGCGATTCTGTGCGCCTTCGCGCGCCGGATCGACGAGGCGGTGCTGGCGGCGCGCGACCCGGAGCTGGCCCAAGAGCCGGCCCGCGAGCGACTGTTCGCAGTTCTGATGGCGCGCCTGGATGCGCTCAAGCCCTACAAGGCGGGGGTGCGCGCGCTCGCACGCGCCGCGTGCGTCGACCCGGTGACGCTCCTGGGCGGGGCGCTCCAGCTTGCCTCCTCCATGGCCTGGATGCTGGAGGCCGCGGAGCTCTCGAGCGCGGGGCCGGCCGGGGCGCTCCGCATCAAGGGGCTCGCCGCGGTTCATCTTGCGACGCTGCGCGTCTTTCTGGCCGACGACAGCGAGGACCTGGCGCCGAGCATGGCCGCGCTCGACCGCAACCTGCGCCGGGCCGAGCGGCTCGCGCTGCTCTTCGAGGGCCGCCGTTCGAGGCGGCGCAGGGCCGAGGCGGACGAGGCTACGCCCGACTGACGCCCGCTCTCAGACCGGGATCGTCAATCTGACCCTGAGCCCGCCTCGGGGCGACTCGAGGAGCGCGATCTCCCCGCCGTGGGCGTGAACGATGTCGCGCGCGATCGAAAGCCCGAGGCCCGCGCCGCCGGTCGCAGGATTGCGCGAGTGGTCGAGGCGGACGAACGGTTTGAAGACGTTCTCGCGCTCGTCCTTCGGGATTCCGGGCCCATTGTCATCGACCGTGAGCTCGATCGTGCGCTCGAGCCGGCGCGCCGAAACCTCGATCATCGAACCGAAGCGGGCCGCGTTCTCGACCAGATTCGTGAGGCATCGCTTCATCGCGCTCGGCCTGACCTCAAGCATCAGGTCGCCCGTGGTCGTGCACTGGACGCGCGCGCCCTGGCGCCGCGACTCCTCGACCACCTCCTTCACGATGTCGTCGAGGCCGACCCGCCGCGCGGCCTCGCCGCCTTCGCCCCGCACGAAGGCCAAGTATTCCTCGATCATCCGCTCCATCTGCTGGATGTCGGACTCGAGGTTCTCGCGCACGTCGCTCGCGGGCATCATGGCGAGCTCGAGCTTCATGCGCGTCAGCGGCGTGCGCAGATCGTGCGAGACGCCCGAGAGCATCTCGGTGCGCTGCTGCATCTGGCGCTGGATGCGCTCCTGCATGTCGAGGAAGGCCGCGGTGGCCTGGCGGACCTCGGTCGCGCCCTCGGGCTTGATCGGCGGGATCGGCCGGCCCTTGCCGAAGGCCTCGGCCGCGCGTCCGAGGCGGCGGATCGGCTTCATCTGGTTGCGTAAGAAGACGGCGCCTATGCCGATGAGGATGATCGAGGCGCCGACCATCCAGACCACGAACACCGTCGTGGTCGAGCTCGCGATGCGCTTGCGTGGCACCGTCGTCGTCAGCACGCCGTCGGCGAGCTGGATCTTGATCCGGACGAGATCTTGCAGGCTGCGCGTATCGACCTGAAAGGGGTAGACCAGTCGCTCGCCAAGCGCCCGGGTGAGCATGCGATCGACGATCCGATTCGTCGTGAGCGAGGGCACATTGGGCAGGATCGCCCCCTCCTCGAACACGAAGTCGATGCTCGTGTTGTGCCGCGCGCTGGTGAGTAGGCGCGACTTGACCCCCGGCTCGACGTCGGCCTGCAGGACCTGGATGATGGTCACGAGGTCCCCGGCGACGCCGAGGGACAAGCGCCGGCTCACCGTGTCCCAATGCGCCTGATAGAAGACGAAGGTCATGAGGCCCTGCAAGAGCACGAACGGCAGGACGATGATGAGGAGCGAGCGCCCGAACAGGCCGCGCGGGAGAATCTTCTTGAGCGTCCGTAAGGCTCGGCGCATCGGGCGGCACCGAAAAGCGCGTCAGTCGGGCCGGAGCGTGTAGCCCACGCCCCATACGGTCAACAGATAGCGGGGTGCGCGGGGATCGGGCTCGATCTTGCGGCGCAGGCGATTGATCTGCACGTCGACGGCGCGGGTCGAATCGGCGAGCGCCGCGCTTTGGCTTAAGCGTTCGCGCGAGACGGGGCGGCCGGCGTGGCGTGCGAGGAGGCACAACAGCTCGGTCTCGCCGGAGGTGAGGCGCACGAGCCTATTCCCTTTGTGCAGTTCGCCGCTGGCGGGATGGAAGCTCAAGGTTCCCAGGCTCAAGGCGCGCGGCGCCGCGGGCTCGGCGCGCGCCCGGCGCAGGATCGTCGCGACGCGCAGCAAAAGCTCGCGCGGCTCGAACGGCTTGGTGAGATAGTCGTCGGCCCCCTTCTCGAGGCCGGCGATGCGATTTTCGGGCTCGCCCATGGCGGAGAGCAGGAGGATCGGGACATTCGATTCGCGACGCAAACTCTCGGTGAGCGTGTCTCCCGATTCACCCGGCATCATGATGTCGAGGATGATGAGGTCGAAGGCGAGGCCCTTGAGCCGGGCGCGCGCGTCCTCGGCGCTCCCGGCCTCGGTCACGCGGAATCCGTTGTCGGCGAGATAGCGGTGCAGCAAGGCGCGCAGCCGCACATCGTCGTCCACGACCAAGAGATGCGGCGCATCGCCCGCCATGGCCGGCGGCCTAACCGGCGGCGCGCTTGGCTGGCGGTGCGCTCTCGAGCCGCTCGCGGTCGCGCTCGTTGACCATCAGACTCAAGACCCGGCGGTAACCCTCGACGGCCTCGGGCCCGGCGCGGCGGTAGGCCGCCGCGATGCGCTGGCGCTGGTCGGCCGAGAGCCGGCGCTCGAGCTCGACGCCCTTGGCCGTGAGCTCGAGCAGGCGCTTGCGTTTATCGCGCCGGTCCACCCGCTGGGCGACGAACCCTTCGCGCACGAGCGCACCGAGGACGCGCGCCAGGCTTTGCTTCGTGATGCGCAGGATTCCGAGCAGTTCGGCCACCGAGATGCCGGGATAGCGGCCGACGAAATGGAGCACGCGATGATGCGCGCGGCCGAAGGCCAGCTGCTCGAGAAGGGCGTCCGCCTCGGCCGTGAAATCGCGATAGGCGTAGAACAGGAGATCCATGCCCTGGCGCAATTCGTCCTCGCGCAGGAACAGCGGATTGGCGCCGGTTTTTACGTCAGCCATGTTGACATATATGGCGCCGAATGTTACGGGAGGCAACCGTCTTTTCGCGCCCCGCCATCCCCGAGCGTTGACCTTGACCGAGAAATCCGTGCCCGCATCGCCTCTTCAGCCCTACGACGACCGTGAGGGCGTGATCTGGTACGACGGCGCGCTCGTGCCCTGGCGCGAGGCGAAGATCCACGTCTTGAGCCACGGCTTGCATTATGCGTCTTGTGTCTTCGAGGGCCTGCGTATTTACGACGGACGGCCGTTCAAGCTGACCGAGCACAGCGAGCGCCTCGCCCAGTCGGCACGCTATCTCGGCTTCGAGTTGCCGCTTTCCGTCGAGGCGCTCGATCGCGCGGTGCTCGAGACGGTCAAGGCCCAAGGGATCACGGACGGCTACATCCGCCCCTTGGCGTGGCGCGGCAGCGAGATGATGGGGGTCGCGGCGCAGAAAACGCGCATCCATGTGGTGATCGCCGTGTGGGAGTGGGGCCACTACTTCAAGGATCGGCTGCGCGGCATCCGGCTCAAGGTTTCGGAGTGGCGCCGGCCCGCGCCCGATACCGCGCCGGTCAAGTCGAAGGCCGCCGGGCTGTACATGATCTGCACGCTGTCCAAGCACAAGGCCGAGCAGGCGGGCTTCGACGACGCGCTCATGCTCGATTGGCGCGGCCGGGTGGCCGAGGCGACGGGGGCCAATATCTTCCTCGCCATCGACGGGCGCCTGCATACCCCGGCGCCGGATTGCTTCCTCGACGGGATTACGCGGCGCACGGTGATCGCGCTGGCGCGCGCGCAGGGCATCGAGTTGATCGAGCGCGCGATCATGCCCCACGAGCTCGAGCGGGCCGATGAGGTGTTCTTGACCGGCACGGCCGCCGAAGTGACGCCCGTGCGCGAGATCGAGGGGCGCCATTTCCAGGTGGGGCCGCTCACCCGCGCCATGATCGAGGCCTACGATAAGGAAGTGCGCAAGGCGTAGCGGAGTTGCCAGCGGGCTTCGCCGTGAGCCGGCAGCCGGAATCGAGCCGTGTCTTCGACCATCGCCGCGCGACCAGCGCCCTAGAACGAAATCCGTCGGAGTGGAATCGCGCGCGAGCGCGTTGAGCTTGTCGGCGACCCCCACCCCCGCCCTCCCCCGCGAGGGGGGAGGGAGCCTCTTATTTCGTCCCCCTCCCCGCGAGGGGGGAGGGAGCCTCTTATTTCGTCCCCCTCCGCGCGAGAGGGGAGGGAGCTATTTTTTTCGTCCCCCCTCCCCGCGTGGGAGGGGGTAGGGGGAGGGGGCGCTTGCACTTGATCGGATTCCGCCCTAG
>CAZVZP010000197.1:1613-4862 GCA_964631625.1 uncultured Hyphomicrobiales bacterium | reverse complement strand
CAAGCCTGCCGATGGGCGCCCGAGCCGGCTCCCGGCGCTGCGATTTTTCTCTTTATGTTCCAAGGCCTTGCGAATCGATCTTCGGCAAAGGAACAAAGACAGAACCATACTAGCTATGGGATAATGACGTCCCTGATGGCGGCAGGGCTAGTTGCTGGATCGGCTCGGGGCACCCCAGGGCCCCGCTCTCCGGGGATAAGTGCTTAGGTTATCTGGATTTATTTACCATCCATCTGTTGACGATCCACGATTTCCCATGATATCCCATGATGTCCCAAAGCGCGGCGGTTTGCCCGCGTTAGGGGCGCTCCGGTTCCGCCTTGGCGAGGGCACCCGGGAAGGCGGGACCGGCGGGGGGAATTCATGGCGCTCTTCGTCGGCACGTTCGAGAACAAGGTCGACAAGAAAGGGCGGGTGTCGGTGCCTGCGCGTTTCCGCGCGGCTCTCGCCGATCAGAGTTTCAACGGCATCGTCGCCTATCCCGCCTTCGACGGCATTCCGGCGATCGAGGCCGCCGGAATGGCTTGGCTCGAGGAAGTGAGCGCGCGCGTCAACACCCTCAACCCGTTTTCGCCCGCGCATCGCGTTTTGGCGACCGCGCTCTTCGGGCGCAGCGTACAGCTCCCCTTCGACCACGAAGGCCGCATCATGTTGCCCGACGAATTTCTCGCCCACGCCGCGATCCGCGATCGCGCGAAGTTCGTCGCCCAAGGCACCACGTTCGTGATCTGGAATCCGGAAAAGTTCGACGCGTTCGCGCGCAAGATCGCGGCCGAGGCGGCGAAGGAGAGCGCGCGGCTCGATGCGCCGCCGGGCAGCGGGCGCCGATGAGCGCGGCCCCCATCGCCGCGGCGCCCGTCGCACCGCACACGCCGGTCCTCCTCGACGATGTCCTCGACTACCTCGATCCGCACGACGGGCGCATCTACGTCGATGGCACGTTCGGCGCCGGCGGCTACACGCGCGGCCTGCTCGAGCGCGCGCGCTGCGTCGTGTTCGCCATCGACCGCGATCCGCGCGCACTCGCGCTCGGCGGCTCTCTGCTCGAAGCGTACCGCGGCCGGCTGACGCTGATCGAGGGCCGCTTCGGCGAGATGGACCGCCTGCTCGAAGCGCACGGCGTCGAGACGGTCGCCGGCGTCGCGCTCGATCTCGGCGTCTCCTCGATGCAGCTCGACGAACCCGGGCGGGGACTGTCGTTCCGCTTCGACGCCCCGCTCGACATGCGCATGGGTCGCGAGGGCACAAGCGCGGCCGAGCTCGTCAATGAGGCGAGCGAAGCGGAGCTCGCCCGCATCATCGGCACCTACGGCGAGGAGCGACGGGCGCGGGCCGTGGCGCGCGCCCTCGTCGCCGCGCGCCAGAGGAAGCCCCTCGAACGCACGGGCGAGCTTGCCGCGCTGGTCCGGCGCGTCGTGCGCCCGGCGCGCGACGGCCTCGATCCCGCGACTCGAACCTTCCAGGCCCTGCGCATGGCCGTGAACGATGAGCTCGGCGAATTGTCTCGGGGCTTGGCCGCGGCCGAGCGCGTGCTCGCGTCCGAGGGGCGGCTCGTCGTCGTCGCCTACCATTCACTCGAGGACCGCCTGGTCAAGAGCTTCCTGACCGAACGCGCCGGCCGCGTCCGCGAGCCCAGCCGGCACTGGCTCGGGCCGGTCACAAAAAAGCCGCAAGCGAGCTTCACGCTCCTGACCCGGCGCGCGCAACGCCCCAGCGCACACGAGATCGCTCGCAACCCCCGAGCCCGTTCGGCGCGTCTGCGCGCCGCGGCGCGGACGGCGGCACCGGCCTGGAGAGCGGCCTGATGCGCGCCGCCAATTTCGTCTGGCTCGGCATCAGCGCGGCAGTTGCCTTCGTCGTCTTCATGATTGCGTACGAGGTTCGCCATCTCGAGGAGGTTGAGGCCGAGCTCACGCGTGCGCTCGCGGCCGAGCGCGAGACGATGCACGTGTTGCGCGCCGAATGGAGCTATTTGAACCGGCCCGAGCGGCTCGAGGCACTGGCGACGAAGCACCTCGGGCTCGCGCCGCTCGCGGCCCAGCAGATGATCCCGCTCGACGCGTTGCCGGCCCGCGGGGCCGCGAATGCGTCCCACGAGCTCGGCCACTACGTCACCGCGCAGGACACGGTGCCATGAAGCCGTTTCACCGTTCGAGCCGTCATCCGGCCCCCGACTACGGGCCTCTGCTCGCGCAAAAGATGCCGCAGGCGCCGAACGGCGGGCCGGCCGCGCGCGGGTACGACCTCGGTCGCGCGCGCCTCCTGTTCGGTGCCGTGCTCTTCGCACTCTCCTTCGCCATCATCGCGGGCCGCCTGGTCGATCTTTCGCTCACGGCGCCCGACGGCCTCGCCCTCGGCCGCGATCCCGCCGGCATCCGCCAGGTCGTGGCGTCGCGCGCCGACATCGTGGACCGCAACGGCACGCTGATCGCAACCGGGTTGCCCACGGCCTCGCTCTATGCCGACCCCGCCCGCGTGCTCGATCCCGAGGAGTGCGCCCGGGCGCTCGCCGAGGCGCTGCCCGAGCTCGGCCACGAGGACCTCGTCGGCAAGCTCTCGGGCGAGCGGCGCTTCATCTGGCTCAAGCGCCATCTGACGCCGCGGCAACAATACGACATCAACCGCCTGGGCCTGCCCGGCATCGGCTTTGTCGAGGATGAGCGGCGGGTCTATCCGCAGGGGCCGCTCTTCGCCCATGCACTGGGCTACACCGGCATCGACAACCACGGACTGGCCGGTCTCGAGCACGCGCTCGATGAGCGCCTGGCGGCGCCCGAGCGGAGCGAGCGGCCCGAGCCGCTTGCGCTCTCGCTCGACCTGCGCGTGCAGCACGCGCTGCGCGAGGAGCTCGTGCGCTCGGTCGAGAGCTTCCGGGCGCTCGGCGCCGCCGGCCTCGTGCTCGACGTCGACACGGGCGAGATCCTCGCGCTCGTGAGCCTGCCCGACTTCGACCCCAATCTCCCGGACGCTCCGACCGGCGAGGCGATGTTCAACCGCGCCACGCTCGGCGTCTACGAGATGGGCTCGACCTTCAAGATCTTCACTGTGGCGATGGCGCTCGACTCCGGGAGCGTCACCATCGACGGCGGCTACGACGCGAGCCAGCCGATTGCCGTGTCGGGCTACGTGATCACCGATTACCACCCGCAGAACCGCTTTCTCACCGTGCCCGAGATCATGATCCATTCCTCGAATATCGGCGCGGCCAAGATGGCGCTCGACCTCGGCATCGAGCGGCACAAGACATTC
>CAZVZP010000197.1:0-1603 GCA_964631625.1 uncultured Hyphomicrobiales bacterium | reverse complement strand
GCGCGGCGCGGCAGAAGGAATACCTGCACCGCTTTGGCCTCCTGACGGCGACTCGCATCGAGCTGCCCGAGGTGGGTCTGCCGCTCGCGCCTAAGACGTGGCGCGACATCAACACCATGACGATCGCCTTCGGCCACGGCGTCGCCGTGAGCCCGTTGCAGCTCGCCAATGCCGCCGCCGCGATGGTCAACGGCGGCGTCCTGCGCCCGGCGACGCTCATCAAGCGCGCGGACGAGGGGCCGGTCCCCGGCGTCCAGGTGATCAGCGCGGAGACCTCCCGCTACATGCGCTGGCTCATGCGCCTCGTCGTCGAGCAGGGCACCGGCCGGAACGCCGAAGCCTCGGGCTACTTCGTGGGCGGCAAGACCGGCACCGCCGAGAAGGCGATCGCGGGCCACTACGAGAAGAGCGCGTTGCTGTCCACCTTCGTCGGCGCCTTCCCGATGAGGAAGCCGCGCTACGTGGTGCTGATCACGCTCGATGAGCCCAAGGGCACGCCCGAGACCTTCGGCTTCGCCACCGCCGGGTGGACGGCGGCGCCGACGGCGAGCCGCCTCATCACGCGCCTCGGACCGCTGCTCGGGATCGAGCCCATGATGCCGCTCGCGCCGGCCGCAAACGGCTCCCTCGTGCAGCACGAGGAGGGGAGGCTCGAGCTTGCGTCTTTCTGAGCTCATCGAGCCCCGCGATGGCGCGGCGATGATCGGAGCCGATGTCGCGATCCGCGGCCTCTCGGCCGATTCGCGCCGCATCGAGCCCGGCTTCCTGTTCGCCGCGCTCGATGGCACGAAGGCGCGGGGGCGCGACTTCATCGGCGATGCGCTCCGGCGCGGCGCGGCCGCGCTCTTGACCGGGCCCGACGTGATGCCGCCGCCCGAAGCCCATCACCTGCCGCGGGTGACCGACCGCAATCCGCGCCGACGCCTCGCGTTCATGGCGGCCCACTTCTACCGTCTGCAGCCGAGCGTGATCGCCGCGGTCACGGGCACCAACGGCAAGAGCTCGGTCGCGGGCCTCACGCGGCAGCTGTGGGCGCTTTGCGGCAAGGCGGCGGGCAGCCTCGGCACGCTCGGGGTCGAGGCGCCAGGGGTCGCGCTCGATCTCGGCCACACCACGCCCGATCCCGTGGCCCTTCACGCGGCGCTGGCCGAGATGGCCCATCGCGGCATCGATCACTTGGCGCTCGAGGCCTCATCCCACGGGCTCGATCAGAACCGGCTCGACGGCGTGCGCATTCGCGCCGCGGCCTTCACCAATCTCTCGCGCGACCACTTCGACTACCATGCCGATGCGGACGCCTATTTCGCGGCCAAGCTACGCCTGTTCGACACGCTGTTGCCCGATGGCGGCGTGGCTGTACTCAATGCCGACGTGCCCCAGTACGAGGCGTTGCTCCGGGTCTGCCGCGCGCGGCATCAGCGCATCTTAAGCTATGGCGCCAAAGGCGATGACATTCGCCTCCTCTCGAGCACGCCGACCGAGAGCGGCCAGTCGCTGGCACTCGACGTCCTGGGCGCCCGGCGAACGATCGAGCTCGGGCTCCCCGGCGCGTTCCAGGCCCTCAACCTGATCGCGGCCCTGGGCCTCGTGCTCGGCACCGGCA
>CAZVZP010000196.1:0-4874 GCA_964631625.1 uncultured Hyphomicrobiales bacterium | reverse complement strand
GCCTCCTCGGCGAACCAGTCGATGAAGGAGGCGGCGTAAGCGATCTCGCCGAGGGATTCGGCGAGCGGCTTGCCCTGCTCGGTCGTCATGAGCACGGCCAAATCCTCCCGGTTCGCCATGATGAGGTCGTACCAGCGGCGCAGCAGCTGGCCCCGCTCCTTGGCGCTCTTCTTGCGCCATTCGGGATAGGCCTTCGCCGCCGCCTCGACCGCCCGGCGCGTCTCGGCCGCGCCCAGGTTGGGCACGGTGCCGATCACGGTTCCGTCGGCCGGGTTGGTGACCTCGATCGTGCGGCCCGAGTCCGCATCGACCCACTCTCCGCCGATGGAGCACTGCTGGCGGAACAGCTTCATGTCCTTGATGGGTGGCGGCCCGCCGGCCACCTTCGTGGCGACACTCATGATCCACTCCCTTCGTCGAAATCGAAGCCGGGGTCTCCGGCCCGGCGGCACCGTCCGGCGGCGGCCCCCAAGGACCGCCGCCCCCCGCCCGATCTTGCGCGCTGCGCTAGTGCTTCAGGATGTCGGACAGCTTGGTGCCGCACCAGCCCTGCTCGCGCTTGGTCCAATACTGCTCGACCAGACGACCCGTCAGAATCCCGGGCGCGCCGTTGCCGAGCGGCTTGCTGTCGATGGCCACGACCGGCATGACTCCGCCCGCGGTCGAGGTAGCGAACGCCTCGTCCGCGTTCCTAAGCTCGTTCGGGTGCACCTTCCGGATCTCGAGCGGGATCTTCAGCATCTCGCACATCTCGATGGCTGTCTGCCGCGAAACGCCCCTGAGGCAGTTCGCGTCGGGCGTGGCCACCGTGCCCTTCTTGACCACAAAGATATTGTAGCCCGGCCCCTCGGCGAGGTTGCCGTCCGGCCCGCACAGCACGGCGTCGTCACAGCCCGATTCGTAGGCATCGTATTGAGCCTGGATGAGATCGGCCCAGTGGAAGTTCTTATAGCGCGCATCGATCGCCTTATCCGAGATGCGCTCGCGCTTGGCGAGGTTGAGGTTGACGCCTTTCTTGCTCTTCTCCGGCCCCCACAGGAAAATGTAGGGCACGACGTAGGAGACGAACTGATTCCTGCATAGGCGTGGGTCGCGCGAGCCTTCCGGGTATTCGCCGCGGGTGACGTGCATGTGAACGAAGGCGGCATCCTCGCAGCCCGCACGCACCACGCACTCGGCCAGAATTTTTTTGGTCTCGCCATCCGAATACGGGTTCTTCAGGCGGAAGCCGTCGCACGAGGTCTTGAATCGCTTCAAGTGTTCGTCGAGCTTGAAGAAGTAGCCCTTCCAGCTCGAGGTGACGTCGTAGACGACGTCGCTGTGCAGGAACCCGGTATCGAAGATCGACATCTTCGCCTCGCCGAGCCCGACGTACTCGCCACCGATGTGGACGCAGCCCTTTGACATCTTTCGGTCTCCCTCTGGTTTGCGGCGGCCGGCCGGATCGCCTGAGAGGACCGTATTACGCGGGGCGGAAAGCGGTCAAGCCAAGCCCCGAAGACCCCGGCTCACAGGGCCAAAATCGCGGCGTGGTGCCGCAGGTGGTCCTCGATGAAGCTCGAGATGAAATAGTAGCTGTGATCGTAGCCCGCCTGCATGCGCAGCCTTAGGGGTTGCCCGGCCGCGCGGCAGGCCTCGGCGAAGCGCTCGGGCTTGAGCTGCTCGGCCAGAAACGGATCATCGCCGCCCTGGTCGATCAGAATCTCCGTATCCCGGCGCGGCGCGGCCGCCACGAGGCGGGTCGCATCGTAGGCCTCCCAGCGCTTGCGCTCGGGCCCGAGGTAGCCCGCGAACGCCTTCTCCCCCCAGGGGCAGTCGATCGGCGCCGCGATCGGCGCGAAGGCCGAGACGGAGCGGTAGGCCCGCGGGTTGCGCAGCGCACAGATGAGCGCGCCGTGGCCGCCCATCGAATGACCGAAGATGCCCTGGCGCGCCGCATCGGCCGGAAAATGCCGGGCGATGAACGCGGGCAACTCCTTCGTGACGTAGCTGTACATGCGGTAGCGCCGGCGCCAGGGCTCCTCGGTGGCATCGACGTAGAAGCCCGCGCCGGTGCCGAAGTCGTACGACTCGTCCTCGCCGGCAAAACCCGCTCCGCGCGGACTCGTGTCGGGCGCAACGAGCATAAGGCCGAGTTCCGAGGCCACGCGCTGCGCCCCCGCCTTGACCGTGAAGTTCTCCTCCGTGCAGGTGAGGCCGGAGAGGAAATAGAGCACCGGCACACTTCGCCTCAGCGCCTGCGGCGGGGTGTGCACGGCGAAGCGCATGGCGCCCCCGCACTCGACCGACTCGTGGCGGTAGAACGCGGTTGAGCCGCCGAACGAGCGGTGCTGCTCGATCAGGACCGGAGCCTCGCTCATCGCTTTCGCTTCGGCCTCTAATACGTCACCACGGTGCGGATCGAGCGGCCCTCGTGCATCAGATCGAAGGCCTCGTTGATGCGCTCGAAGGGCAAGGTGTGGGTGATCAAATCGTCGATGTTGATCTTCTTCTCCATGTACCAATCGACGATCCTGGGCACCTCGGTGCGCCCCTTGGCGCCGCCGAAAGCCGTGCCCTTCCATACCCGGCCCGTGACCAGCTGGAAGGGCCGCGTCGTGATCTCCTCGCCCGCCCCCGCCACCCCGATGATGACCGAGACTCCCCAGCCCTTGTGACAGCACTCGAGCGCCTGGCGCATGGTCTTGACGTTGCCGATGCATTCGAAGCTGTAGTCGGCGCCGCCCTTGGTGAGCGAGACGAGGTGGGGCACGAGATCGCCCTTGACCTCCGTGGGATTGACGAAGTGAGTGAGCCCGAACTTCTTCGCGCGCTCGGCCTTGGCCGGGTTGAAATCGACCCCGATGATGCGATCCGCCCCCACCATGCGGGCGCCCTGGATCACGTTGAGCCCGATGCCGCCCAGCCCGAACACCACCACGTTGGCCCCGGGCTCGACCTTGGCCGTGTTGATGACGGCACCGATGCCCGTGGTCACGCCGCAGCCGACGTAGCAGATCTTGTCGAACGGCGCGTCCTTTCGCACCTTGGCCACGGCGATCTCGGGGACCACGGTGAAATTGGCAAACGTCGAGGTGCCCATGTAGTGGTGGATCGATTGCTTGCCCTTGCGAAAGCGGCTCGTGCCGTCAGGCATCAGACCGCGCCCTTGAGTCTCGCGGATCGCCTGGCACAGGTTGGTCTTGCCCGAGAGGCAGTACTCGCATTGGCGGCATTCGGGAACGTAGAGCGGGATCACATGATCGCCCGGCTTAACGCTCTTGACTTCCGGCCCCGTCTCGACCACGACCCCCGCGCCCTCGTGGCCCAAGATCGCCGGGAACAGCCCCTCCGGGTCCTTGCCCGAGCGGGTGAACTCGTCCGTGTGGCAGATGCCCGTGGCCTTGATCTCGACCAAGACCTCGCCCGCCTTCGGGCCATCGAGCTCGACCGTATCGAGCGCCAACGGCTCGCCCGCCTGCCACGCCACCGCTGCGCGAACCTGCATGACGCCTCTCCTACGCCCTAAGTTTCAACACCGATCACACATTTCGAGCGGCACGCGCTTGCGCCATCCGCACTTCGAGCAAGCCCCGACATCGTACCGACGCGCTTGTTAACCGACCGCCTTCGACCGCGCCGCGCCGTTTCGCTCCAGTCACAAAGACTAGAGCAGCATCCGGTCAGTTGGAATCGCTTTCAGCGATCCAACGACCGGATAAAGCTGCTCTATCGTCTTTAAATCTAGAGCAATTTCATCCACTCAGATTGAACCGGACGGTTCAATCTGAGTGGATATTGCTCTAGTCGCGTAACACGCCTTTTGCCTTGGCTGTATGGGTCGCAATGGCGTCCATCAAGGCGGGCGACAAGCAGTCGTAGGGTTCCAAGCCCAGCTCCCTCAGCCTCGTCCTTATGGCGGGCATTTGATCGGGCTTCGCTTCCGACTCGATGACCGAGGAGACGAACGCAGCAAACTCGGGCGGCGCCCAGCCCGTTTCCTCGGACAGCTCCGCGTGAATGAAGTCCAATCCAAAAAAGGGATGGCTCCTGTTCTCGATCCGGCCATACATATGAACGCCGCATTCCTTGCAGGCATGCCGCTGAATAACTGCCGATGAATCTACGATCCCTAGCTTATCTTCGTTCGCGACGACCTTGAGATTGTCACGTGGCACTACCGCGACTTGGGAAAACAGGGCGCCTTCCGGCTTCCAACATTTTGTACAGCCACAAACATGATTGTGTGCGCACTGTCCTTTGACAGCCACTTTGACCGGGCTCTCTTTGCAATGACACACGAGGGTGCCTCCGGCAAAGTCCTTCGCGCCCCGCTTTATTCCACTATCGACAGAAGGGTGAATCGAAATTGTGCTCGCCATCTGATTCTCGCTCCCTTCGAGTCTCGTTCGTGATCTCCCGATTCACTTCAGATAACATCTGAAGATCGACACCTGTCAATGGACGTCGGTTCGCAGACCAGACGACTTTCATTCCGTGCTTAATCAACGGGATGAGCGTGCGGTGACCGTGTTGGATATGGCAGCTTGGCCCGCGCGGGCAACCGCGTCTTTCGAACGCTACTCAAGACGGAAGACGATCGGCACCTCGACAAATTCCTTGGCCGCACCGCGGCCCTCGTGTGCGAAGCGCCAGCGGGCCACGGCCTCGCGCGCGGCCTCGTCCAAGACCGAATAGCCGCTGCTCTCGAGCACTTCGATCTCGCGCGCCTCGCCATCGGGCGCAACCTCGACGCGCAGCAGGGTGCGTCCCTCGAAGCCCCGTTGACGCGCGAGCGTCGGATACTCCGGCGGCGGGTTATGGATCGCGTCGAGCGGGGCATCGCTGCCGGCCGAGGGTGCCAACGCCGCAAGCGTGCCGGCCTCCGCTGCTTT
>CAZVZP010000195.1:0-4906 GCA_964631625.1 uncultured Hyphomicrobiales bacterium | reverse complement strand
GTGCCGCGGCCTTGGCCGTCTTCTTCTTCTCCGCGGCCTTGCGCTTGCGCTTGGGCCGCTCGGCCCGGGGCGCGATCAACCGGGTCAGGCGGCCACCGGCCTTCTCCACCGCCGCCTGCGCGCTCTTCGACGCGCCGTCCACGGTGATCTCGAGCTTGGCCTTGAGCTCACCTCGGCCCAAGAGCCGCACGCCGTCGCGATTGCCCTTGATGAGCCCGGCCAGGCGCAACGCCTCGAGCGTCACGGGCGCGCCCGGATCGAGGCGCCCTTCGTCGACGGCCCGCTGCAGGCGATCGAGGTTCACCTCCTCGTACCGGGAACGGAACACGTTGGTGAAGCCTGCCTTGGGCAGGCGCCGCGTGAGCGGCATCTGGCCGCCCTCGAACCAGCCGACGCGTTTTCCTGTGCGCGACTTCTGGCCCTTGTGGCCGCGCGAGGCGGTCTTGCCGCGGCCGGAGCCGATGCCGCGCCCGACCCGTCGGCGCTGCTTGTGCGCCCCGGCGCGATCGCGGACCTGGTTGAGATTCATACCGGCTCCTCCCTCACTCGCCCGGCTCGACGCGCACCAGATGCTTGACCTTGGCGATCATGCCGCGCACCGCCGGCGTATCCTCGAGCGTGCGCGCGCGATGGAGCTTGTTGAGCCCGAGCCCCACGAGCGTCGCCCGCTGGTCGCCCCGGCGGCCGATCGGGCTCCCGATCTGGATCACCCGGATGCGCTTGTCCCTACTCGCCGCCATCGTCCTTGCCCGCGCCGTCGCCGGCGCCGCCCTCGCGTTTGCCCAACACTTCGCTCACGCGCCGGCTGCGCCGCGCCGCGATCATGCGCGGCGACTGCAGCTGCATGAGCCCGTCGAAGGTGGCGTTGATCATGTTGAACGGATTGGGGCTGCCCGTGGACTTGGTGACCACATCCTGCACGCCGAGGCACTCGAACACGGCGCGCATGGGGCCGCCCGCGATAATCCCCGTGCCCGGCTTGGCCGCGCGCATGGTCACCCGGCCCGCGCCGGAATGACCAATTACGTCGTGGTGCAGGGTGCGGCCCTCGCGCAGCGGCACACGCACCATGCGCCGCTTGGCGCGCTCGGTCGCCTTGCGGATCGCCTCGGGCACCTCGCGCGCCTTGCCCGAGCCGAAGCCGACGCGGCCGTTGGCATCGCCGACCACGACCAGCGCGGAAAATCCAAAGCGCCGACCGCCTTTGACCACCTTGGCCACCCGGTTAATGCTGACCAGACGGTCGACCAGCTCGCTCTCGTCGCGCCGGTCCGTGACACCTCGCGCCATCCGTGCTCCCTCCTAGAAGGACAATCCGCCTTCGCGCGCCGCGTCCGCCAGCGCCTTGACCCGTCCGTGAAACCGGCAACCGCCCCGATCCAAGACCACCATCGCCACGCCCGCGGCCTTGGCCCGCTCGGCGATCAGCGCGCCCACCCGGGCCGCTGCGGCCCGATCGGCGCCGGTCTTAAGCGTCCCTTCGAGACTCTTATCGAGGCTCGAGGCCGCAGCGAGGGTGCGCCCGGTGGCGTCGTCGATGATCTGGGCGTAGATATGTTTGCTCGAGCGGAACACCGAGAGGCGCGGACGGGCGCCCAGCGAGCGCAGTTTGTGTCGCACGCGTTTCTGACGCCGCTCGAACAGGTTCGTTGCAGCCCGCATGGCTCTTACTTCTTCTTCCCTTCCTTGCGCCGCACGCGCTCGCCGTCGTAGCGGATACCCTTGCCCTTATAAGGCTCGGGCGGGCGCAGACGACGGATCTCGGCGGCCACCTGCCCCACCTTCTGGCGATCGGCGCCCGAGACCAAGATCTGCGTCGGTTTCTCGCATTTGATATCGATGCCCTCGGGGATCGGATACGCGACTGAGTGGCTGAAGCCCAATTCGAGTGCAAGCTTGCGTCCGCTGACCTGAGCGCGATAGCCGATGCCTTGGATCTCGAGCCCAATCGAATAGCCCTTGCTGACACCCGTGACCATATTGCGAATCCGGCTGCGCGCCGTACCCCACATTTGACGGGCGCGCTTGGTCTCGTCGCGCGGTGTCACCGTGATCGTGCCGTCGCTCTGCGCGACCGAGACCTCGGGCGGCAAAACGAACGCGAGAGCGCCTTTCTGGCCCTTGACCGTGATCGCGCGGCCGGCCAACTCGACGTTCACGCCGGACGGGATCGTGACGGGTCGTTTTCCTGCGCGCGACATGACCGTCAGAACACCTTGCAGAGCACTTCGCCGCCCACGTTTTGGACCCGCGCCTCGAGGTCCGACATGACGCCACGCGGCGTCGAGAGGATCGCGATGCCAAGCCCGTTGTACGCCTTGGGCAGATTCTTGATCGAGGAATAGACGCGCCGGCCTGGCGTCGATATCCGCGAAATCCGCCGGATCACGGGCTCGCCCTCGTGGTACTTGAGATCGATATGGAATTCCGACTGGCCGTTGCGATCCATCCGGCTATAGCCCCGAATGTAGCCCTCGCGCTCGAGCACGTCGAGCACGCTGGCCTTGAGCTTTGAGGCCGGACAGTCCACCGCGGTCTGACTGTTTTGCTGCGCGTTGCGGATGCGCGCCAACATGTCGGCGAGGGGGTCGTTCACGGGCATGCCATCCCCCCTACCAGCTGGCCTTGACCACGCCCGGGATCTGCCCGGCCGACGCGAGCTCGCGCAGCTTGATGCGCGAAAGCCCGAACTTGCGGTAGTAGCCCCGCGCCCGGCCCGTCAGCCCACAGCGGTTGCGCACGCGCCCCTTCGCCCCGTTGCGTGGCATCTGCGCCAGCTTCAGCACGGCCGCGAAGCGCTCCTCGGCGGGACGCGACGTATCGCGCAGGATCGCGCGCAGCTCCGCGCGCTTGCCGCTCTGACGCTCGGCCAGTTTCCTCCGCCGATTGTTCTTCTCGATCGAGCTCTTCTTCGCCATCGGTCTCCAGCACCTCCGTGTGACGCGCCTGCCCTAACTGCCGAACGGCATGTTGAAGGCCGCGAGCAGGGCGCGGGCCTCCTCGTCCGTCCGTGCGGTCGTACAAATCACGATGTCCATGCCGCGAATGCGGTCGATCTTGTCGTAATCGATCTCGGGAAAGATCAGCTGCTCCTTGATGCCGACCGCAAAATTTCCGCGCCCGTCGAAGCTCTTCGCGGAGACGCCGCGAAAGTCGCGCACGCGGGGAAGTGCGACGTTGATCAGGCGGTCGAGGAACTCGTACATCCGATCGCGTCGCAAGGTGACCTTCAGCCCGATCTTCATGCCCTTGCGGAGCTTGAAGTTCGCAATCGACTTGCGCGAGCGGATCACCACCGGTTTCTGGCCCGAGATCAGCGTGAGATCGGTGACCGCGGGGTCGATCGCCTTCGTCTCGGCGGCGGCCTCGCCCACGCCCATGTTGATCACGATCTTCTCGAGTCGCGGCACCTCGAAGGGATTCGCGTAGCCGAACTTCGCCTCGAGCTCGTTACGGACCTTCGTCTGGTAGAGTTCGTGCAAGCGCACCGCCATCGCCGTCATTCCTTAGAGGTCGATCTGCTCGCCCGAGCGACGGGCGACCCGCACCTTGCGGCCATCCTTCAAGGTCTTGTAGCCGACGCGCGTCGGCAACTTGGACTTCGGATCGATATGGGCGACGTTCGAGATATGGATGGCCGCCTCCTTCTCGACGATGCCGCCCTGGGGATCGGCCGCCGAGGGCCGCGAGTGGCGCTTGACCGTGTTGACGCCTTGCACGATCAGCCGCTGCTCGGCGCGAAGCACCTTGAGGACCTCGCCGGTCTTGCCCTTGTCGCGCCCGGTGAGGACCACCACCGTGTCGCCCTTCTTGATTTTGAGCTTCTGCGCCATACCGACGACCATCTCCATCCTAGAGCACCTCGGGCGCCAGCGAGATGATCTTCATGTAGCGCCGGGCCCGAAGCTCGCGCGTCACGGGTCCGAAAATGCGCGTGCCGATCGGCTCGCCCTGGTTGTTGATGAGCACCGCCGCATTGCGATCGAAGCGGATGGCGCTGCCGTCGGGGCGCCGGATGGGGTACGTCGTGCGCACGATCACGGCCTTCAGGATGTCGCCCTTCTTGACCTTGCCGCGCGGGATCGCGTCCTTGACCGAGACCACGATGACGTCGCCGATCGTCGCCGTCCGGCGCCTCGTGCCGCCGAGCACCTTGATGCACTCGACGCGACGGGCGCCGGAGTTGTCCGCAACATCGAGGTTGGTCTGCGTGCAGATCATCGCGTTCTCGCGTCAGGCCACATCGGCTGCCAGCTCTTCCGCCGCGGTGCCACTGCTCGTCCGCTCGATCACCTCCCAGCACTTGCGCTTGGAGAGGGGTCGGCATTCGCGGATGCGCACGACGTCGCCGGCCCTGGCCGCGTTGTTCGGATCGTGCGCCATGTACTTTTTCGAGCGCCGCACGAACTTCTTGTAGAGCGGGTGCAGCACCTTCCGTTCGACGAGCACGACGACGGTCTTGTCCGCCTTGTCACTGACCACGACGCCCGTGAGGATTCGCTTCGGCATCGCTGTTACGCCTCCGTCCGGCCCGCGCGGGCCTTCTCTTCCATCACGGTCTTGAGGCGCGCGATGTCGCGCCGTACCACCCGGATTCGCGCGCTGTTCGCCAGTTGGCCGCCCGCCCGCTGGAAGCGCAGGTTGAACGCCTCCTTCTTGAGCACAAGCAACTCGTCTTTGAGCGCGTCCGCCGACTTGGCGCGCAAATTTTCGACCGTCATGCCGCGGCCTCCCCGAGGCGCGCCACGAAGCGCGTGCGCACCTGCAGCTTCGCCGCCGCCAGCGCGAACGCCTCTTGCGCCACGGGCCGGGGCACGCCGTCGACCTCGAACAGGATGCGCCCGGGCTTGACCCGGCAGACCCAGAGCTCGGGCGTCCCCTTGCCCGAGCCCATGCGGACCTCGGC
>CAZVZP010000194.1:0-4913 GCA_964631625.1 uncultured Hyphomicrobiales bacterium | reverse complement strand
CCCACCAGCACGCCCATATAGCCGGCGAAGCCGCGCGCCATGGTCGCGGCCGAGACCACCGCCGCGAGCGCGACGCAGAGCCCGATCCCGGTGGCCAGCGCGCGCGAGCCGAACGCCTCCATCGCATAGACCGCCTCGCCCGCGCTCTTGGGGTGGCGCGAGGCGAGCTCGGCGAAGGTGAAGGCGGTGAACGCCGCAATCAGGGAGGCCAGGAGAAACGACCATGGCGCAAAGAGCCCGGCCCGCTCGCCCACCTTGCCGATGAGCACATAGATGCCGGCGCCGACCGTGGTGCCCAGCCCATAGAGCGTGATCAGCACGAAACCCAGGCTGCGCTTAAGCTGCGGCTCGTGCTTGTTCGCCTCGGGCATTCCGCTCCTCATCCCCCGCGTCGTGGCCCGGGCGTCTTGATGGATGTCAAGGTCGATCGCGAGGAGGCGCGGATGCTGGGCAGCAACCGGCATCGGCGCACGCGAAGGGCCCGTGGCGTCCGCAAACACGCAGTCAGGCTCGAGGGCTCCGAGCGCGAGCACGCGCTGCCGCTAAAGCTCGATGTGCCGAGGCCGCAACCATCATGGATGAGCCACCGCTTCTCGCGCAGGCGGACATGCTGTTCCTGCTCGCCGGCCAGTTCGAGCCGCCGAGCGCGGAGAGCCTCGAGCGGTTCCGCAACGCGCGCGCCGAGGTCACGTCTTTCCTGCCCCTGGCCGGACGGCGCGCGCACACACTCGCCACGAGCTTTCTCCGCGCCCAAGGAGCGCTCGCGCAAATCTCGCTGCCGGCGCTTGGCGCCGAGTACGAGCGGCTGTTCGGCGTGCGCGCCGTCTGTCCGATCCGCGAGACGGACTTCACCGTCGGCGCGAACGATGCCGTGCGCGCCGACATCGCGCGCGCCTACGCGGCCTTCGGCATGGACGTGCCCGAGGAGCGAAACGAACGGGTCGATCACCTTTCCTTCGAGCTCGAATTCTTCGCCGTGCTGCTCGTCATTCTCGCCGGCGCCCGCACGCAGAGCCAGCCGGAAGCGGCGCGCGTGAGCGAGCAGGCGATCGAGGAATTCGCACTCGCCCATGTCAACACCTGGGTTCCCGTCTTTTGCGCGGCGCTCGAGCGGTCGAGCCGGCTCGCCTTCTACCGGCATCTCGCCCGGCTCCTGGGCGAGGCTTGGCGCATCATCGCCGCCGATCACGGGTTCGGCCCGGGGGCGGCCGTTGTTCTCCCGGCGCGAGCGGGTCCGAACCGCACCTTGCTCAGGCTGCACTGAGAGGATTGCGCCGCCGTCCGCCTCAGTAGCCTCTGGCGCGATCGACGGTATGGATCAGCGGGCGCGCCTGCGCCGCGCGCTTGAGGTTCTCGGCCACCTGGGGCGCCGAGGTCTCGGGCGTTGCGACCGTCGCCACGTGCGGCGTCACCGTGATCTTGGGATGGGTCCAGAAGGGGTGCCCGGGATCGAGGGGCTCACGGGCGAACACGTCGAGCGCCGCGCCCGAGAGCTGGCCCGCTTCGAGCGCGGCCAAGAGGTCGTCTTCGATGAGATGGGCGCCGCGCGCGAGGTTGATGAGCGCGGCTCCCCGGGGCAGGCGCGCGAAGGTCTCGCGGCTCAGGATGCCGCGAGTCTCGGGCGTCAACGGCAGCAGGCAGACCACGATCTCGCTCCGCGCGAGAAACGGCGCGAGGCCCGCGGGGCCCGCGAAGTTCTCAACCTCGGGCAGGGCCTTGGGCGCTCGGCTCCAGCCCGCGATGTGGAACTCAAGGGCCGCGAGCTTGCCCGCGAGGTCCGCGCCGAGCTGGCCCAGGCCCATGATCCCGACCGTCCGCTCCGAGGCGCGCGGCTGCGCCAGCGCTCGCCAGCGCCGCTCTTTCTGCTGCGCGCGATAGGCCGGCATCTGGCGGTGGAAGTCGAGCACGTGGAGCAGCGCGAACTCGCTCATTTGCACCGTCATGTCCGGATCGACGATGCGGGTGATCGGCACCTCGGGCAGCGCCGGGTCGGAGAGGATGTTGTCCACCCCGGCGCCGAGCGAGGCGATGAACTTGAGGTTCGGGTAGCGCTTAAGGTCGCCCGGCTCGGGACGCCAGACGAGCGCCGCCTCGATCTCCGCAAGCGGCCCGGTCTCGGGCCAGACCCGAAAGTCGAGCTCCGGGATCAGGCGCTTGAGCGCCCGTTCCCAGGCCACCGGATCATCGACATCGCTCTTGAAGAGAAGCGCCATGGCGCCAGAGACTTAGCACGGGAGGAGCCGATGGGCCAAAGGCCCCGCCGGCTGGCTCGCCATCGGCGCGACGGCAGGTCGGGATCAAGAGCACTCAGTCGTCCTTAAGCTTCGCCTTCCAGCGGTAGATCAGCTCGAGCGCCTCCTTGGGCGCGAGCGCGTCCGCATCGAGCGATTCGAGCTCCTCCTTTAGCGCGGCGATCCAAGCGGCCTCGGGCTTGCGCGCCGGCAGGGCGGCGAACAGCGGCAGATCGTCCGCGAGCTTGGCCAGCGCATCGCGCGCCTCGCTCGTCTCGAGGCGATTCAACACCTCCTCGGCGCGCGCAGTGACCGCAGGCGGAAGCCCGGCGAGCTTGGCCACGTGGATGCCGTAGGAGCGGTCGGCGACGCCGGGCGCGACATCGTGCAAAAACACCACCTCGCCCTTCCACTCCTTGACCCGCACGGTGTGGCAGGCGAGCGCGGAGAGCGCAGCGGCAAGGCGTGTCAATTCGTGGAAGTGGGTGGCGAAGAGGGCGCGGCAGCGGTTCACCTCGTGCAAGTGCTCGACCGTCGCCCAGGCGATCGAGAGCCCGTCGAAGGTCGCGGTGCCGCGGCCGATCTCGTCGAGGATGACGAGCGAACGGGGGCTTGCGAGGTTGAGGATTGCCGCGGTCTCGATCATCTCGACCATGAAGGTCGAGCGCCCGCGCGCGAGATCATCCGCCGCGCCGACGCGGCTGAACAGCTTGTCGATGACGCCGATGCGGGCGGCGCGGGCAGGGACGAACGAGCCCATTTGCGCGAGCAGGGCGATCAGCGCGTTCTGGCGCAGAAACGTGCTCTTGCCCGCCATGTTGGGGCCGGTCAAGAGCCACAGGCGCCGCTCGGGCGAAAGATCGCAGTCGTTGGGCACGAAGGAGCCCGAGACACTGCGCTCGACCACCGGGTGGCGGCCCCCCTCGATGCGGAAGGCCAAGCTGTCGTCGACCACGGGCCGAGTGTAGCGGCGCGCGGCCGCAAGCGTGGCCAATGCCGCGTAGACGTCGAGCTCGGCCACCGCCTGGGCGGCCTTCGCGATTTCGTCCGCGCGCGCCGAAACCTCGGATACGAGATCGTCGAACAGCTTGAGCTCGAGCGCGAGCGCGGCCGCGGCGGCGCGGCCCATCCTGTCCTCGAGTTCGGCCAGCTCTTGGCTGCCGTAGCGCGCCGCGGAAGCCAAGCTCTGGCGGTGCCGGAACGGCTCGCCCATCTTGGCCGCGTGGGCGGGCGGCACCTCGATGAAATAGCCGATCACGTTGTTGTGGCGGATCTTGAGGGGGGCGATGCCGCTCATCTCGCGGTAGCGGGTTTCAAGCGCCGCGATGAGCCGGCGCCCCTCGTCGCGCAGCGTGCGGAACTCATCGAGCTCCGCCGAATAGCCCTTGGCGATGAAGCCGCCCTCGCGCGCAAGGCCCGGCGGCGCGGGCACGAGCGCGGCCTTGAGCCGGTCGACCAGCACCGCATGGTGCCCGAGCCCCCGCTCGGCCAGGGCGACGAACGCCGGCGCGGGCGCGAGCCCACCCTCGGCCGCATCGCTCGCCGCGAGGAGCCGCCTGAGCTCTGGAATACGCCCGAGCCCCTCGCGCAGCGCCGCGAGATCGCGCGGCGTGCCGCGCAGAAGCGCAAGCCGCGAGAGCGCCCGCTCGAGATCGGGCACCTTGGCGAGCTCGGCGCGCAGTCGTTCGCCGGTCGTGGGCCTTAAGCAGAAGAAATCCACCGCGTCGAGCCGGGCGTCGATCGCCGCGGGCTCGGTCAGCGGCTGGGAGAGGCGCTGACGCAGGAGCCTTCCGCCGGCGCCCGTCAGCGTGCGGTCGATCGCCTCGAGCAGGCTGCCTTCGCGGGTGCCGTTGACCGATTGGACGAGCTCGAGATTACGCCGCGTCGCCGGATCGATCGTCACCGTGGAATCGCGCGCCACGATGCGCGGCCGGCCGAGATAGGGCAGACGCCCCTTCTGCGTGAGTTCGAGGTAGTCGAGGAGCGCGCCGCAAGCCGAGAGTTCGGCGCGGCCGAAGCTGCCCAAGCCATCGAGCGAGGCTATCCGGTAAAATGCTTGAAGCCGCGCCGCCGCGTGCTGGCTGTCGAAGGACGGGGCTGGACGGGGCGTGAGGCGCGCCTTCCACTCGCCGAACAGCTCGAACAGGCCCGGCTCCTGCACCAGCGCCTCGGAAACGAGAATCTCGCCGGGCTCGAGCCGAGCGAGAGTGGCGGCAAGCTCCTTGGGCTCCACCGCCTCGACCGAGAACGCGCCGGTCGAGACATCGAGCCAGGCCAGGGCGTGACGCCCTTCCGCGCGCGCGAGCGCGGCCAGGAAGTTCGCTGCTCGCGCATCGAGCAGCGTCTCCTCGGTCAAGGTCCCGGGGGTGACCACGCGCACGACCTCGCGTTTGACCACGGCGCGCGGGCCGCGCTGGCGCGCCTCGGCCGGGTCCTCGAGCTGCTCGCAGATCGCCACCTTGAAGCCCTTGGCGATCAGGCGATGGAGGTAGGCTTCGTGGGCGTGCGCGGGCACGCCGCACATCGGGACGTCCTCGCCCTGGTGCTTGCCGCGCTTGGTCAGCGCGATGTCGAGCGCGGCTGCGGCCCGGACCGCGTCCTCGAAAAACAGCTCGTAGAAATCGCCCAGGCGGAAGAACAGCAGGCAATCGGGATGGGCCCTCTTGACCTCGAGGTACTGCG
>CAZVZP010000193.1:0-4937 GCA_964631625.1 uncultured Hyphomicrobiales bacterium | reverse complement strand
AATTCGTGCCTGCGTGATGGGCTGCTCGACGACGAGATCCTCTATACGCTGAAGTAGGCAAAGATTGTCGGCTAGAGCTGGCGGCGCTACCAACGCGGTACGACCGCACGCTCGGCTATCGTGCACCGGCGGTGTTCGTGCCCGCGTTCGCCGCGTGGCCGGCTGTACAACCCCGGCCAGCTCCGCCGGCCTTGCACCCGCTAGAACCCAAAGCGGCGATGAACTAATATTCCAGCTGGGCCACTTCCTGGGAGCCGGTCACGATCAGGGCTCGCATCGCCCGCGACTGGCCATCTTGCTGTCGTCTGCACCACCGGGGAGAGCCATGTGGCGAATCCCGGTGAGTGTCGGGATCCGTCTGCCACCGGATCGTAGAGCATGAAGCGTTGAGCAATATGCCAGCGACCGCGACCGTTAATTGTGCCATATGTGCGGCGGCAGGCGCGCCACACGCCTGCAGCAAGAACGGCTATGAGTTTTTCCGATGCCTGCAGTGCGGGTTCGTCTTCCTCGACCCGATGCTAACGGAGGATATGCTTCACGCCATCTACAACAAAGGTTACCGCAACCGCTCGGCGCACTTCTATCCCAAGGCGTCGTCGCGGCGATGGCGGAGCTTTTGGAAGGCGCTGCGCTTCTCTCGGTTCCTGGTTGGCAAGAGCGCGCTCGATATTGGCTGCGGTGGTGGCTTCATGGCGCATTCTTTCAGTCTGCTCGGCGCGCGCGCGGCCGGGCTCGATATCAGCGAGCCGTCGATTGCTTACGCGCGGGCCCATTTTCCACGCGTCAGCTTTTTCTGCGAGGGGTTCGAAGCGTTTGCGAAACGCGGCCTGGCGTTCGACTTCGTATTCTCCACGGAGCTCATGGAGCACCTCCCCGGGCCCCGGGCGTTCATGTCGATGGTCGCGGCGGTGACGAAGCCCGGCGGCCACGTCTATATCGCGACACCGGATTGCGAGCATGAAGCGGTGCCAAGCCACTTGCCTGACTGGGATCAGGTCCAGCCACCGCATCATGTTCAGCTTTTTAACAAGCGGAACATGGTCGCCCTGTTTGCGCAGTATGGCTTCACCTTGAAGACCGCCTATGCCAAGCGGAGGCCGGCACTCTCGCTGTTGTTCTCGAAACGAGGTGTCGCGCCGGAGCGGTCATCGGTTTCATCGTCCGGTCTTCCCGGAAACCGCGCGGGCAAGGCGTTGGGTCTTGGGGTCGAGGGGGAGTCGTGTCAGGTTAACGCCACGCGAGAGGGTCACGATCTCGTCTAGGTGTCGAGCCTCAACAGGTTGTCCTCGGACCGTGCGAGTCGGCGGATGGGCGGCTTTGTATTCAAGCGGCGCTGAGGCCGTGCCCGTTGTGGCGACGGGTTCCGCCGAGTCGATGCGGCCATACCCGCTGCCATTGGCGAACGAACCAAGGACAGAAATTAGTGGTTACGGCCTAGCCGTGTGATCTGTTTGTGACCTACGGGCTCCGATCAGTGTTTGATCGCCGCTGAAAAGAGAATTAGATCAAGGCCGGATGGGTGGCCGAGCGGTTTAAGGCACCGGTCTTGAAAACCGGAAGGGGTGCAAGTCCCTCGTGGGTTCGAATCCCACCCCATCCGCCAGCCGGCGCGCGGGAGGTTGCCGGCCTTAAGCGTCTTCGGGTTTCGGCTCGCGCTACGCCGGGCTCTGCCCGCCAACGCCCAGCAATTTCTGCGGATTGCGGATGCCCATGGTGTGCAGCGCTTCTTCGCTGATGCCCTTGTCATAGAGCGACTGCACGAAGACGCGCAGCGTCTCGGGCGGGCGCGGGCTCCAGGGTTGCCCTGAGTCGCTCGAGATCACCGCGCGCTCGGGCGTCGCCGCCTCGATCAGCTCGACGAAGCGGTTAAGCGAGACCGTGTCCATCATGGGAAAGCAGCTCACGGCGCAGAACTCCATGAAGACGCCCGCCTTCGTCAGATCGACGATCGTGGGTACGTCGAGGTTGGGCACCACGAACTCCGGGTGGGTGACCACGAGGCGCCTGACATTCCTGCTCTTCGCATAGTCGACGGCCGCGTAGATTTCCTCCTTGGCGACGTGGCCCGTGGCGAGGATGGCGTCGTAGGCGGCGATCAGGTCGATCACCGCCTTGGTCTTCTCCGTGAGCTTCCGGTTGGCGTCGAGCACCGTGTAGTGCTCGTGCACCGGGCTCGTCGTCTTGCCACCGAAGCTCATGGCCTTGAAGCCGTAGGTGCCCGAGGCCCCGTAGGCCTTGGCGTGGTTCGCCGCATCGAAGGTCGGAAGCCAGACCACCTTAGCGCCCTGATCGAGCGCGATTTCGACCGCGCCGGGGTTGACGCCGCCCACCCCGCGATTGAGAGCGATCCCGGCGAACAGTTGGAAATGGGGGTAGAGCTTCTTCACGGCCACGCGCGCGTGATGGACCTTGGAGATCGTGCTCTCGAAGTGGCTCTTGATCACGAGACCGCCCATGCCGGCTTCGGCGCACCATATGGCGATCTCGGCGGAATCCGCGATCCGCTCGAAGGGCGCCGGGCCCGAGTGCATGTGCATGTCGTAGTAGCCTTCGATGTTGAGCATGGGCGGAACGACCGATCGGCCGACATTGGGATTGCTGGGTTGCGTCTCCGCGGGTAGGCCCTTTCCAGGGACGGCGTTGTCGGCCGATCCGTGGGCCGCGGCCCCAACGCCGCGTTCGGCGCTTCCTCGCGCGCGGCGTTGGGACGATCGTCGTTACTGTGGTGCGTTCGGATTGATGACGGCCAGCACGTCGAACACCGAGAGCACCGGGTCCAGCACCTCGCCCTCGTTCGCCGGCACGATCAACGGGATTCGCCCGAAGTTCTGGTAGCTCATGGAGCTCAGCGCGCCGATCTTGAGCGGCTGGCCCTTACCGGTGCCGTCGATCACCGACTGCGCCTCTTTCTGCATGTTCTCGACATCGGTGCGATTGAGCGCGACGTCGCCGTGCGCCTCCCAGATCTGCGTCTCGCCGTTGATTTTGGCCAGAATCTTGTCGGCGGTCGTTCCGTAATCCTCGAGCGAGTAGCCCGGCACGATCGCCCAGGCGCCGACCATGTTCATGTAGTCACCGAGAAAGAGCTGGTTGCTCTCGGCATCCCACAGGGCATCGGACTCCTCCATGTGCCCGGGGACGAACACGACCTCGAGCTTGCGCCCACCCAAGTCCACGATCGCGCCGTCGGCCCACCATTCCTCCACCCGGAAGCTGATATTCTCGTGGTGCAGGTGCTGATCCTTGGTCATCCAGAAGCGGCCATTGACGGTTTGCTCCCGCAAGTTCGCCATGTCGGGCAACGCGACGCTGTCGAACTCGTGGTGGTTGCCCACGTGATCGAAGTGCAGATGGGAGCCGAACACCGTGACCGGCAGGTCGGTCAAGGTCTCGACCACCTTGCGGATGCTGTAGACGCCGGGTCCGGAGTCGAACAGGATCGCGCGCTCGGAGCCCAAGATCAGATAGTTCACGTTGTACTGCCAGTAATTGACCTCCTTGATCATGTAGGTTTGATCGTCGATCTTCTGGACTTGGAACCACTCGGCCTCGGGCACGATGGTTTCTTGTGCGCCCGCGGGCAAGGCCGCTCCGGCGAGCAGGATGAGCGCTGCAAACGCCGAGCCGATGCCAGCAAAGCAGGAGGCGCGTCGTGCGGCGCGGGCCGCGCCGGCAGGCTCGCTCGATGAGTTCTCGTTCATGGTGTTTCTCCCTATGGCAGAAGTCCGCCGCGTTCCCTCTTCGCGCGGCGCCCGGATTTGCCCGGTTCTTTGCGCAAGCCCGATCTTGACATTTTTCGGTAGCTTCGGCACGGCGTAACTGTAAGGGTCTGAGCCGATTGGAGGCATGGCGCCCGTACACGGGGCTGCGCGGGCTCGCGGGCGGTGGGGGCTCGTTCCGGCCGAGGAGAACGAACATGGGTTTGGTGTCGGAAAGCGCTGCGCAGGAGCCCAAGGCGCTCCCGGAGCTGCGCACGGTCGCGATGCCGAGGGATGCCAACGCGAGCGGCGACATCTTCGGCGGCTGGGTGCTCTCGCAGATGGACGTCGCGGGCGGCGTCGTGGCCTCGCGCCGCGCCAAGGGCCGCGTCGCCACGGTCGCGATCGAGGCCATGCGCTTCCACAAGCCGATCGCGGTGGGCGATCTGGTCAACTGCTACGCCGCGATCGCGCGCGTGGGCACGACCTCGATCACGGTGCGCATCGAGGCCTGGGTCAACCGGCGCTTGACCGGCGAGGCGATCAAGGTGACCGAGGGGACGTTCGTCTACGTCGCGTTGGACAGCGAGGGGCGCAAGCGTCCGGTGCCCTCGGCGGGGTCCGGACTCTAGCGAAGTGCCCCTCGGCGCCGCGTCTGAACGGGCCACGCCGCAATTCCGCCCCAATAGGCTATACTCTGTTGAGCGATGGGCTGGCCCGCGTCGGGCCCGCGGAGGGCGACAGTGCGCGAGGCGAAGTTCAAGATCGGCCAAGTGGTCCGGCACCGCTTGTTCCCGTTCCGCGGCGTGATCTTCGACGTGGACCCAATCTTCAACAACACCGAGGAGTGGTGGCTGGCGATCCCGGAAGAGCTCCGGCCGCGCAAGGATCAGCCCTTCTATCACCTCCTGGCGGAGAACGAGACCAGCTACTACACCGCTTACGTCTCCGAGCAGAATCTGCTGCCCGACGCGGAGGGCGGCCCCATCGGCCATCCGCAGGTGGCCGAGCTCTTCGGCGAGCTCAAGAACGGCCTCTACGCGCCGCACCGCCGGCTGTCGAACTGACGCGCTCCGCGCCCCTGCGCGGGGAGTGAAAAAGAACGCCCGGCCGAGGGCCAGACGGACGTGATCAACAAAATATGCGCGAGAGCGGAATTCGATCGAGGGGGATCACGGCAAATTGTCTTGAGCGTGCCGATGGTCCCCCCACCCCAACCCTCCCCCGCAAAGGGGG
>CAZVZP010000192.1:0-4989 GCA_964631625.1 uncultured Hyphomicrobiales bacterium | reverse complement strand
CGAGTTCTTCCCTTCTCGGGCCGGTGCCCGGCGCCGCGGCCGAGTCCGGCACGGCGCGCCACGCGCTCGCCATGCACGGCGAGCCGAAGTACCCGGCGGACTTCACGCGTTTCGACTACGTCGAGCCGAAGGCGCCGGTGGGCGGCGAACTGCGGCTTTCGTCCATCGGCACCTTCGACAGCCTCAATCCCTATATCCTCAAGGGCGTGGTCGCCGATGGCGCCGGGCTCCTGTTCGAGACGCTGATGACCTCGTCCGACGATGAGGCCTTCACCGAGTATGGACTCATCGCCGAGAGCATCGAGGTGCCGGAGGACCGGTCCTGGGTCGTCTTCAAGCTCAGGGACGAGGCGCGCTTCCACGACACCAGCCCGATCACGGTGGAGGACGTGATCTTCTCCTTCAACCTCCTGCGCGAGCAGGGCCAGCCGTTCTACCGCGCCTATTACGCGAGCGTTGCGGGCGTCGAGGACCTGGGCGACAAGCGGGTCAAGTTCACCTTCGTCCCCGGCGCTAACCGCGAGCTGCCGCTGATCGTAGGTCAGCTGCCGGTGCTCTCGAAGGCCTATTTCACGACGCACCCCTTCGATCAGACGACGCTCGTGCCGCCGATCGGCAGCGGCCCCTATTTGGTCGAGAGCCTCGATCCGGGCCGCTCGATCCGCTACCGCCGCAACCCCGATTACTGGGGCTGGGCTCTCGCGGTGAACGCGGGCCGCTGGAACTTCGAGCACATCGGCTACGACTATTACCGCGATCCGACCGTGGCGCTTGAGGCCTTCAAGGCCCACGAATACGACGTGCGCCTCGAGAACAGTGCCAAGGCCTGGGCCGCCGCCTACCAAGGCCCCGCGCTCGCCTCCGGTCTGATCGTTCAGGAGGCGATCGATAACGAGCTGCCCACCGGCATGCAGGGCTTCGCCTTCAATCTGCGGCGCCCCAAGTTTGCCGATCCCAGGCTGCGCGAGGCGCTCTCGGACGCCTTCGATTTCGAGTGGATGAACGCGACGCTGTTTTACGGCGCCTACACCCGCACCGAAAGCTACTTCTCCAACTCCGAGCTTGCGGCGCGGGGCCTGCCGTCGGCGGCCGAGCTCGCGTTGCTCGAGCCGTTCCGCGCGGAGCTGCCGCCCGAGGTCTTCACGAAGGAGTTTGAGGCCCCGGTGAGCGACGGCTCGGGCAACAACCGGCCCAACCTGCGCAAGGCGGCCGAGCTCTTGAAAGAGGCCGGATTCCGCATCGCCGGCAACACGCTCCTCGACCCCCACACGGGCGCGCCCGTGAGCTTCGAGTTCCTGTTGGCCTCGAGCGATTTCGAGCGGGTCGTCCTGCCCTTCATCCAGAACCTCGAGAAGCTCGGCATCGCGGCCACGGTGCGCACGGTCGATACGCCGCAATACCAGGAGCGCCTCGATCAATTCGACTTCGACATCGTGGTGGCGAACTTCGGCCAGTCGCTCTCGCCGGGCAACGAGCAGCGCGAGTTCTGGGGCTCGGCCTACGCGGATATGCCGGGGAGCCGCAACCTCATCGGCATCGAGAACTCCGTGGTCGACGCGCTGATCGAGGCGATCATCGCCGCGCCCGAGCGCGAGAGCTTGATCGCGGCCACGCGCGCGCTCGACCGCGTGCTGCTCCGGAACCACTACGTGGTTCCCCAATGGCATATCCGGAGCTTCCGCGTGGCCTATTGGAACGAGTTCGCGCGCCCCGCCGTGCAGCCGCCGTACGGCTTGGGGCTCATCGATCGCTGGTGGGTCGATGCGGCGAAGGCGGCCGCGCTCGATGCCGGCGCGCGCAGCTTGGACCAGGACTAGGCGAGGGGGCGGTCCGTGCTCGCCTATATCGCCCGCCGGCTGCTGCTGATCATCCCGACGCTGTTCGCCATCATGGTGGTCAATTTCGCGATCATCCAGGTGGCGCCGGGCGGGCCCGTCGAGCGCATGATCGCCGAGATCAAGGGCACGGCGGTCGAAGCCACCGCGCGCTTCACCGGCGGCGGCCCCGGTGAGGTCGGCGGCGCCCAGCCGTCGGCCATGGCGGGGGCGCCGACGGTCTCGAAGTACCGCGGCGCGCAAGGCCTCGATCCCGACCTCATCAAAGAGATCGAGCAGCTTTACGGCTTCGACAAGCCGCCGCTCGAGCGCTTCGTCAAGATGATGGGCCAGTACGTGCGCCTCGACTTCGGCGAGAGCTTCTATCGGGACGCGCGGGTCGTCGACCTCGTGCTCGAGAAGATGCCGGTGTCGATCTCGCTCGGCTTATGGTCGACGCTCTTCATCTACCTGATCTCGATCCCCTTGGGCATCGCCAAGGCCGTGCGCGACGGCAGCAAGTTCGACGTCTGGACGAGCGGGGTGATCATCGTGGGGTACGCGGTGCCCAGCTTCCTGTTCGCCATCCTCTTGGTCGTGCTGTTGGCGGGCGGGAGTTACCTCGACTGGTTCCCGTTGCGCGGACTCGTCTCCGACGACTGGCGCGAGCTTTCGTTGCTGGGCAAGATCGGCGATTACTTCTGGCACATCGCGCTGCCGATCACGGCCTTGACCGTCGGCGGCTTTGCGACGCTCACCATGCTCACCAAGAACTCCTTCCTGGCCGAAATCCACCAGCAGTATGTGACCACGGCCCGCGCCAAGGGGCTATCGGAGCGCCGCGTGCTCTACGCCCACGTCTTCCGCAACGCCATGCTCATCATCATCAGCGGCATGCCGGGCGCGTTCATCGGCATCCTGTTCACCGGCGCGCTTCTGATTGAGGTGATCTTCTCGCTCGACGGCCTTGGACTCTTGGGCTTCGAGTCGCTCATCAACCGCGATTACCCGGTCATCTTCGGCACGCTCTTTTTCTTCACGGTCCTGGGCATGGTCGTCAAGCTGATCGGCGATCTCACCTACGTCATCGTTGATCCGCGCATCCACTTCGAGAGCCAGCGAACGTAAGCCCCGATGCGATTGATCCCCCGGCTCTCGCTCAACCCGCTGTGGCGCCGGCGCCTCACCAACTTCAAGGCGAACCGGCGCGGCCGGCTGTCGCTCTGGATCTTCCTCGTGCTCTTCGTGATCAGCCTGTTCGCGGAGTTCATCGCGAACGACAAGCCGATCGTGCTGTCTTATGACGGTGCCCTCTATTGGCCGATCGTGGCCGCCTATCCGGAAACCGCGTTCGGCGGCGATTTCGAGACCGAAGCCGATTACCGCGATCGGTATGTTCAGGGGCTCATCGAGGCCAAGGGCTGGATGCTGTGGCCGCTGATTCCCTACAGCTACCGCACCATCAACTACGAGCTTGCCGTGCCGGCGCCCGCGCCGCCCACGGGCGAGAACTGGCTCGGCACCGACGATCAGGGCCGCGACGTGCTCGCGCGCGTCATCTACGGCTTCCGCATTTCGGTCCTGTTCGGCCTGGCGCTGACGATTTTGAGTTCCGCCATCGGCATCGTCGCGGGTGCCGTGCAAGGCTACTTCGGCGGGCTCACCGATCTTTTCTTTCAACGGTTCATCGAGGTCTGGTCGGGCCTGCCCGTGCTGTTCCTGCTCATCATCCTGGCCAGCATCGTCGAGCCCAATTTCTGGTATCTGCTGATTTTGCTGTTGCTGTTCAGTTGGATGGGCCTCGTGGACGTGGTGCGCGCCGAGTGCCTGCGCGTGCGCAATTTCGAGTACGTGCGTGCGGCCCGCGCGCTCGGCGTGGGGCATTTGGCGATCATCCTGCGCCACGTGCTGCCCAACGCCACCGTCTCCACCATCACCTTCATGCCGTTCATCTTGAGCGGCTCGGTGACGACGTTGACCGCCCTCGATTTCTTGGGCTTCGGGCTGCCGCCCGGCTCGCCCTCGCTGGGCGAATTGTTGCAGCAGGGCAAGGCGAACCTCCAGGCCCCCTGGCTCGGGCTCTCGGGCTTCGTCGTCATTGGGCTCATGCTGAGCCTCCTCGTCTTCGTCGGCGAGGCGGTGCGCGACGCTTTCGATCCTCGCAAGCTCTACGCTCGATGATGAAGAAGCCCCTGGTCGAGGTGCGCGACTTGTCGGTTTCGTTCCACACGTCGCGGGGCGAGATCGAGGCGGTGAAAGGCGCGTCCTTCGACATCGCGCACGGCGAAACCGTGGGGATCGTCGGCGAGAGCGGCTCGGGCAAGACGGTCGCGGCGCTTTCGATCCTCCAGCTTCTGCCCTATCCCGCGGCGTATCACCCGAGCGGCAGCATCCGGATCGACGGCCAAGAGATGATCGGCGCGAGTGCGCGGGCCTTGCAGCGCATCCGCGGCGACCGGATCGCCATGGTGTTCCAGGAGCCGATGACCTCGCTCAACCCGTTGCACGCGATCGAGCGGCAGATCGGCGAGGTCTTGGCGCTTCATCGCGGGCTCAAGGGCGCGGCGGCCCGCGCGCGCATCGTGGAGCTTTTGGATCTCGTGGGCTTGAGCGCTCTTTCGACTCGGCTCAAGGCCTATCCGCACGAGCTCTCGGGCGGCCAGCGCCAGCGCGTGATGATCGCCATGGCGCTCGCGAACGAGCCCGATCTGTTGATTGCGGACGAGCCCACGACGGCGCTCGATGTCACCGTCCAGGCGCAGATCCTGGCGTTGCTCAAGGAGCTGCAAGCGAAGCTCGGCATGGCGCTCCTCATCATCAGCCACGATCTCGGCATCGTGCGCCGCATGGCGCGGCGCGTCTGCGTGATGAAGGCGGGCGAGATCGTCGAGGCGGGGGAGACCGAGCAAATCTTCCGCGCGCCGCAGCATCCCTACACCCGCCATCTCTTGACCGCGGCGCCGCGCGGCGAGCCGGTGCGGGTCGATCCGAACGCTCGGGTCATTCTTGCCTGCGAGGATCTCAAGGTGCACTTCCCGATCAAGCGCGGCCTGTTCCGCTCGACCGTCGGCTACATCAAGGCGGTCGATGGGGTGAGCTTTCGCGTGCGCGAGGGTCATACGCTGGGGATCGTGGGCGAGAGCGGCTCGGGCAAGACGACGCTCGGCCTGGCGCT
>CAZVZP010000191.1:0-5007 GCA_964631625.1 uncultured Hyphomicrobiales bacterium | reverse complement strand
AGGTGGAGGGCAGGCCCTCATCCTCGAGCGCCAGCCGATTGGGTAGCGGCATCCTCCAAGAGGGGGCCTAAACGCCCGCAAAAGATGGCCAGTCGCTTCCGGGGGTGGTAATGCTCTGGACGTAAAGGAGGCTCGGGTTTCGGTACGGGGAGCGATGGGTCCGGTGGCCGGAATCCGGTCACCAGCGTGCCCGGGCACCGACGTCATCACCGCCAGCGAGGGCCTGCGGCTCAGCCAAGCGATGGAGTGCAGGGAGGAGAATACGGAATGTCCGACACGCTCTACGCGCGCCTCGGGGGATACGAGGCGATCGCGGCCGTGGTGGAAGACCTGCTGCCGCGGCTGATCTCGGACCCTCAGCTCGGCCGCTTCTGGAAGAATCGGGGAGCCGACGGCGTGCGCCGGGAAAAGCAGTTGCTCGTCGACTTCCTCTGTGCATCCGCCGGCGGTCCACTTTATTACGTCGGACGCGATATGAAGACGTCGCACCAGGGCATGGGCATCAGTGCGAGCGACTGGCGCACCTTCATCGCTCACCTCGAGGCCGCCCTGGACAAGTTCAAGGTCCCAGCCGCGGAACGGGCCGCCTTTCTCGGCTTCGTCGAAAGCACGAAGCGGGATATCGTGGAATAGAACTTTCGCCGACGGGGGCTCGCACCCGCCAGCCGAGATGATGTCCGCCCGAGGCAGGACCGCCGCAATCAGAGCTGCTACGGGACAAGGAGATGCACATGAGCCCCATCGGAAAAGTCGATAGCCTCTGGCGCTATCCGGTCAAGAGCATGCGCGGCGAGGAATTGGCGGAGGCGTTCGTCGGGTTTTCCGGACTCTACGGGGACCGCCTTTTCGCCTTCAAGAGTTCGGCCCGCCCCAAGGGCTTTCCGTATCTGACGGGGCGCGAGCAGAAAGAGATGCTGTTGTACCGCCCGCGGTTCCGTTATCCGGACAAGGCCGCGAAACCCGCCAATTTGAGCGAAGCCGAGAGCATCGAGCCCGGTCTCACTCCGCTGTCCGCCGATCCGGCGGACCTCGTTGTCGATATCGAGACACCCTCGGGAGAATTGCTCGCGATCGATGATCCCGTTCTGATCCGCAGCCTCAGCGAGCGGGTGAGGCGCGTGCAGAGTCTTACGCTGTTGCGCTCCGAGCGGGCGATGACCGATTGCCGGCCCGTCTCGTTGTTCTCGCTTCAGACTGCACACCAGCTCGGCACCGAGATCGGCCTTGCCATCGACAAGCGGCGCTTCCGAGCGAATATTTATGTGGATCTCGGAACCTCGCCCGGTTTCGTCGAGGATACGTTTATTGGCCGGACGCTGCGGATTGGATCGAAGGCAGTCATATCGATTCTGGAGCGCGATCCGCGCTGCAAGATGATCACGCTCGATCCCGATACGGCAGAGCCGAACCCGGAGATCCTGCGCAAGGTCACCCAAGCCCACGCGGGCAAGGCCGGGGTTTACGGCGCGGTTCTGGTCGAAGGAACGGTGCGGCGGGGCGATCTGATCGAACTCTTGAACTAGGGCCTGAACCCAATTGAAATCGGCGCTGCGAGGTGATTCAAGATGCCGGGAGGTATCGGATCATGTCGGCGCTTTATTGGTTGTCGGATCGGCAATGGGCGGTCATCGAGCCGCATCTGCCGAAGGTTCACACGGGGCCGGATCGCCGGCAGCGCTCATCGTCGCCTGCCCGAACCCGCTCCACACCGGCGTCGTCGGGCCGAAGCTGTGTGTCAGGTCAACGAACTCCTTGCCCTGAATGATCGCGAGCGCGTCCGCGAGCGAGCTTTCGGCGCGGGCCGCCGGGATCACGACAAGGCTTGCTAGGGCAAGCGCTCTGATGAGCGCGACAACGCGCAAACGCAGAATGGCGTTTTTCATCTTCGTCCTCCCGTAGAACGGCCGGCCGTGTTCCAGGCCGGTCCTCCTTTCAGCATCGCGCTGATCGCCCTTAACCGCCATAGCGGTCTCGCGAAGGGCCATCGTATCTCCGTGACGGGACTCGACGTCCGGCACGATAGGACGGTGACGATCCGATTCAGAACCTGCTTTCGGAGCGCGGCCTGTGCTGCCTAACCCCCTGCCTCGCCTTCCAAAAGACATGGTACGGCCGGCAGGATGGACGGGGCACAGCACCCTTGTGCGGCCCGCTTTCTGTCGAGCACGCTCGAAGGCGGCGTAGAATGTCTCGCCCAAAAATCGCACGCTCCCCCACGCGATCAAGTCTCTTGGGCAGGATAGGATTTCTGTAGGGGCAATCCGCAATCGGCTATCTAGAATGCCCTGAGTGATCTAATAATTTGATTATCGGCAGGGAAGCCACTCGACAATCCAAGGGAGATGATCATGAGCGCACAGGAGAACGTTAAGCTGGTTCGGGAGTTTTTTCGGCGTTTCTTGAACGATGAGATCGACGGGATGCTCGACATGAATTCCAAAGACATCGTCTGGGAGATTGGATCGGGACCCGCACTCAAGGTCGTGCCCTATTTCGGCGTCTTTCGCGGCCGCAAGGGATGCCTCGACTGTCTTGCGAAATACAGCGAGGCCGCCGACCCGCAGGTCTTCGAGATGGACGAATACTACGGGGACAAGGACAAGGTCTTCGTCCTCGGCCACGAAAAGGTGACGGCCAAGCCGACGGGAAAGAAATTCGAATCGAAGCTCATATTCATGTTCACCCTGCGCGAGGGGAAGATCGCGAAGATGAGCGGAACCTTCGACACGGCTGCACTCACCCGGGCGTTCACGCGCAAGTAGGAGCGAAGGCGGCGTTCCGGTGTTCATTGCCGCCCGGCCTCAACGCTAGGCGGGACGGAGCATCGGGAGACGGTTTTTCCCTTAGAGACACCAGGCGCTTCTCAAACACGCCCGGGTCGCTTTGATCGCCAGCACGTGCGGTCCCTTGGCCACCTCCTCCGCGGTGTTAAGAGCCGGACGCAGGCGCCCGGGGCCCAGTGTACGGGCACCCGGAACGGACCGGCCGGCGCGAACAAGGATTGGTAGCGGAGGAGGGACTCGAACCCCCGACCCACGGATTATGATTCCGCTGCTCTACCAACTGAGCTACTCCGCCGCGGGAACACGCATTTAGGGTGGCCCTTCCGGGCCTGTCAAGGCACGCTGCGGGCGCGCACGGCGGCTTAGCTGCGCGCGCGGCTTATGCCCCGCTCGCGCACCCTGGGCCGGCCCCGCGACAGCTCGCGGTTCCACGCCGGGATGCGTCCCTCGAGGTAGCGGTCGATCTCCGAGAGCGCCGCCTCGCGGCTCAAGCCTTGGGCGCCCGCGGCGCACTGCATCCACAGCCCGTCGATCAAGACGCGCAGCCCGAACGCCGCCTCCTCCGCCTGGTTCTCGGGCAGGAAGTAGCGCAACGCGGGCATCAGATTGCTGCGCAGGCGGCTATGAATGATGTGCTGGAGCTTCGCGTTCTCGCACCGGAACGGCACCTCGCCCAAGAACGCCATCCAGACGTGCGCGCCATTGCTGGTGAACAGCCCGGGCGCGAAGTTGCCGTCGAGCACCGCGCGCAGCCGCTCGCGCGGTGACGTGGCCGTTCGGAGCAATTCGACGACGCGCTCGCCGAGCTGGCCCTGCAGGGTGCGCAGCGCGGCTTCCATCAGAGCCGCTACGTGATCGACGAAGGGCGCACCGAGGTGAGCAAGCACGCGCTGCACCACTTCCATTCGCTCGTGCTCGATGCGCTCGGCGACCTCCCCGGCCAGCGCCAGGCCGCCGAGTAGGCACGAGGCCACGACGCTCGGGCTCCTTGGGGAGCCGACGCCCCTTTCAAACCGTCGCCGTATAGCTTATCGGAGCGGCCGAAAGGTGGACGCCGGCGCCGTCAATTTGATAAAGCGGCAGAAGGAAGGCACATAAGAGGAGCATTGATATGGCCGGCATTAGCATTATTCCTTTGTGTCTCTCAGCCGTACTTCCGCCGAACCAACCCGCTCTCATGGCGAACGCGGCCGACGACTCTCATAGCGGTGTCATCCTTTGGGATCAGCCTGGGCCGGATCACCCGGCGATCTTGCCGAGTTTCCATCTGGAGTGCACCACGACCGCCACTAGGGACGTATGACGCACCACGAGTTACGCTAGAGCGGAATCCGATCGAGTGAAAGCAGCCCCCTCCCCCTACCCCTCCCGCGAGGGGAGGGGGGACAAAACAAATAGCTCCCTCCCCCTTTGCGAGGGAGGGTTGGGGTGAGGGGGACCATCGGCACGCTTAAGACAATCCCCGCGTGTTTCACTCGATCGGATTCCGCGCTAGCGGCCCTCGGCTGGTTCGTCAATCCGTGGCTCTTTATCGCCACGACGACCTGGGTCGTGGCCATCCTGCACCGGCGCGATTTTCACTCCGCGACGGTGCGCCTGCTCTCGAAGGGCTCCGGCTGAGCGGTGCGGCGGAGCCGCCGGTCTGCCATTACGCGATGAGGCGTGCGATGAGAGCGTTGAGCACGGGGCGGCCGGCCCGGCTCGCGCGCAAGCCCCGCACGTCGCGCGCGATCAGGCCGGCGTCCTCGAGCGGGCGGCTCTTCGCTTCGGGCACGGCATCCTCGAGCCTCGCGCCCGTGCGCTCGGCGAAGCGTTCGGCATCGATGCCCTCGAGCGTGCGCAATCCCATCAGCACGGCCTCCTCGATGCGGTCGGAAAGCTCGAGCGCGCGCTCCTCTTGAATGCCGTGGCCTAAGCTTTCGACCTGCTCGAGCCACGCCTCGGGCTGGGCGATGCGGCGGATGGCGAGAAGAGCGCCGTGCTCGGCCAGGCGCGCGTGGGTGCCGGGGCCGATGCCGGCGTAGTCCTGGTAGCGCCAATAGGCGAGGTTGTGGCGGCACGCCTCGCCCTCGCGCGCATGATTCGAGATTTCGTAGGCCGGAAGACCGGCCGCATCCAAGACCTCTTGCGTCGTCTCGAACAGGAGCGCGGCGTCCTCTTCCGCGGGGCATGCAAGGGCGCCTGCGCGCTCGAGGGCATAGAACGGCGTGCCCTTCTCGATCGT
>CAZVZP010000190.1:3133-5030 GCA_964631625.1 uncultured Hyphomicrobiales bacterium | reverse complement strand
GCGAGCGAGCTAGAATAGACATGCAGCTCCGCGCCCCGGATCTGCGGCTCGATCTTGGCCGCCCACAGCTCGAGCAGCCAGTCGAGGCCATGGCTCGGATGGGTGGTGGCCAGCGCCGTCGGCGGGTTGGCGGGCTCCATCTCGCCCGCCGTGAGATAGATCGCACCGACGCCGAAGGGGCAGACCCGCGCGAGCCCGGGGGGATCGCCGCTGTAGGTCGCGCGCTGCGCGTTGCTCACGAACACGAGATGGGGCTCGGTGCGGGCGATGATCGGCGCCGCGGGCAGGCGTGTGAGCGCCTCGGCGGGGCGCGTGAGCCAGAGAATCTTGCGCTTGGTCGCGGGCATGAAATCCAAGAGCTGCGCCCGGCGGAACGCGATCAGAACCTCGGTGATCGCGGGCTTGCGGCCGTCGAGGGGCAGCCAGCTCACGTTGTCGATCGCCACCGCGACGGCGGTGCGCGAGAGCGCCCGCACGACGTGGCCGCGCTTGGCGATGGCGGCGGCGAGCGCCGCGAAGGCCTTCTCGGGGCCGCCGAGCGGTTCGGCCGCCACGCTCGCCCCGTTGAAAGGGACCGAGTCATCGACCAAAGTAATGAGCATCCCGGGGCCTCCTTAAGGGGCGCCCTGCTTATATCGCCTCGCCTTCCCCCTTGCCAAGCTTGAGGGGCTGGAATGCGTCAGGCCAAAGAAGGACGTAAAGCAATGACCGATCGGCGTTATGTCGTGCTTGCGGGGCGCTCGGTTCTCGCAATATCGGGCGAGGACGCCCGCGGCTTCCTCCAGGGCATGATCTCGAACGATATGCGCAAGGTCTCGCCCGCGCGCACGATCTACGCCGGCTTTCTCACGCCGCAGGGCAAGTTCCTGGCCGATCTGTTCGTTGCCGAGAGCGGAGGCCGCTTCCTCCTCGATTGCGAGGCGAACCGGCTGGCGGAGCTCATCCGGCGGCTCACCCTCTACAAGGTGCGCGCGCGCGTCGCCTTCGACGACCGCTCCGGCGATTATCTTTGCGCCGCCTTGATCGGACTGGGGAGCAGCGAGGCGCTGGGGCTCGCCGCCGAGGGCGGCGCAACCCGCGCGCTCGATGGCGGCGTCGCCTACACCGACCCTCGGCTCGTCGACCTCGGCGCGCGCGCGATGGTCCCGCGCGCGAGCGCCCTGCACGCGTTCGCGGCGCTCGGCTTCGCGGCGGGCGCGGCGGAGGACTACGAGAGGCTGCGGCTTGAACTCGGCGTGCCCGACGGCAGCCGCGACATGGCGATCGAGAAGGCGATCCTGCTCGAGAACGGCTTCGAGGAGCTCAACGGCGTCGATTTCGAGAAGGGCTGCTTCATCGGCCAGGAACTGACCGCGCGCACCAAACACCGCGGCCTGATCAAGAAGCGCCTTTTCAAGGTCGCGGTCGAGGGGCCCGTGCCCCAGCCCGGCACGCCGATCCTCTTGGGCGAGCACGAGGCGGGCGAGATGAGGAGCGGGCTTGACGGTATGGGCCTTGCGCTCCTGCGCCTCGAGGACGTCCGCCGTTCGGAGCAGCAGGGCACGCCGCTTCGGGCGGCGAGCGCCGTGCTTCGGCCCATCGCGCCAAAGTGGGCGCGGATCGGCGACTTAGGCGAGGAGCGCATCGACTAGCCGCTTGAGCGCGCGGAAGGGCGCCTCGCCCGCCGCGAGCGAGGGCGCGCCCGCACGCTCTAGGCCCTCGGCTCCGAAGCGCTCGCGCACGGCATCGGCGAGCCAGGCGCGCGCCTGCTCACCTCGCCGCGTCGCGCCGCGGCCCTCGGCTCCGAGATGGGCGCGGTGCTGGGCAATGGCCGCCTCAAGCTCGTCCAGACCCTCGCCGCTCACGGCCGAGCGGCCGAGCACCGTACTCGGGGCTGTACCCTTGGCGAACCATCTCG
>CAZVZP010000190.1:1804-3123 GCA_964631625.1 uncultured Hyphomicrobiales bacterium | reverse complement strand
AGAGGCCGAGCACCGGAATCCGCCACGCACCGCCTGCCGCGTAGGCGAGCGCCGCCTCGACGTCGGCAGCGGCGCGGCGCGCGCCACTGCCCGCATCCGCCTTGGTCACGGCGACGATGTCCGGGATCTCGACGATGCCTGCCTTCATGAATTGCAGCGCGTCGCCCGAGCCCGGCTGCACGCAGAAGATCGCCGTGTCGGCGACCGAGGCGACATCGGTTTCCGATTGCCCGACGCCCACGGTCTCGATCAGCACCACATCGTAGAGCGCGCGCATGAGCACCATCGCGGGATAGGTGAGCGCCGACAGCCCGCCCAGGCGCTCGCGCGCCGCCATCGAGCGCACGAACACGCCGGGATCGGCCGCATCGACCGCAAGGCGCAGCCGATCGCCGAGCAACGCGCCGCCGGAGCGGCGCGACGACGGATCGACCGCGATCACGCCCACCGTGCGCATTGGCTGGGCTCGGCGCAGGCGGCGGATCAGGGCGCCGATCAGGGTCGATTTGCCGACCCCGGGCGGCCCCGTGATACCCACAACTTCGGCACCGGCGGCGGCAAAGGCCGCTTCCAGGAGCGCCAGAGTTTCGGGCGCATCGGGCGCGCTCTCGATCAGGGCCAGCGCCTCCGCGAGCGCCGCCTTGCCTCCGTGCCTCAAGCGCGCGAGCGCACGGGCGTCCTCGGGCACCGGCATTCAGCCCTTTTCAGGAGTGCAGCGCAGCGCCGCCTGCGCCGCCGCAAGCCGCGCGATCGGCACGCGGTAGGGCGAGCAGGACACATACTCGAGCCCGACCCGGTGACAGAAGTGGATCGAGGCCGGGTCGCCGCCGTGTTCCCCGCAGATGCCCATGTGGATGTCGGGGCGCACGCGCCGGCCGGCCTCGGCCGCGATCTCGATGAGGCGGCCCACGCCCTCCTGATCGAGCGTGACGAACGGGTCGTGCTCGAGGATGCCGCGGCGGATGTAGGTGTCGAGGAAATTGGCCGCGTCGTCGCGCGAGATGCCGAAGGTCGATTGGGTCAAATCGTTGGTCCCGAAGCTGAAGAACTCGGCGCTCTCGGCGATCGCCCCGGCGCAGATCGCGGCGCGCGGCAGCTCGATCATGGTGCCGACCCGGTAGTCGAGCCGGACCCCGCGCTCCGTCATCAGCGCCGCGGCGACGTCATCCACCAGCTTGCGCATGAGCTCGAACTCGCGCTTGGTCGCAACCAGCGGAATCATGATCTCGGGCACGACGGTGCGGCCCGTGGTGCGCGCCACGTCGAGCGCGGCCTCGAAGATCGCGCGCGCCTGCATCTCGTAGATCTCGGGGTAGGTG
>CAZVZP010000190.1:0-1794 GCA_964631625.1 uncultured Hyphomicrobiales bacterium | reverse complement strand
GGCCGAGCATGGGATTCGTCTCGGACAGCTGATCGGCGCGCACCTTGACGCGCTTGACGTCCACTTGCGCCGAGCGCGCGAGCTCCTCGAACTCCTCCTCGGTCTTGGGCAGGAACTCGTGGAGCGGCGCATCGAGGAGGCGAATCGTCACGGGCTTGCCCGCCATGATGAGGAACAGCTCGACGAAGTCCTTGCGCTGCACGGGCAGGAGCTTGGCGAGCGCCCGGCGGCGCCCGGCCTCGTCCTCGGCCAAGATCATCTCGCGCACGGCCAAGATGCGGTCGTCCTCGAAGAACATGTGCTCGGTGCGGCACAGGCCGATGCCTTCGGCGCCGAAGCGCGCGGCGGTTTCCGCGTCCTTGGGCGTTTCCGCGTTGGCCCTCACCTTAAGCGTGCGGATCGCATCGGCCCAGCCCATGAGCTTCAAGAAATCGTCCGAAAGCTCGGGCTGCAGCATGGCCACCTCGCCCCGCATGACCTCGCCGGTCGAGCCGTCGATGGTGATCACGTCGCCGCGCTTGACGATCTCCTCGCCCGCCCGGAAGTGGGCGCCGTGGTAATCGATGCGCACCGCGCCCGCACCCGAGACGCAGGGGCGCCCCATGCCGCGCGCCACCACGGCGGCGTGGCTCGTCATGCCGCCGCGGCTCGTCAAGATCCCCTTCGCCGCGTGCATGCCGTGGATATCCTCCGGGCTCGTCTCGGCGCGCACGAGGATCACGGCCTCGCCGCGGGCCGCACGCTCGCCCGCTTCGTCGGCGCTGAACACGACGGCGCCCGTGGCCGCGCCCGGCGAGGCAGGCAAGCCGCGCGCGATCACGGTGCGCGCCGCCTTGGGATCGAGGCTCGGGTGCAAGAGCTGATCGAGCGCCGAGGGCTCGACGCGGCCCACCGCCTCGCGCTCGTCGAGCAGCCCTTCGCCCACCATGTCGACCGCGATCTTGAGCGCGGCACGCGCCGTGCGCTTGCCCGCGCGCGTCTGGAGCATGAAGAGGCGGCCCTTCTCGACCGTGAACTCGACGTCCTGCATGTCGCGGTAGTGGGCCTCGAGCCGCCCGAAGACCTCGCTCAGCTCGCCGTACACCTTGGGCATCGCCTCCTCGAGGCTGACGAGCGTCTCGGCGTCCTTTGCGGAGGCGCGCGCGAGCGGCTGCGGGGTGCGGATGCCGGCGACCACGTCCTCGCCTTGCGCGTTGACGAGGTACTCGCCGAACACCGCCTTCTCGCCGGTCGAGGGGTTGCGCGTGAACGCGACCCCCGTGGCGCAGTCCTCGCCCATGTTGCCGAACACCATGGCCTGCACGGTGACCGCGGTGCCCCAGGAATCGGGAATGTCGTGCAGGCGGCGGTAGGTGACGGCGCGGGCATTCATCCACGAATCGAAGACCGCGCCGATGGCCCGCCACAGCTGCTGCTCGGGCTCCTGCGGGAACGGCGCTCGGGCGACCTCCTCGATCGTCTCCTTGTAGCGCGCGATGACCGCGCGCCATTCGCCCTCGTCGAGCTCCGTATCGAGCGTGAAGCTGCGCGCGTCCTTGTGGCGCGCGAGGATATCCTCGAAGCGATGGTGCTCGACGCCGAGCACCACGTTGCCGAACATCTGCAGAAAACGGCGGTAGCTGTCGAAGGCGAAGCGGCCGTCGCCCGAATGCGCCTTGAGGCCCTCGACGGTCTGGTCGGTGAGGCCCAGGTTCAGCACCGTCTCCATCATGCCGGGCATGGACGCGCGCGCGCCCGAGCGCACGGAGAGCAGCAGCGGCCGTACCGGGTCGCCGAAACGCGCACCCAGCCTCC
>CAZVZP010000189.1:0-5093 GCA_964631625.1 uncultured Hyphomicrobiales bacterium | reverse complement strand
TATCGGCCCTTGCGCTCGCGGCGGGCGGCTCGGCGTTCGGTGCGGAGACGGCCGAGGCGGGCGATCTCAACATGCTGATCTGGGAGGGATACGCGGACGAAAACGTGACCAAGGCCTGGGAGGAGGCGACGGGCTGCACCATCACCCGCACCTACGTCGGCTCGAACGACGAGTTCCCGGCCAAGCTCGCCGCAGGCGCCGCGCCCTACGATGTCATAACGCCCTCGATCGATACGACTAGCATCATGCGTAAGGCGGGGTTGGTCGAGCCGATCGACATCTCGAAGCTCGAGCACTGGGATGAGATTTACGAGAAGTTCCGCAACCTCGATCCGCAGACGACCCACGACGGGCAGGTCTGGGGCATGCCCTACACCTGGGGCTCGATCCCCTTGATGTACCGGACCGACAAGGTCTCAGGGCCGCTCAGCTTTGCCGATCTGTGGACCAACGAGGAGGTCGCGGGCAGCATCTCGCTATGGGACGACAAGACCTCGCTCTACATCACCGCCCGCATGCTCTACGGCAAGGACATCAACGTCTATGACATGTCGGATGAGCAGCTGGGCGAGGCGGTGGCCAAGCTGATCGAGCTCAAGCCCAAGCTGCGCAAGTTTTGGGCCACGGCCGGCGAGCTCATCAACCTCTATGCGAACGGCGAGGTCGTGATCTCTAACACCTGGGGCGGCTACCAGTCGGCCGAGGTTATGAAGCAGGGCATCGACATCGTCGAGTACATTCCCGTCGAGAACGCCGACGGCTGGCAAGACGATTGGCAGATCGTCAAGGGTCACAGCGAGAACCCTTGCGTCTACCAGTGGCTCAATTTCGCAAGCGGTCCGGAAGGCCAGTGCGGCGTGGTCGGTGTCACCGGCTACTCGGCGGCCAATCCGGTGGCGATCAAGGAATGCGTCTCGGAGGAGCGGTTCATGGAGCTCCATCAGGACGACCCGGACTACATCGACAGCCTCGACTTCTGGCGCGAGCCGGCTCGCGTGGATGCCTATATCAATGCCTGGAACAGTGTGAAGGCCGCTCAATAGCGGACCCGCCCAGGCACGTTGGATGGCAAGAGGGGGCCCGGTCCGGCCGGCCCCCCCTTGCCGTCTACAGTCGAAGCGCCCCTGGCGCGGCCTCTTTTGTGCCAACGCCGGCGGCTCGGCCTTTCTTGGCACGCCGCCCCTGGTGTAGCTTGAGTGGCCCAGCCCTGGTGCGCGCCCTTAGCTCAGAGGATAGAGCAACAGCCTTCTAAGCTGTGGGTCCCAGGTTCGAATCCTGGAGGGCGCGCCACGCTGGGCATTGGCCGCATCCCCTTGATCTTGCGGCGGAAAATCCTTGCGGCGTGCGAGAAACTGCGTTGACAAAGGCCATGACCGCCGATACCAGACCGGAAAATTTTTCAATCAGTTGCAGCCCCTTGTTGTGTGACGCTGCGGAGTGGGCAGGGTCCAGGCCGTCTTTGGACTAGGGGTTTGCGAAGGGGAGCAGGGCGCACCAAAGCGCACCGGGGGGCCAGGCTGGATCGGGCGCTCGCCCGAGCCGGGCCCGAGCCGGCCGAGGCGGGCCTTGCTGGGTCGAACCGCTGGGCGAGCCGCCTCGGGCGCCGCCGCGGGGTTCGAAGGGCGGGGGGACCGCATCGTCGGTGCCGGGTCGCGCGTGGCGTGGCCGCCGCGGCTGTGGCATTCTGAACCCTTGGGAGAACGTGACCGGGACGTCGAATGGCCAATATCGTTGAGCTTCAGCATCTGACCAAGGTGTTCCCCGGCGGGGTCGTGGCGGTCGACAACGTGAGCCTCCAGGTCCGGGAAAGCGAGTACCTGACCATGCTGGGCCCCTCGGGCTGCGGCAAGACCACGATGCTGCGCATGATCGGCGGCTTCGAGTACCCGGATTCGGGCCGTGTCCTGCTCGACGGCCAGGACGTGACCGACGATCCGCCCTATCGCCGTCCGCTCAACATGATGTTTCAGGATTTTGCCCTGTTTCCGCACCTGACGGTGGCGCAGAACATCGGCTACGGCCTGCGCATGGCCGGCTGGGCCAAGGCCGACGTCGCCCGCGAGGTCGCCGAGTCCTTGCGCAAGATTGAGCTGCCCGAGAAAGCCAACAACCTACCCTCGGAGCTGTCCATCGGCCAGCGCCAGCGGGTGGCGCTGGCGCGCGCGCTCGTACGCAAGCCGAAGGTGCTCTTGCTCGATGAGCCGATGTCCGCGCTCGATGCCAAGCTGCGCGGGGCCATGCAGATCGAGCTCAAGCATCTGCACCAGCAGCTGGGCCTCACCTTCATCATGGTGACCCACGATCAGACCGAGGCGCTCGTCATGTCGGACCGCGTCATGGTCATGGACAAGGGGCGGCTCGTGCAGATTGGCACGCCGACCGAGCTTTACGACCATCCGGGGTCGCCCTATGTCGCCGATTTCCTCGGCAACTCGAACATGCTGGTGGCCAAGGTGAGCGAGGTGCGGCCCGATGCGGTGGTCACGCGCTATGGAACCAGCCAGATCCGCGTCGCGGCTCCGGGCAAGCGACCGCAGGTCGGCGCGGAGGTGATGCTCTGCGTGCGGCCCGAGAAGATTCGCATTCTGCTGAACGGCCAGGGCGCGCCCGACGGCTTCAACCTGCTCAAGGGCACGGTCCGTGAGCAATACTTCCACGGCGATTCGATGCGCATGGCGCTCGACATCGGCGGTGACGGCCTGATCGAGGTGCATCAGCAGCTCGACACGGCGGTGGGCCGGGCCGCGCTGCCGTCGGCCGGTCAGACCGTGTCGCTCGCGCTCGACCCCGCCTGCGTCACGCTGTTCGAAGAGGTGGTAACGCACTACAAGGCCGAGGACCGGGTATGAACCGTCATAAGCGGCAGCGTTTCTACGGCTTCGCCGCGCTCTTTTCAGGCCCGGCGATGTGGTGGGGCACCGTGCTGCTCGTGCCCTACGGCATCATGTTCATCATCAGCTTCTACGCGAAGCAGTTCCCCTTCATGGTGCCGGACGTGCAATTCGGCAACTACCTGCAGCTCGCGAGCGATCCGCAGTACTATCTGGTGCTGGTGCGCAGCCTGAAGATCTCCTTCTTCGTGGCCATCGTCGCCTTCCTGCTCGCCTATCCGTTGACCTACTACATCGTCTTCAAGGTGCGCTCGCCGCGCGTGCGGCTCATCCTTTACGTGGCAACGATCATCCCGCTCTGGGTGTCGTACCTGCTGCGCGCCTACACCTGGAAGACGATCCTCGGCACGGAAGGGATCATCAACAGCTTCCTGATGTGGACCGGCATCATCGACGAGCCGGTGCAGCTCTTTCTTTACAACCAGTTCGCCATGGTGATCACCATGGCCTACATCTTCACGCCGTTCATGGTGATGCCGCTCTACGCCTCGCTCGAGAAGATTCCGCGCAGCCTGATCGAAGCCTCGAAAGACTTGGGGATCGGCAACTTCGGCACGTTCCTGCGCGTGACGCTGCCGCTGTCGCTGCCGGGCGTGCTCGCGGGCTTCACCTTCACCTTCTGCCTCTCGGTCGGCGACTTCATCTCGCCCCAACTCGTGGGCGGGCCGTACTCGAACATGATTTCCAACGTCGTCGCCACCCAATTCGGCATCGCCATGAACTGGCCGCTCGGCTCGGCCATCTCGATGGTCATGCTGTTCATTGTGCTCGGGATCATCACGGCGTCCGACAAGCTCGAGCGCGTCGGACGGCTCAACCTGGGGTAAGCCATGTCGGTCTACGTCGAACGAGCGGGAGTGCGCGGGGGCGCGGGCGTCCGCGGCATGCGGTTCCGCTTCTTCGGGCGGGACCTCACGACGCCGACGCTCGCGGTGGCCGCGGGCTGCGTGCTGGCCTTCCTGTACGGGCCGATTGCGACGCTCATCCTGTTCAGCTTCAACTCGAACGCGGTGACGCGGCTGCCGCTCACGAGCTGGACGCTCGACTGGTACGAGAAGGCGTTCTCGAACGGCGAGCTCCTGACCTCGCTGTCCAACAGCGTGAAAGTGGCGCTCGCCGCCGTGGTCATCTGCCTCATCGTGGGCGTGCCCACGGCGCTCGCGCTCGATCGCTACAATTTCCCGGGAAAGACGGCGTTGCGCCGGCTCGTGATCCTGCCGATCACGCTGCCCGGTCTGATCACCGGCGTCGCCATGCTCAACTTCTTCAGCATGGTGGGCGTGCCCTTGAGCCTTATGACTGTCATCGTGGGCCACGGCACCGCGCTCTGCGCGATCACGGTGACCAACGTGTTTGCGCGGCTCCAGCGGTTCGATCGGCGTATCGAGGAGGCGTCCGCCGATCTCGGCGCCACCCCGCTCAAGACGTTCTGGCACGTCACGTTGCCCAATATCCGTTCGGCGATCATCGGCTCGGCGCTGATCTCGTTCACGTTGTCGTTCGACGAAATCCCGGTGACCTACTTCCTCACCGGCCGCGACAACACGCTGCCCATGTACATCTGGTCGACGATTCGCCGGGGCATCACGCCCGAGATCAACGCCATCGGCTCGGTGATTATCGTTGGGTCGATTGCGCTCCTGCTCCTCTCGGTGTTCATCATGAGCGAGCCGAGCGCGAGTCGCAGGCTCCGAGCACGCTAGGGGCCGGCGGTCCGCTCGATCCCGGCGGAGACGACGATCATGGGTCGCGGTGCCGGTTCGACTGCCGCACGGGCGCTGGCCGCGCTGAAATCGGCGAACATCGGGACGGTTCACCTCGGCATCGTCGACCTCGACGCGACACTCCGCGAGCGCCGCTTTCCGGCGACATGGATCGGGTGTTCACACCCTACAAGAGCGAGGAGTGGGAGCGCTATTGCGCGACCCTCACCGAGTGGGACTTGAAGACCTCCATCGACGGCCTGTCTTGATCCCCGCGGGAGCCCTGGAGTGTCGCTGAGGAGTCCGATCCGGTGACCCAGCCGCGCGACCCGGCCCGTCTCGAGCTCGATCCCGAGACGCTGCGCGCCTTCGCCCATCGCATCGTCGATTATCTCGTCGATCACAATCTGGCTTTGGCAAAGCGGCCCGTCATTGGGCTCAAGGACCGCGCCGAACTCGAGCGTCTCTTGCGAGAGCCGGCGCCGCGCCGGCCGAGCGA
>CAZVZP010000188.1:0-5118 GCA_964631625.1 uncultured Hyphomicrobiales bacterium | reverse complement strand
CGGCAAGCGCCGCTTGCGCTCGAAAGAGGGCGCCTGCCCAAGCGCGGCGCGCGCTACGCCGTCAGCGGTGCCAGTCCCCGAGCAGCGCCTGCCAGAGCGAAAGCGCGGCGATCGCCGCCGTCTCCGCGCGCAGCAAACGCGGGCCCAAGGACACGGGCAGGCATTGCGGAAGCCGGCGCAAGGCCGCGCGCTCCTCGGATGCGAAGCCGCCTTCGGGACCAATGAGCACGGCCCAGCGCGGCGGCCGTGCGGCGTCGATTCCTGCCGCCTCGCGGCGCAGCGCCTCGCCGATCGGCGCACCGCCGGCCTCGTCGCAAAACAGCAGGCGGCGCTCGGCGTCCCAGCGCGACACGAGGTCCTCGAGCCGGACGGGCTCGAGCACGGCCGGCACGCTAAGACGCCCGCATTGCTCGGCCGCCCCGACCACGTGTCGGCGCAGGCGTTCGAGATTGACCCGCTCGGCGTTGGTGCGCGCGGTGAGCACGGGCCCAAGCGCGGCGACACCAAGCTCGGTCGCCTTTTCCGCCACCAGGTCGAGGCGGCTGCGCTTGACCGGCGCAAACAGGAGCCGCAGGTCCGCGCCCTCGAGTTGCGGCGCGACCTGCCGTTCGAGGCGGACCGTGCCGCCCTTGCGCGACAGGCGCTCGATGCGCACCCGCCACTCGCCGTCGCGTCCGTTGAAGACGAGGAGGCTCGCGCCGGCGGCAAGGCGCAGGACGGTTCCGAGATGATGGAGGGCCCGCGGCGGCAGCAGGACGAGCGCACCGGCCTCGAACGGCGCCTCGAGAAAGAGGCGCACCCGCGCGGCCGGCTCCCGTTTTTGGCTCTCGGCAGCTCGCTTGCTCACCCCGATCGCTCGCGGAACACAAGTTGACCGCTTGAGCGGCCCCACGGTTGCCGGTATCAACCTAGCATGAGCGAGGCGAGCGGGACGAAGAGCGAGGAGAGCGGCTGGCTCGCCGCCGCGCCCAGAGGCCTTCGCCCCTATCTCAGGCTCGCCCGCCTCGATCGGCCGATCGGTATCTGGCTCCTGCTCTGGCCCTGCGTGTGGAGCATCGCGCTCGCGGGCGAGGGCAGGCCCGACATCGCCCTCTTGGGCCTGTTCGCGCTCGGCAGCCTGGTCATGCGCTCGGCCGGTTGCGTGATCAACGACATGGTCGACCGGCGCATCGACGCCGAGGTGGCGCGCACGCGCATGCGCCCGCTCGCGAGCGGCGAGCTTTCGCTCGCCCGCGCCTTCGTCTTCCTCGCCCTCCTGCTGCTCACAGCGCTCGCCGTGCTGCTCTCGTTCAACACCTTGACGATCGTGCTTGGCGCCCTCGCGCTGCCGCTCATTGTGGCCTACCCGTTCATGAAGCGCTTCACCCATTGGCCCCAGGCCTTCCTCGGCCTCACCTTCAACTGGGGCGCGCTGATGGGCTGGGCGGCAGCGAGCGGCGCGCTCGAGGCGCCCGCCTTCGCGCTTTACGGCGCCGGCTTCTTCTGGACGCTGGGCTACGACACCATCTATGCCCACCAGGACAAGGAAGACGATCTCGCGCTCGGCCTCAAATCCACGGCGCTGCAACTGGGCGAGCTCAGCGCCGTCTGGGTCGGCGGCTTCTATCTCCTCACGCTCGCCGGGCTCGCGGTCGCTGGGTTCCTGGGCGGCCTCTCCTGGCCCTATTACGCGGCGCTCGGCGCGGCTCTCGCCCTGCTCGCTTGGCAGACGTTCTTCGTGCGCCTCGACGACCCGGACGACTGCTTGAGAAAGTTCCGCTCGAACGCCTGGCTCGGCTGGATCGTGTTCATCGGCATGCTGCTCTCGCCCCTGATCGGCTGAGCGAGGGGTTTAGCCTTAGCCGGCCCGCACCTCGAAGCCGGGGAGCGGGCGGTTCGCCGCCTGTGCGCGCAGGAGCTCGTTCCAGTGGGCGCGCCGGCGTTCGTCGCCGATGGTGCCGTCGAGGAAATCATCGAGCGCCTCCTCGGGTGCCAGGGACCGGCGCACGAGGTCGAGCATCTCCTCCTGGGTGTGGGCGCGTAAGCGGCGCGCGCGCGCGCCGATCGTGGCGAAGGCCCGCGCGGCGCCATCGAGCCGCAGGGCCCCGCGCTTGGCGGCATAAACCTCGGCCTGATCGAGCCGGCCTTCGGCCTCGAGATCGAGGCCGATGCCGCGCAGGAGGCCGCGCGCATAGTGGGATTGAACGGCGGCCACCTCGCTCGCGTCCATGGTCTCAAGCTGGCTCGCCGTCAAGTAGGTGATGAAGACCTCGACGCGGGTTCCGGGCGAGGGCTCAAGCGTTGCCGGAATCGAACCATAGCGCGCGAAGTGGGGCGCGAACACGACATCGAATTGGGCAAGCGTCGCGCGCAGCACGGGGATGAGCTCGCGCGGGCCGAACTTCTGGCGCAGCCGCTCGGGCGCCGCATTCGAGCCGTAGGCGATCACCGCCGTGCGCTCCGAGAACGGCACCGGCGCGTCGAGACCCTCGCGCCGGCAGTAATCGGCAAGCCGCACCACCACGCCGCGCGCGCGCACGGCCGCATCGGCGAGCCGTTTGGGCAGGGGCCGCATGAGCTCGAGCGCGCGGTCCCCGGCCAGCACGAAGGAGAACGGCGACCGGGCGAACGGATAGGCCTTGGCGAAGGCGAGGCGCTCGGCGCGATCCAACGGCACCCTCCAAAAAAACGCCGCCGATCATAGCGCGGCCGAGCGTCGTCGGGCTCGCGCACGGGCGATTTTGACCTGGGTCATCGAGCGAGGCGCCCTTTGCCCTAGCCTTGCCCGGAAAGGCGGGCGCGACGCCTTGGCCCGGGCCGCCTTTAAGGGACGCTCGCCGGCGCGGAGGGAAGGATCGTCATGGAAAGTGCGACATTGCGCCGCTGGCTGGCCCAGCACGGCTGCACGTTCGATCAACGCGAACGCACCAAGGGCTCGGGCGGCGTGGCGAGCGTTACGGTGCGCCGCGGTGCGCGCACGGCAACCTTGCCGCTCGTGGGCTCGCGCAAACGCATCGCGCCCGAGACCGCCAAGGCGATCTGCCAGGCGCTCGGCATCGACGAGCTGCCGCCGTTCGATTTCTGAACTGGCCGGTCGCCCGGCGCGCGGGCCTGCGCTATAGAGAGAAGGGCACAAGCCCTCGAACCGTCATGCTCGAACCCGAACGAAGCCTCGCCCGCCATCTCGAAACCCTGTCGGCGCTCCTCGCCAAGGCCAAGGCCTTGGGCGCCGAGGCCGCGGACGCCGTGCTCGTCGAGGGTCGCTCGCTCGCGGTCGCCTGGCGGCTCGGCCGCTCGGAGGGCATCGAGCGCGCCGAAGCGGCGGAGGCGGGCTTGCGGGTCGTCATCGGCAAGCGCCAGGCGCTCGCCTCCTCGACCGACCTTTCGCCCGGCGCGCTCGACGAGCTGGCCGAGCGGGCCGTGGCCATGGCCAACAGCGTGCCGGAAGATCCGTTCTGCGGCCTGGCCGAGCCGGATGAGCTCGCGCGCGCGATCCCTTCGCTCGAGCTCTGCGATGCCGCCGAGCCGCTGCCGGAGGCGCTGTTCGAGACCGCGCGGGAGGCCGAGGAGGCGGCGCTTGCGGTCGCCGGCGTGACCAACTCGGAAGGAGCGAGCGCGGCCTACGGCTTAGGCGTCGCGGCGCTCGCCACGACCACGGGCTTTAACGCCGGCTATGCGATCTCGTCCGTCTCGGTCTCGGCCTCGGTGATCGCCGGCGAGGGCGCCGGCATGGAGCGCGACTACGAGCACGCCGCGGCGTGCTTTCGCGCCGATCTCGAGAGCGCTGCGGCGGTGGGCCGGCGCGCCGGCGAGCGCGCCGTGGCGCGGCTCAAGCCGCGCAAGGCCCGCTCCGCCAAGGTGCCCGTGGTCTACGATCCGCGGGTTGCGAACGGGCTCTTGCGCCACTTCGCCGGAGCCATCAACGGCGCCGCGATCGCGCGCGGCACGAGCTTCCTCAAGGACCGGCTGGGCGAGCCCGTGTTCGCGCCCGGCATCGCCGTCATCGACGATCCGCTCAGGGCCCGCGGGCTCGCCTCGCGCCCCTTCGACGGCGAGGGGGTGGCGACCCGGCGGCGCACCTTGATCGACGATGGCCGGCTTACGGGCTGGCTGCTCGATTGCCGCTCGGCGCGCCAGCTCGGCCTTAAGCCAACAGGCAACGCCGGGCGCGGCGCCGCCTCGCTGCCCCAGCCGGCGTCCTCTAACCTCTACCTCGCGCCCGGCCGCTTGAGCCCTGCCGAGCTCATGGCCGATCTTAGGGAGGGATTTTACGTCACCGAATTGATCGGCATGGGGGTCAACGGCATCACCGGCGACTACAGCCGGGGCGCCGCCGGGTTCTGGATCGAGAACGGCAGCTGCGCCTATCCGGTCAGCGAGGTCACCGTCGCCGGCAACCTCAAGGAGATGTTCGCCCGCCTCACGCCGGCCGACGACCTCGTGTTTCGCTACGGCATCAATGCACCCACGCTGCGCATCGAGGGCATGACGGTCGCCGGCCGATGAGGGATGCCGAGGGCGGCATCGCGGCAGCCGCGGCCTCGAGCGAACACCGCCTGCTGGTCGAGGCGGTGCGCGAGGCCGGGGCGATCGCGCTGCGCTACTTCGAGGAGGGCGGCGCGAGCTGGGAGAAGCGCCCCGGGCACCTGGTGGGCGAGGCGGATCTCGCGGTCGATCGGTTCCTGCGCCAGACGTTGCTCGCGGCGCGCCCCGAGTATGGCTGGCTCTCGGAAGAGCACGACGACGACCTCGCGCGCCTTGGCCGGGCCCGCGTCTTCGTGGTCGATCCGATCGACGGCACGCGCAGCTTCCTCCGCCACCAGCCGGAGTTCGCGATCTCCGCAGCGCTCATCGAGGCCGGGTGTCCCATCGCCGGCTGCGTGTTCAACCCGGCGACGGACGAGCTGTTCGAGGCCGAAGCGGGCCGCGGCGCGCGCGGCAACGGCGAAGCGCTCGAGGTCAGCGCTCGAGGCGAGCTTAAGGGCGCCACCCTGCTCTCGGGCCACACCGAGCTCGCCCGCAAGCTGTGGTGCGAGCGCTTTCCCGAGTCGACGATCGAGCCCATAAGCTCGATCGCCTATAAGCTCGCCCTCGTTGCCAGCGGACGCTTCGACGCTCTCATCAGCCTGTGGCCCAAGC
>CAZVZP010000187.1:4950-5198 GCA_964631625.1 uncultured Hyphomicrobiales bacterium | reverse complement strand
GCGGCGCCCACGGCCACGACTTCGTCCGGGTTGACGCCCTTGTGGGGCTCGCGGCCGAAGAAGGTGCGCACGGTCTCGATCACCTTGGGCACGCGGGTCATGCCGCCGACCAGAATCACCTCGTCGATTTCGCCCGCGGTGAGCCCGGCGTCCTTGAGCGCCGACTTGCAGGGCCCGACGGTGCGCTGGATGAGGTCCTCGACGAGCGATTCGAGCTTGGCCCGCGTCACCTTCATGTTGAGGTGCTT
>CAZVZP010000187.1:4262-4940 GCA_964631625.1 uncultured Hyphomicrobiales bacterium | reverse complement strand
GCCGCCTCCTTGAGGCGCTGGAGCGCGAGCTTGTCCTTCCTGAGATCGATGACGTTCTCCTTCTGGAACTCCTCGGCCAGATAGTTCAAGAGCCGCATGTCGAAGTCTTCGCCGCCCAGGAACGTATCGCCGTTGGTCGACTTGACCTCGAACACGCCCTCGCCGATCTCGAGGATGGAAATGTCGAAGGTGCCGCCGCCCAGATCGTAGACCGCGATCGTGCCGCTCTTTGTCTTGTCGAGCCCGTAGGCGAGCGCGGCCGCGGTCGGCTCGTTGATGATGCGCAAGACCTCGAGCCCTGCGATCTGGCCCGCGTCCTTGGTCGCCTGGCGCTGGGCGTCGTTGAAGTAGGCGGGCACCGTAATCACCGCTTTGGTGACCTTCTCGCCCAGGTGCCGCTCGGCGGTCTCCTTCATCTTCTGCAGGATGAAGGCGGAGATCTGACTCGGGCTGTAGCGCTTCTCGCGCACCTCGACCCAGGCGTCCCCGTTCGTGTGCTCGACGATCCGGTAGGGCACCATGTTGATGTCCTTCTGGGTCATGGGGTCGCGGAAGGGGCGGCCGATCAGCCGCTTGATGGCGTAGACCGTGTTCTCCGGGTTGGTCACCGCCTGACGCTTGGCTGCCTGGCCCACCAGGAGCTCGTCGTTGTCGGTGAAGGCCACGACCGAGGGCGTG
>CAZVZP010000187.1:0-4252 GCA_964631625.1 uncultured Hyphomicrobiales bacterium | reverse complement strand
CTATTGGTCGTGCCGAGGTCGATGCCGACGACTTTGCCCATGATTTTGCCTCTTCTTCCCCTTCTTCCCCGAGCCCGAGCCCGCACGGCGCTCCGCTCGCCTTAAGCCTTAAGCCGCTCAAGACCCTCAACGGCCCAAGAGGCGCGGGCCCCCGGCAGGCATCCGCGCAAGCGCGCATCGAGCATTGCCGGGCTTATATAGGAAGCCCGTAAAAAGACCTCAACCGCCGACCGCCGTAAATTCGAGGCCGCCGCCCGAGCTGCATCATTCCGCCATTCTGGTGATAATCCACCAAGGGTGGCCCTTTAGGCACGGGTGTCGAGCTTCTGACCCGGCTCGACCGCGCTCTCGGCCTCCGGCCCCTCCGCCTTGGCCACGGCCACGAGCGCGGGGCGGAGCAGGCGCTCGCCGATGATGTAGCCCACCTGCATCACGTCCACCACCGTGCCCGCCGGCTGGCCGGTGTTCGGCATCTCGAGCATGGCCTGATGGAAATTGTAGTCGAAGGGTTCGCCCAGCGGGTCGATCTTGCCGATGCCGTGGCGCTCGAACAGCGCGAGCAGCTCGCGCTCGGTCAGCTCCACGCCCTCGGCAATGGTCTTCAAGAGCCCGTTCTCGGCCCGGGCCTCCTCGGGGATGCTGTCGAGCGCGCGCCTCAAGTTGTCCGAGACGGCGAGCAGTCCGCGCGCGAAGCCGGTGATCGCGTACTTGCCCGTCTCCTCGATTTCCCGCTCCTTGCGCTTGCGCAGGTTCTCCGTCTCAGCGAGCGCGCGCAGGAGGCGGTCCCTGAGCTCCGCCACTTCGCTCGCGAGCGTCTCGTCCTGCGCAAGCTCCGCCGGCTCGCTCGGCGGGGCTGTCGGGCCGCCCGCGGGCCCGAGTTCGGGCTCGACCGGCGCCGGCGGTTGGGCGACCTCCTCTTGAGGCGCGCCGCCGTTGGGCCCCCTCTTCTCGTTGCCGTCCATGGCCTCGTCCGTTGTTTGAGCCCACGCCGTCAACCCAGGATTCGACCGATCACCTGGGCCGTGTAGTCCACCATGGGGATGATGCGCGCGTAATTCAACCGGGTCGGACCGACCACGCCGATAGCGCCGATGACCTTGGCCTTGCCGTCCCGGTAGGGGGCGACGATCATCGCGCATTCGCTCAAGCCGAACAGCGGGTTCTCGGCGCCGATGAAGATCTGCACGCCGTCCGCCTGCTGCGCGGTCTCGAGCACGCGTGCCAGTTCCTTCTTGGTTTCGAGCGCCTGGAACAGCTCGCGGATGCGCTCGAGATCCTGGCCGGCGGACACGTTCTGCAGCAAGTTGGCCTGGCCGCGCACGATGAGTGCCTCGCTCCCCTCGCCGCCCGCCCAGGCCGCGAGCCCGGCGGCGACGACGCGCTCGGTCAACGTGTCGAGTTGGGCGCGATGCTGCTCGATCTCGCGCTCGATCATGCCGCGGATCTCGCCCAGAGTGCGACCGACAATGCGCATATTGAGATAGCGCGTGGCCTCGGCCAGCACCGAACTCGGCAGATCGGCGGGCACGTCGAAGATCCGGTTCTCGACCGTGCCCTTCTCGGTCACGAGCACCGCGAGCGCGCGGCCCGGGCTTAGGCTCATGAACTCGATCTGCTTGAGCGGCATCTCGCTGCGCGGCGCCGAGACGAGCCCGGCGCAGTGCGAAAGGCCCGACAGCGCCTCGGTCGCCTCGCCCAGCATTTCCTCGACGCTGCGACCGGCCGCCTGGCACTTGAGCTCGATGCCGCGCCGTTCCTCTTCGGTCAAATTGCCGAGCTCGAGCAGGCCGTCCACGAACAGGCGCAAGCCCGAGTAGGTGGGAAGCCGCCCGGCGGAGGTGTGCGGCGCATAGAGGAAACCGGCGTCCTCGAGATCGGCCATGACATTGCGCACCGTCGCCGGCGAGAGCGTCGCGCTCAAGCGGCGCGAGAGCATGCGCGAGCCGACCGGCTCGCCGGTCTCCACGTAGGCCAGCACGAGCTGGCGCAGAATCTCCCGCGATCGTTCGTTAAGCTCTTGCAACATCACAACTTTTTTGGTAAAGCACCGGGGCTTGGCGAGTCGCTTTGAAATGTAGTCAGGGGCCGAGCGAGCGTCAATGCTCGGCGCCTCGAGTGCCCGCGGCCTTTGACCGCACGCGCAAGCCGCCGTTAAGCTCGGCGCGGCCGCGCGGGGCGCCCCCCGCGGCTTAAACGTTTGGACGACAGCGCTCTCACAGGATTCGCCATGCGACCCTCGGGCCGCGCGCCATCAGAGATGCGTCCCGTCATTCTTTCGCCCGGCGTGCTCTGCCACGCCGAAGGCAGCTGCGAGGCCTCCTTCGGCCAGACCCGCGTCATCTGCGCAGCCAGCGTCGAGGAGCGCGTGCCGCCGTTCCTGCGCAACACGGGGCGCGGCTGGATCACCGCGGAGTACGGCATGCTGCCCCGCTCGACCCATTCACGCACCGAACGCGAGGCGGCGCGCGGCAGACTCACGGGCCGCACCCACGAGATCCAGCGCTTGATCGGCCGCTCGCTGCGCGCGGTGGCCGACCTCTCGGGCTTCGGCGAGCGACAGATCACGGTCGATTGCGATGTGATCCAGGCCGACGGCGGCACGCGCACGGCCGCGATCACCGGCGCCTATGTCGCGCTCCATCTGGCCTTCGATCGCCTGCGCGCCAAACGCGAGATCGAGCGCATCCCCTTGAACGGCCAGGTGGCCGCGGTCTCCTGCGGCATCATCGAGGGCACGCCCGTGCTCGATCTCGACTACGCCGAGGACAGCACGGCAGAGACCGACGCCAACTTCGTCATCACGAGCACGGGCGGCCTCGTCGAGGTGCAGGGCACGGCCGAGCGTACACCCTTCTCCGAGGCCGAGTTCTTGGCGCTTCTCGCGCTCGCGCGCCAAGGCGTCGCGCAGCTCCACGCGCTGCAGCGCGAGAGCCTCGCCCGCGCGGGGGAGGTGCGATGAACGGAAGGGTTTCGCGGTCGTTCACCGGTCGGCGTCTCGTGCTCGCCACCCACAATCCGGGAAAGCTGCGCGAGATCGCCGATCTCCTCGCGCCTTGCGACGTCGAGATCACAGGCGCCGCGGCCTTGGGCCTGCCCGAGCCAAAGGAGACGGGAGCGAGCTTTCGCGCCAACGCCCGGCTCAAGGCGCGCGCCGCCGCAACGGCGGCCGGAACACCCGCGCTCGCCGATGATTCGGGCCTCATCGTCGATGAACTCGACGGCGCCCCCGGCATCCACTCCGCCCGCTGGGCCGGAGCCTCGCACGACTTCGCTGCGGCCATGCGTCGCGTCGAAGAAGAACTCGAGCGCCGCCGCGGCAAGGGCCAGGCGAGCGGCGCTGCGGCGCGCTTCGTCTGCGCGCTGGCGCTGGCCTGGCCCGATGGGCATACGGAGACCTTCGAGGGCACGGTCGAAGGCACCCTGAGCTTTCCCCCGCGCGGCGCTCGGGGCTTCGGCTACGATCCGATCTTCGTGCCCCGAGGGGAGCCAACGACCTTCGGCGAGATGGAGCCCGAGAGAAAGCACGCCATGAGTCACCGCGCGCGAGCCTTCCGCGCGCTGATCGAGGCCTGCTTCGAGCCGGAGCGTGCCGCCGCGCCGTCGCAGGCGGGACGAGCATGAAATCGGCGTTGGCCCCCGAGGCCTCGAAGCCAGCGGCCGAGGAAGAGCGCCGATCGATCGGCCCCTGCCGGGCGAGCCCCGGCCTCGCACTCTACGTCCACTGGCCGTTCTGCCTGTCGAAATGCCCTTACTGCGACTTCAACAGCCACGTGCGCGAGGCGATCGATGAGGCGCGCTGGCGCGCCGCCCTCCTCGCCGAGATCGCGCACACGGCCGCGCGCTTCCCCCGTGCGAGGCTCGACAGCCTCTACTTCGGCGGCGGCACGCCCTCGCTCATGGAACCCGAGCTCTGCGCCGCCGTGATCGAATGCGCCGAGAGTCATTGGCCGGCCGCCCCCAACCTCGAGATCACGCTCGAGGCCAATCCGAGCTCGGCACAAGAGGCGCGCCTTCGGGCCTTTCGCGACGCCGGTGTCAACCGCTTATCCCTCGGCGTGCAGGCCTTCGAGGATGCGGCGCTGCGCTTCCTCGGCCGGCGCCACGATGCGCGCAACGCGTGCGAGACCATCGAGCGCGCGCAAGCGATCTTCCCCCGCTTCTCCTTCGACCTGATCTACGCCCGGCCCGATCAGTCGGCCGCCGATTGGCGCGCGGAGCTCGCGCGCGCACTCGCTTTCGCGCCGACGCATCT
>CAZVZP010000186.1:0-5220 GCA_964631625.1 uncultured Hyphomicrobiales bacterium | reverse complement strand
GGCACGATCTTAAGCGCGCCGACCTCGCCGAGCTCCGGGTGGGCGTCCTCAAGCGCGCGCTTCACCTGCTCGGCCTGCACGAGCGCGAGCCGGCTCGCGCGGCTGCCGATCCGAAGAAGTGCATCCGATGCCATCGCCGCTCCCGCGCGAAAGCCTATCCCCGCCGGCGTCCGGCTGGCGCCGCGCCCGGGCGGTCGGTAGAGTCCGCTTGCGTTTATAGCAGGGACTCCCCCATGAACGTGCTTGGCATCGAGACGAGCTGCGATGAGACGGCGGCGGCCGTGGTCGCCTCGGACAAGACGATCCGTTCCAACGTGGTGCTCTCGCAGGTGGACAAGCACCGGCTCTTCGGCGGGGTCGTGCCCGAGATCGCGGCGCGCGCCCACGTCGAGCACTTGGACCGTCTCATCGCCGAGGCGCTCGAACGCGCCCACCTGTCGTTCCGAGAGCTCGACGGCATCGCCGCGACCGCCGGGCCCGGCCTCATCGGCGCGCTGATCGTGGGCCTCGTCACCGCCAAGGCCATCGCCGCCGCGCACCGGCTGCCGCTCGTTGCGGTCAATCACCTGGAAGGCCATGCGCTCTCGGCCCGCCTCGTCGAGCCGCTCGACTTTCCCTATCTCCTGCTCATGGTGTCGGGCGGCCACTGCCAGCTCCTGATCGTCGAGGACGTCGGCCGCTACCGGCGGCTCGGCACCACCATCGACGACGCGGTGGGCGAGGCCTTCGACAAGGGGGCCCGGCTCTTGGGCCTCGATTACCCCGGGGGGCCGGCGATCGAGCATGCCGCGCGCACCGGCAACCCGGCACGCTACGACCTGCCCCGCCCGCTCCTGGGCCGGCCGGGCTGCGACTTCTCCTTTTCCGGGCTCAAGACCGCGCTGCGCCATCACGTCGAGGCGCTGGCGCCGCTCGACGAGCGCTCCTGCGCCGACCTCGCCGCCTCGTTTCAGGCCGCGATCGGCGATGTCTTGATCGACCGGACGAGAGGCGCCCTTGCGCTCGCAGCTCAGCGACTGCGCCGCGCACCCGAAGCCCTCGTCGTGGCCGGCGGCGTCGCGGCCAACGCGCACCTGCGCGCCCGCATCGCCAAGCTCTGCGCCGAGCGCGGCGTCCGCCTGGTGCTGCCGCCGCTCTGGCTGTGCACGGACAACGGGGCGATGATCGCCTGGGCCGGCATCGAACGGCTCTACCTCGGCCTCACCGATCCCTTGAGCGTGGCGCCGCGCGCGCGCTGGCCGCTCGACGAGGCGGCCCCTCCACCGGCGGGCGCCGGCCGACCGGGCCGCCTTGGGGCGCGCGCATGAGCGCATACAGGCTGATCGGCGTGCTCGGCGCCGGCGCCTGGGGCACGGCGCTCGCGCATATCTCGTGCCGCAAGGGCCTCGCCGTGCGGCTGTGGGCGCACGAGGGCGAGACCATGCGCGCCATCAACGAGCACCGCGAGAACCCGCGTTATCTCGCGGGAATCGCGCTCGAACCTTCGCTCATTGCCTCGGACCGCCTCGAGGACTTATGCGAAGCCGACCTCTTCGTGCTCGCCGTGCCGGCACAGTTCACGCGCGCCGTGCTCAAGCGCTTTGCGGGCCACTATCGGGGCGCACCGGTCGTCATCGCCGCCAAGGGCATCGAGCGCGAGAGCGCCCGCTTCATGACCGAGGTGGTGGGGGCGGAGCTGCCCGGAGCACGGCTTGCCGTTCTCTCGGGCCCGACCTTCGCCCACGAGGTGGCGCGCGGCCTGCCCACGGCGGTGACCATCGCCTGCGCCGACGCCGCAGAGGGCGCCGCGATCGTCGAGGCATTGGGCAGCGCGACCTTTCGGCCCTATTTGACCGATGATCTCATGGGCGCGCAGATCGGCGGCGCGCTCAAGAACGTGCTCGCCATCGCCTGCGGCATCGCGCAAGGGCGCGCGCTCGGCGAGAACGCGCGCGCGGCGCTGATCACGCGGGGCTTCGCGGAGATGGCTCGCCTCGGGGTTGCGCTCGGCGCCCGGCCCGAGACCCTCACGGGGCTCTCCGGCCTCGGCGATCTGATCCTGACCTGCACGAGTGCCGCCTCGCGCAACACCTCGCTCGGCGTCGCCTTGGGTCAAGGCAAGACGTTGAACGAGATTCTCGCGGAGCGCCGCTCGGTGGCGGAAGGAGTGGCGACGGCCCCGGCCGTGGTGGCGCGCGCGCAGGGCCACGGCATCGAGATGCCGATCGCCTCCGCGGTCGACGCGATCCTCCACCGGGGCGCCGACATCGACACCTGCATCGCCGGCCTCTTGGCCCGCCCGTTTGCCGCCGAGGCGGGGTTTGCGCCCGCGCCCGGGCGACGCCCCACCTAGACCCCGGAAATCCTTTGATGCCGCTCCGCCGCCCGGAAGATTTCGCCCGCCACTATGCCCAGCTCTCGGAGGTGCGCCTGCATTATCTGCGCGAAGGCCAGGGACCGGCGCTCCTGCTGCTGCACGGCTGGCCCGGTTTCTCCTGGGAGTGGCACAAGAACATCGGCCCGCTCGCGCAGCATTTCGACGTGATCGCACCCGACATGCGGGGCTTCGGCGATTCGGAGAAGCCGCCGCTCGAGCGCATCGAGCTCTACCACACCGAGCGCGTCGTCAAGGACTATCTCGAGCTGCTCGATCTTCTCGGCGTCGAGCGCTGCTTTCTCGTCGGTCACGACTTCGGCTCGGAGGTCGCCCACAAGCTGATCCGCCGCGCGCCGGAGCGCATCGTCGAGGCGATCATCATCAACCCGAGCGCGCCCGGCTGGACCGAGCGTTATCTCTCGCCCGAGCATTTCGCCGAATCCTGGTACGCCATGTTTCATTGCGTGCCGATGGCGGTTCGCCTCGTGGGCGTAAGCCGCGAGACCGTGCGCATCTACTATCGGCATTTCTTCACGCACTGGTCTTACGACAAGGACCTGTTCACGGACGAGGAGATCGAGATCTACATCGACAACTTCTTAAAGCCCGGCAACATCGAGGGCGGCTTCAACTTCTACAAGATGACCGATCCTTGGACCGAGAAGGACCGAACGATCTCGGATTGCTCGGTGCTCTTTCTGCAAGGGGATGCGGATCCCGTCGCGCCCGCACGCTGGATCGACGTGGCTCTCGCCTGGTATACGAAGGCGACGCTCGAGGTCATCCAGAGCGCCGGCCATTTCGTGATGCGCGAACGGCCCGATCTGGTGAATGCGCGCATCATCGAGACTTTCATCGGCAAGGCGTAGCGATGGGGCGGTTGTCGGGCAGGCGAGTCGTGATCACCGGCGCGGCCGGAGGCATCGGGGCGGCGGCCGCCCGGCTGTTCAAGGCCGAGGGCGCCGCGCTCTTCTTAACCGACGTGAGCAAGGCACCGCTGGCCCGGCTTGCGCGCGAGCTCAACGCGAGTTCTTGCGTCGCGGATGTCGCCGATGAGAAGGACGCGGCGCGTCTGGCGCGCGAAGCGGAGGCGGCCTTGGGCAGCCTCGACGGCGCCCTCTTGAACGCCGGCATCGCCGGCGCGGTTGCGATGCTCCCTGACTATCCCATCGAGACCTTCGACGCCGTGATGCGCGTCAACGTGCGCGGCGTCTATCTCGGCCTCAAGCACACGATCCCGGCGCTCAAGCGGCAGGGCGGCGGCAGCATCGTCATCACCTCGTCCTATGCGGGGGTTGCCGGCGTGCCCAAGATCGCACCCTACGTGGCGAGCAAGCACGCGATCGTCGGCCTCATGCGCGCCGCCGCCCTCGAGTGCGCGCGCGACAACATCCGCATCAATACGGTCAATCCCTCGCCGGTCGACACCGCGATGGTCAAGGTGCTCGAGGAGGGCTATGGCCGGGGCGATCCCAAGGCCGCGCGCGAGCGGCTGATGCAGGCCAATCCGATGCGCCGCTTCGCGACGCCCGAGGAGGTCGCCGCGATGATGCTCTTCTTGGTCTCCGACGAGAGCCGCTACTGCACCGGCGGGGTCTATATGGTGGACGGGGGCTTGGCCGCGGGATAAGGGCGAGCCCGTGGCTCTTAAGGACCGCACGGGAAGGCCGGGCGATGCTGTTCGTGATCGAGGCGTGGGATAAGCCCGCCGCCGCAGACGTGCGCCGCGCGATGAGGCCCGCCCATCTCGAATACCTCAAGGGCCTGGGCCACGCGGTCAAGATCGCCGGGCCCTTGCTCGATCCCTCGGGCGAGCGGCCCATCGGCTCGCTGCTCATCCTCGAGGCGGCGGATCGCACGGACGCCGAGCGTTTGCTTGCGACGGATCCCTATGCGCGCACGGGCCTGTTCGCGCGCGTTGAAATCACCCCCTGGAAGTGGGTGATCGGCAAGCCGCAAGCGGAGTAACCGCGCGCCATGGCCCGCTGGCTCCTCAAGAGCGACCCCGACACCGAGTATTCGTGGGAGCGGCAGGTGAAGGCCAAGGCGCTCAACTGGGACGGCGTGCGCAATGCCCAGGCCCAGGGATACCTCAAGCGCATGAAGAAGGGCGAGCTCTGCTTCTTCTACCACTCGGGCAAGGAGAAGCGGATCGTCGGCATCGTCGTGGTCGCGCGCGCGGCCTACCCCGATCCCTCCGATCGGACCGGCACCTGCGTCCAGGTGGACGTCAAAGCGGTGAAGGCGCTGGCGATGCCGGTGACGCTGGCGCAGATCAAGGGCGAGCGGACCCTGTCGCATCTGGCGCTCGTGCGCCAGCCGCGCCTCTCGGTCTCGCCGGTCGACGATGCGGCCTTCGCCCGGATTCTCGACCTCGCGCGGACAGACCCGTGAGCGAGACGACGCTGTGCCGGCTGGCGGAGCTGCCGTGAGGCACGGCGCGTGGCGTGAGCCTGGGGGAACGGGCGTTCGTGCTCGTGCGTCCGCATGGCGCTGAACCCACCGAGGTCTATGCCTACGTTAACACCTGCCCGCACCGGGGCACGCCGCAGGGCCTCGTAGAGGATCGGTTCCTCGATGCCGCGGGCGAGCTCCTTGTTTGCGCGACCCACGGCGCGATGTTCTGCATCGAGGACGGGTATTGCATCGAAGGGCCCTGCGAGCGTGCCTCGCTTGCGCGTGCGAGCGTCATCGTGCGAGACGGCGAGGTGCGCGCGTTTGCCTGAGCGCCTTTGGGCGAGCGGGGAACGCGGAGGACGACCCGCTTAGGCCGCGGCCGGCGCGGGGGCAAAAAAATGCGGCGTTGCCGTGTGCCTGTCGGACAACGCCGCGCCTTGGAGAACAAGGCCCTGTGCGATCAGTTT
>CAZVZP010000185.1:0-5224 GCA_964631625.1 uncultured Hyphomicrobiales bacterium | reverse complement strand
GTGCACGACGATCTTGCCGAAGTCGTGGCCCGAGCCGAGGAAGTCCTCCCGGATCCACAGTTGGTCCTCCGGCGTCTGCCGCTCGAGCGGCACGCCGGGCCGCACCCCGGCATGGACAAAGTAATAGTCGCCCTCCACGTGCGCCAGCCGAAGCGAGCGGAGGAAAGCCTGGTGCGCGTCGGGCAGGCGCTCGTTCAGCTCGCGCGAGAGGCGGGCGAAGCGCGCCGGCGAACCTTCGCCAGGGGCGGGCTCGCTGTCGATTCCGTAGCTGTAGAGCGTGGCATCGCCGCCGTTGAAGAACCAGTTCGGGCCGACCGACGGGTCGGTGAGAAAACGCAGCATCATTTCGTCGTGGTTGCCCATGAGAAACACGGACTCGAACCCGGCGAGCGGCTCGCCGCAGAGCGCATCGAGCACGCCCCGGCTCTCGAGGCCGCGGTCGACGTAATCCCCGAGATGAACGATTTTCGTGAGGCCGAGGCCGCGCTCGGCGTCGGCGCGGATCGTGGCCCGGAGCTCGCGCAAGAGGTCGAGGCGCCCGTGCACGTCGCCGATGGCATAGAGCCGGGTGTTCGCGGGGGTGCGCGCCGGGCGCGGGGCCTTCGCGCGGCCGGCGAAAAGTCGCGTGCGCATGGCCTTGAAGATAGCCGATCGGGCGAGCCGGCGCACCGGCGCCGTAAGGAGCGTTACCGATCGGGGCGCTCCGGCGCGCGCTGGAAGTGGGCCCAGCGCCGGCGTCCGTCCTTGTTGTCGAGATAGTTGATGAGGGCGACGACCATCGAGCGGTCGTAGTTTTTTCCCGCCTCGCGCAGCAGTGCGTCGATCGCCTGGTTGAAGTCGAGCCCATCGCGGTAGGCGCGCGCGCTCACCAATCCGACGAAGGCGTTGGCCACCGCGACGATGCGGGAGGAGAGCCGAATCTCATCGCCCTTGAGCCCACGCGGCATGCCCGAGCCGTCCCAATGCTCGAGCAACTGGCGCAGCGTCTCGGGCACGTTGCCCCCGAGCGCGACGCCCTCGAGCAGCTCTGCGCCTGCGAGGATGCTGCGCCGCACGCGACCAAGCTCATCCACGGTCAGTGCGCGCCCCGCCGCGAGCAGCTCCTCGGGCACGAGAATCTTGCCGATGTTCATGAGGCGCGCCGCCGTCGTTACCGTGCGCGTCTCCTCGTCCGAGAGCCCTAGCTCACCCGCGATGGCCCCCGCCACCTCCGCCGTGCGGCGCGAGTGGTGCGCGGCGAAGGGATCGCGTCGGTCCACGACTCCGACGAGGCCGCCCACCAGGTCCTCGAGCTCGTGCTCGCGCTTCTCCCGCTCGAGCACCGCTGCCGTAATGTCCTGCTTGACCAAGAGGGTTCGCGCCTCGCCGGCCGTCTCGGGCAGCGGCAGCGCCAGGTGGCGCACGATCTTAGGCTTCTCGCCCGGGGCATCGATGCGCTGTTCGAGCGAGGCCTCGCCCCCTCGCGCGTGGCAGGCGCGGCACAAGGCCTCGAGCGGCGCCGCCTGCGCGGGCCCGAACAGGCTCGCGAGCGTCTTGCCTACCGCATCGCCCGCCGGAATGCCGAGCTCCTCGGCGATGCTGCGGTTGGCGAAGCCGACCCGGAGATCCGGATCGACGATGAGCATGCCGTTCGGCTGATTATCGGTGACGAGCCGCAGCAGTTGGTCGTGGGCGCTCAGCTTTTCGGCGAGCTGCTGATAGCGCTGCGCGGCCTCGGCGGAGCGGCGCGAGGCCGCGTGGTGCCAGACGGCGACGAGCGCCGCGGCGACGAAGCCGATCGCGAGCAGGAGCACGGTCAAGAGCCGGCCCGCGCGCGCCTTGCTCTCGGCCAGCGCCTCGTCCGCCGACACGGTGTAGAGCAGGGTCCAGCCGGCGGTCGGAATCGCACGGGAAATGGCGAGCACCTTGACCCCGTGATCGTCCCGCTCGATGCCGAAGCCGCCGGGTGTCGAGAGTGCGAAAGCGGCGTCGAGCCCCGGCGTCTCGCGCGCCATCTGGCCGGAGAGCGGCACGCGGCCGTCGCGCCGGGGCGACAGATACTCGATCACGTTGCCCACGCCGCGCACGAGCGTGACCTCGGCCGTCTTCTCGGCCACGCCCGGCGGCACCAGCAGCGGGTAGAGTTCGGCCGCGACCTCCTTCAGTCCCACGACCCAGGCGATCTGGTCGGCGGGCGAATGCTCGCTCTGCACGGCGAACACGGGCACGACGAAGCCCATCCGGGGCTCGCCGTCGGGGCTGAGATTAAGGTCGATGAGGCCGCGCTCGCCGCGTGGCGTCGCCCCGAGCGCGGCCCCGAGGAGCGCGTCCTCGACCGGCATGCCCCGGGTGGCGACGAGGAGGCGCCCCTCCGCGCTGAAGAGACCGAGGCCCGCGCGGCCCACGGCCGCGACGTTGGCGGGGAGCTCGCTCGCCATCCGCCTGTCGACGAAGCCGCCGGCATCGGCCGAGGCGATGAGCAGGTTGCGCAAGTAGCCGATCTCCGGCGCCTCCCGCTCCGCGTCGCCCGCATCGAGGCCCATCGTTGCGATCTGCGTCACGTAGAGCTGCAGCGCCGTGTTGTCGGCGAGCGCGGTGAGCCGTGCGAACTGCTGCGCGAGCCAGTCGTTCACGGCCACCGCCCGGGCTTCGGCCACGAGCGCCATGCGCTGCTGCCAGTGGTAGAGGTCGCGCTCGCGCTCGAGCGCCACGAAATGAAGCACGAGGCCGACGCCCAGGCCGATGGCGAGCGCGAGCAGGCCGACCGCGATCCACACGCGCCGCGGGAGCGTCCCGAACACGGCAAGTCGCGAGGGGGGGAGGCTGGTCATCGCGGCGCGGAGGGCTCCGGATCACGGTCGCAGGCCGGCGAATCGTCCAATCCTTCGGCTAACGGGCGATTAACGAGTGCGGGCCAACAATGCATCCGCAGGGCGGTCGGGATCGGGCGAGCGGCGTCGATCGATGGTGTCACGGAACTATCTCTTGCGTCGCGGGCTCTTGCGTCGCGGGCTCTTGCGTCGCGGGCTCGCCCCCGCGGTATGGTTCGCGGCCGCGGCGCTCTCGACCCTCGCCCTCGGGGCCACAGCCGAGGCGGCGCCGAAGCTCTTTGATACCACAGAGCTGCCTTCCAATCAGCTCTCGATCTTCCCCAAGTGGACCGGGGTGCTCGAGCGTTACATCGAGCAGAGCCGCTTGCCCGAGGGGGATTGTACGGAAACGACCTTTACCCGCTGCCACCTGCGCGAATGGTCGGCGTTTCTCGAGACCCTTCGGGGTGCGCCGCAGAGGGACGCGCTGCAGGCCGTCAACGACTATCTCAACGAGGCCCGCTACATCGAGGACATCGTCAACTACGGCGTCATCGATTACTGGGCCACGCCCAAGGAGTTCCTCGAGAACGACGGCGACTGCGAGGACTATTCGATCGCCAAGTTCCTCTCGCTTCGCACCCTCGGTTTCCCCAACGACTCGCTGCGCATCGTCGTGCTCCAGGATCTCAACCTGGGGCTCGCACACGCGGTGCTCGCCGTCTATCTTAACGAGGGGATCATGATCCTCGACAACCAGGTCGATGCGATCGTGCCCGCCGAGCGCATCCACCACTACCAGCCCTACTATTCGATCAACGAGACGCTGTGGTGGCTGCACGTGCCGCTTTAAAGGGCGGGCCAAGGCCGCTGCCAAGCACCGGCCCAAAGCCTTAGGTCACCGTCTCGGCCTTGGTGGGCGCGAACGCGGCCGCGGGCTCGGGCGCGGGCGGCAGGCGCCGGCCGATCACGGTGGCGCCGACCGCATCGCCCCACACATTGACCGTGGTGCGGAAGCGGTCGAGGAACCAATCGACCGCGAGCAAGAGCCCGATGCCCTCGAGCGGCAGGCCCACCGCATTGAGCACGATCACCATGGTCACGAGCCCGGCCTCGGGGATGCCGGCGGCGCCGATGGCGGCGAGCGTGGCCGTGACCAGCACGAGAATCTGCTGGCCCAACGAGAGGTCGAGCCCGTGGGCCTGGGCGATGAACATCACGGCCACCGCCTCGTAGAGCGCCGTGCCGTTCATGTTGAGCGTGCTGCCGAGCGGCAGCACGAAGCGCACGGTGCGTTCGTCCACCTCCTGCTCGCGCGCGCACTCCATGGTGAGCGGCAGTGTCGCCGAGGAGCTCGCCGTGCCGAAGGCGGTCAGCAGCGCGCGCATCATGCCCAGGATGAAGGAGACGCCGCGCCCGCCCAGCACGACCAGGATCAGGATCAAGAGCGCCGTGTGCACGAGGAGGCCCGCAAGCACGGTCAAGACGTAGAGCCCGACCGATTCGACCTCGGCCACGAAGGCCTCGCCGCCTCCGGCCTTGCCGAGCCGCGCCGCGACAAGGGCGAAGATGCCGATGGGGGCCAGGTACATGAGCCAGCCCACGAGCTTCATCATTGCCTCATTCAGCCCGTGGAAAAAGCGGATCACGGGCTCGCCCGTCGTGCCCAGCGTGGTGAGTGCCGCGGCGAGCGCGATGGAGAAGAGCATGAGCGGCAGCACCTGGGTCTCGGCCGCCGCGGCCACGAGATTGGGGGTCACCAGCGAAAGCAGGATGTCGGAGAAGCCGATGTCCTGCTTGGCGGCGAGGCTCTCGCTGATCTCGGCCGACTCGATCGAAAGCCCGGCCCCCGGCTCGAACAGGTTGACGAGGACGAGGCCGATGAGCACGGCGGTCATTGTCGTGGCCAGGAAATAGAAGATCGTCAGAGCGCCGATGCGCCCCAAGCGCCGCACGTCGCCGAGCGAGGCCACGCCGCTCACCACCGCGGCGACGATGAGCGGCACGATCAGCATCTTGAGCGCATCGAGGAAGAGCTGGCCGAGTGGCGCGCGGCGAAAGCCACGGGCGATGCCGCGGCCGAGGAACGCGAGCTCGGCGACCTGCTGCTGTCGGTCGTCAACCTGGCGCGCCGGCGGGGCATCAACGCCGAGGACGCCCTGCGCGCGACCAACGCGCGGTTCCGCCGCCGCTTCGCCGGTGTCGTCCGCCGCGCCGCGGCGACGGGAAAGTCGATGAAGGAGATTGCGCTCGCGGAGCTCGACGCCTACTGGGAGGAAGCCAAGAAGGACGAAGATTAGAGTTTAGGGGAACTCTAAACTCCAAACTCTAAACACCTATCTCACAAGCTCCGAAACCCGAACGAGCCGCACCCCACGTTCGCCGATGCGTGGAAGCTCGCGGCCGAGCACTTCGAGCGTCGTGGGATGGGGATG
>CAZVZP010000184.1:0-5252 GCA_964631625.1 uncultured Hyphomicrobiales bacterium | reverse complement strand
AGCCGGCTTTCGACCCGGGCAGTCCTTGGCCATCAACGGCGCCACGGGGTTGGTCGGCGCCGGTGCCATTCTCGTGGCCTTGGCGATGGGGGCGCGCAAGATCATTGCGATCGGACGATCGAAGCCCGTGCTGAAGACATTGGGCGCGCTCGATGCTCGCGTCATGGCCACGGCCGAACAACCGGCCGATCAGAAGGTCGATGTGGTCTTGGATTCGATCAGCGGCAACGCAACGGCATCGACCGAACGGCTGCTCGGCATGTTAAGACGCGGTGGCACGGCCGTTCTCGTGGGGTCCGTGTCCGAGCCGCTCCGCGTTTCATTGGACTGGCTTGTCCTCAACGACATGACGATTCGTGGCTCGCTGTGGTTTCCCCGCTCGGCCATCCGCGAGCTCCTGGGCATGATCGATTCCGGCGCTTTGAATCTGTCGGCGCTCAGGGCCCATCCCTATCCGCTATCCGAGATCGGATCGGCCATTCAAGCAACCGGTCAACACTGCCATGGACTCGATCACGTGGCGCTGATCTGCAGCTCGGCACCGGCGCCTTGATCGGTCCCGGGACGGCTCAACGCGCGGCTTCGTGGGCAGCCTTGCAAGGAATGCACGGGCGGCGGCGACCGTGGGTCCGCCGCGCGACGGCTCCGTGCACGGTCGGCTTAACCATAATAGCTGCCTCGGTAACCAATCAATTTCGTTGAAATTTTTTTCAGTTGCGCGTAATATCCATCTCATCCAATCGAAACCCAACTCCATCGGTTGAGCGGCCCCGCGCAAGCGGGGCCGTGCTTTTTTTGTGTCCACGGCTTCCGCTTCATCGCGGCCCCACCCTCGGCCGAACAGCGCTCGGTTCCACCGCAGCCTGCTCCCGGCGGTTTCCCGTCTCCTCGCGCCGTTTGCGCCGTGGTATCCTAACCTGCGGGTTGTCTCGCAGCGGGCGGACGGCCTTCGATGAAGGCGATCCGCGCCATGGCCTCGCGCCGCGGCACAGCCGCGGCGGAAACGGGGCGGCGGACCCCTGGAGCGAGTTCTGGCGAAGTGGAATCACGCGAGATTGCCTTGAGCCCACCGGTGGCGGCCCCAACCCTGCCCCGCAAAGGAGGGAAGGGCGGTGTTCTCTAGTCCCCCTCCCTTGCGGGACGGGCCTGGTTTCTCCAGTTCCCGCTTCCCTTGCGGGAGGGGGATCGGAGGCGGGCGCCGTTTCCACTCAAGCGCAATACTCTCTCGGCGGCGCGGCGAGGCGTGCGGGGCATGATCCTCAAGATTCTCGGCCGAATCGTTCTCGCCGTCATTCTCGGCGAGTTCGCGGCCGTCCTGGTCATGATCATCGTCAGCGCCGCCGCGCCGAACCTCTCGCCGCTCCTCTGGATCGTCCCGCTCGCGCTGCTCCTCGTTTTTCTGGCGCTCGTGCTCGGCGCCAAGAGCTCGGCGCAAGCCTGGGGCCGCTCCCTCCTGGTGCTCGCCGTGCTCTGCTTTGCCGCGGGCCCCGCCATGCTCGGGGCTTTCGAGCGCTGGGACGAGGGCAGGGCGAGCATACCCGAGCCGTCGTTCGCGGACGAAGCGACGCGCTCGCTGCTCTCCCTCCTCGGCGAGTTCGGCGCCGTCGGGTTGCTGCTCTTCTGGATGTGCCTCGGCCTCTGCCTGCTCTACGGTGCGCTTCGTTACTTGCGGCTGGCCGCGCGGGCGAGCGTCGTGGAGCCGCTCGAACGAAGCATCGAGGATCGACGCTTGACGCCGAAGGGAGGATGATTCCATGCCGATTATTCTGGCGCTTGCGGCAATCGGGGCGCTCGTGTTGTTCCTCGTCCTGGGCGGCTGGGGGCTGCTCGCCGTGTGGTTCTTCGGCGGCGGTAAGGAGGACCTGATGAAAACCGTTTACTACACGGAATGCGTGGCACGGATTCAGCAGGAGGAGTACAACGCCTATGTGCAGGCGTTCGAAGAGGGCTATCCCGATCCGGTGTCGCCGAATGAGCCCTCGCGTCAGGAGTATTTCGCTCAAGAGTGTTTGAAGGAAGCCGAGGAGCGCGTGCGTCACGAAGAGGCGCTCCGCGAGGCCGAGTAAGCGAGGCTCGTAGCGCAGAGAGCAACGGGGATGACGCCGCACTCCTGTATTCGCAATTGCTGGTACGTGGCGGGCCTCGCGCAAGAGTTTCCGCCGGGCAAGCTCGTGGGCCAGACGATCGCGGGCCGCCCCGTCGTGCTCTGGCGCACCCAGGGCGGCAAGGTCGTGGCCTTCGACGGCCGCTGCATCCACAAGCGCTTTCCCTTATCCGAAGGGCGCCTCATGCCGGACGGCACGCTCGAGTGCGCCTACCACGGCCTGCGCTACGACGAAGAGGGCAAGTGCGTCGCGGTCCCCTCGCATCCGGACGGCTCGATCCCGCCGCGCGCGCGAATCATGCCCTTCCCGGTGCTCGAGCAGGACGGCGTCGTGTGGCTATGGCCCGGCGAGCCCGTGCGCAAGGATGAGCGCAAGCCGCCGCGCACGCCCGAGATCGCGGACGAAGCCTGGGAGACGATCCCGCTCGGGCCCATGACGATCAAGGCCAACTTGCTCTTGCTGATCGAGAACCTGCTCGACATCACCCACTTCTATCCGCTGCACGACGGCAACATCGGCGACGTCGAGAACAGCCGCATCCCGATCGAGTACGAGGAAGGCGAGAGGGACGGCAACCGCTACGTCAAGACCACCCGCCGGGTCACGAACTACCAGCAGCCGCCCTACCTCGCCGACTGGTTCGTCTACGACGTGGTCGATCGCGACCATACCCACTGCCTGACGAGCCCCGCGCAGACGCGTGTCGTCATGCGGGTCGCGCCGCCCGGCGAGCTCGGCACGGAGAAGGAGCGCGGCTACGTGCTGCTCCACCTGCATACGCCGATCGACGAGAAGAGCCACGTTTGGCGCCTCATCGTCAACTGCAAGAAGGCGCACATGTCGCGGGGCAACCCCAACATGTCGGCGGCCCAGCGCGTCGCCTCGATGTTTCCCAAGGTGATCGAGGAGGACCGCTGGGCGCTCGAGCGCCAGCAGGCGATGTTCGAGTTTCCCGACGAGGGCTATCAGGAGCTGTTCTTGAAGCCCGACCGGGCGCTGCGCCGCGCGCGGCTCATCTTCGTGCAGATGCTGCGCGAGGAGCGGGGCGAGCCGAAGCGGGCGCCATCCGTGCCCTAAGCGCCATCGCGCGGGGCCATGAGCCAGATCACACGGCGCAATCTCATCAAGACCGGGACGGCGACCGCGGCCGGCGGGGCGCTCGGCCTGAGCCTGCCCGTGAGCGCCGGGAACAGCGGGAAAGGAGATACGACGATGGGCGAAAGCGTTGCTCTCTCGCCCGACCAAGAGGCTCTGGTCGAGGTTCTGGATCGCCATGTGCACGCCGAGTTCGAAGAGCACAGCGCCGAGGCTGCGATGGAGACGATGAGCGAGGAGCCCCACCTCATCAACATCCCGACCATGACCGGCGGCTTCGGGCGCGCGGGCGTCTACGAGTTCTATTCGCGCTATTTCATCCCGGGGCTGCCGCCCGACACCGAGGTCGAGCTGCTGACCCGAACCGTGGGCCAGGCGCGGGTCATCATCGAGATCATCTTCAAGTTAACCCATACGATCCCGATGCCCTGGTTCCTGCCGGGAATCGCACCGACGGGGCGGCGCGTCGAGGTGCCGATGGTCGTGATCGTGCAGTTCCGCGAGGGCAAGATCGAGAGCGAGCACATCTTCTGGGACCAGGCAAGCGTGCTCGCGCAGCTGGGCCTGCTCGATGCGAAAGCGCTCCCCATCGCCGGGGTCGAGACGGCGCACAAGCTGCGCGAGCCCAGGCTGCCTTCGAACGAGCTCATCCGGCGCGCGGGCTAGGGCGAGCCTGTCCGCGCCTAAACCGGTTCGGGTGGTCTGCATCGATCGCCCAGACGGCTTATTTCACCGAGGTAAGCGTGTCGATGTTGCGGCGCGACACAGTGAACGAAAGCGCGATCACCTCCGGATTGTCCTCGAAGCGTTCGCCCGAGCGGCGGTGGTAGGTGTTCCAGACTCCTCGGAAGGCCTCGCGCCACGAGGAGCCGGCGTTGGGCCGCATCGCCCCTTCGACCTCGCAGTCGGCTTCTCGGATCGCGCGCAACCGTTCGCTGCGCACGCCGGTCACCAGCAGCGTGAGCCGCGAGGCCCAGCGCGGCATGTGGATCGAAGACGTCCATTCTTGCTTGATCCGTGCTGGCGTCGGCGCCTCGGATGACGCGTCGGCACGATAGAGAATTTCACCGCGGCGGCGGAAGTTGCCCGCCTCGCGCACCCAGAGGCGTATCGGCGCGCCGCGGCGGAACTCGCGCTCGACCTTGATCCAGGTCGCCGTCGGCAAGCGCCGCGACTGCCTCTTGCGGCCATCGAGCAGCGCCCGCACCATCGCCTCGGCCATCAGGATCGGGTAGTCGGGCACGACGGCTCGCTTAAGCCGGAGATCACGCCCTCGGATCGTGGCACACCACTCCTCACGCCGCGCCCGGCCCGTGCGGCGGCCGAGGCTTAGGCGCGCGTTTCAGACTGCGGCACTACTGCGCGAAGCGGCCGTGCAGCGCGCCCGCCATCAGTCTGCGGAACGCCTCGCCCCGCATATGCACGAGGCTCGCGTGGTCGCCGCCCTCGAAGTAGACCTCGGGCTCCATTTCGAGGCTGTCGTCGACGACGACCTTGAGCCCGTAGGCTTGCCCGAGCGCGGGCACGGCCCCCAACTCGCAGTCCTTGAAGAGGGCCGCGATTTCCGCCTCGCTCGCGAGATCGACGGCGCGGTGCAGGCAGTCCCGAAGCGCCTCGATGGCGACGTGGCGCGAGGCGGGCAGCACCGCCAACGCGAAGCCTTCCTCGTCCTTCACCACCACGGCCTTGGCCATGCGGTCGCCCGAGACGTGGCTCTGCTGCGCCGTGCGCGAAGCCGACATCGTGTGCGGATGGGTCACGACGTCGTACTCGGCGCCCTTGTGCGCGAGATATTGTTTGACCATGATCGAAACGGCCATGACGCACCTCCTGATCTTAAGGCCGCGGCGCTGTGTCCGTGACGAGGCCACCGGCGGCCGGCCGAGGCCGGCATTGGGGCAACGGGCCGAGGCGGCCGTCACGGTCGTGCGAGGCCGCCCTCCGGCCTCGATTTGTTCCAAGCTTGCACCCGCGAGGGGCACGACGGCAAGCGAGGATGGCACGGCAAAACGCCCCAGAGTCGCTTAAGGCCTCGGCGATCTCCGCCGCCTA
>CAZVZP010000183.1:0-5278 GCA_964631625.1 uncultured Hyphomicrobiales bacterium | reverse complement strand
CCGCCTTCTTGTCGCCCGCGTCGATCTCGTAGAGCGCGATCTCGCCGAAGGCGGGCTCGCCGAGCAGAACATCGCGCACGGCGTTGCGCACCTCTTCATCGCCCATCCGCTCCGCGGGGCGCACGCGCAGCCGATCGAGGATGCCGACACTTCCGGGCACGGCCGCGGCGCGCTCGAGCGCAAGCTTCTTCTGGGCGATGTTCGCGACCTCGCCTTCGAGGATCAGCGCGTCGTGTTCGAGCGAGACCGCGATCGGGAAGCGATGAAGATCGAGCCGGGGCTCGCTCCGGAGCGCACCCCGAACGGCTGCCAGGACATCGTCCCTTGCCGTCACGCTGCGGACCGTCGGATGGGAGGCCGGCTCACTTGAGCGCCTTGGTCTTGATGCCCCGCATCATCGCCTTGAAATCCTTCCACTCGGTGGCCGACCACACCTCCGTCTTGGCGTGCCCGAAGCTGCGCACGAGCGCCGAGACGCGCATGGCGGTCTCCGTGTCCTTGGCGCGGAAGATGTCGAGGTAATCGCACGGCCCGAGCACCGCGTAGCTGCCGAGCCACTCGACCTTCGGGCATTCGGCGCGCACGTGCTTCATGACCTCGCGCTCGAGGCGTTCGAGTCCTTGCGGCGAGCGCACCGCATCGGGCTCGAGGCGGGTGAGCATGACGAACACACCCATGGCGGATTCTCCCTTATCGGAAATCTCGAATAATCCTCGACCCGGGAGCGGCGCTGTACCTTGAGGCAAATCAATCCCCCGGCCGTCCCCGGGGGTTGCACTCCGCACAAAAAAATCGCGTATGCTCGATCGCCCGGCCGGCGCCGTTGCCGGCCTTTTTTCGGATGGGCGGGGAGATGAAGGGGAGCATCGGGTCTCCTTTCGAACGGCTTCGTCGGCACCGCACGCTCATCGCGGTGACGAGCGCGTTGGCCGTGACTGCGATGATCTACGGCCTCGCATTCCCGCTCTTAAGCCTCGTGCTCGAGCGGCAAGGAGTCGATTCGTTGCTGATTGGATTGAGTGGTGCCGTCCAATCGCTTGCGATCCTTATCTTCGCGCCGGTGGTGCCCGCCCTGATTCATCGCCTCGGCTCGCCGCGCCTGATGGCGATCACCATCGCCGTCTCGGTCACGATGTTGCTCCTCATGCGCGCCTGGCCCGACGTGTACGTGTGGTTTCCGTTGCGCTTCGTCCTGGGCGCCGCCGGAGCCCTGCTGTGGATCGTGGGCGAGACCTGGGTCAACCAGCTCGCCGGCGAGACATCGCGCGGGCGCATCGTGGCGGCGTTCAACATGGCGATCGCCGGCGGCTTCGCGCTGGGGCCCCTGATCCTCGTCGCCACGGGCACCGAGGGCTGGCTGCCCTTCCTGGTCTCCGCCGCGATCATGCTGCTGGCCTTGCCCCCGCTTTATGTCGTCTCGAGGGACTCGCCCATCTACGAGGGCGTGCCTTCGGCGCGGCTTCCGGTCTATCTGATGCTGGCACCCGTCGCGATGGCGCTCTGCCTCGTGTTCGCCGCGCTCGAAGGCGCGCTGCTCTCGTTCCTGCCCATCTACGGCCAGCGGCTCGGGTTGTCGGAGATCGAGGCCGTGAGCCTCATCGCCGTTCTGGGCGTGGGCGGCCTCGTGATCCAGCTCCCGCTCGGCTGGTTGGCGGATCGGGTGGAACGGCGCCTGTTGACCGTGGGATGCGCGGCGCTCGCGCTCGCCTGCGTCGGGCTCATGCCGTTCGTTATCGGCTCGCCCGGGCAATGGGCCTACATCTTGATCTTCGGCGGTCTGCACACGGCGCTCTATACGCTCGGCATGGTGCTCCTGGGCGAGCGCTTCCGGAACGCCGATCTCGTCTCGGCGAGCACCGTCTTCGGCGTGATGTTCAGCTTGGGCTCGGTGATCGGGCCGGCGGTCGCCGGGCTGGGCATGACGCTCTGGGAGCCGCACGGCTTCCCCGTCTCGGTCGCGCTCATGCTGGCGGTCTTCCTGCCCTTGCCGGTGCTCGCCTACCTGCGCCGCGTTCGCAGGATGCCGTCGAGCGATTGACGCCGATGATCTGCCGCCGGGAGACCCGTGCTAGAATGCCTGGCCGAAGGATCCATTTCCCATGCGAGGACGGACCGTGAGAGAAGGCGGAGCGGCGTATGCCAGACGGAATCTCGAGGCGAGCCCGGCGCAGGAGCAGCGTGCGCGGCTCATTGCGCGGTACCGGCCCGGCTTCGCGCTCGACCAGGCCTTCTACAGCGATCCGGAGATCTATCGCTGCGACCTCGAGCGTTTTCTGTTTCGGCATTGGCTATGCGTCGGGCACACGAGCCGGATTCCCGATCCCGGCGACTACTTCTTGTTCGACATCGCGGAGGAGTCGGTCATCATCGTCAGGCGCGAGAACGGCTCGATCGGCGCGCTCGCCAATGTCTGCCGGCACCGCGGCTCCCGCGTCCGCTACGAGGCGGCGGGGCACGCCAAGGTCTTCGTCTGCCCCTATCACGGCTGGGGCTACAACCTCGACGGCTCGCTTCGCGCCGCGCGCTACATGCCCGAGGGCTTCGAGCGCAGCGCCTACGGCCTCAAACCGATTCACTTGCGTCTTGCTGAAGGTTTGATCTTCGTCAACCTTTCGGACGCGCCGATCGGCTTCGAGGTGGCCGCCGCGCATGCCGAACAGGTTGCGGGCCCGTACGGTTGGGCAAGCGCGAAGGTTGCGCATCGGGAAATCTACCCCCTTGCGGCGAACTGGAAGCTCGCGGTCGAGAACTACCTCGAGTGTTACCATTGCGCCCCGGCCCATCCGGAATACTCCAAGCTGCACAGCAACGAACAACCCGATCGGAAGATCCGGGCGATGATGGTCGAGGCGGGACAAAAAACCCGCACCCTCGGCATCGAGATTCCGATCAACGATCAGTGGGCGCTCGACGCCGCGCCGGGCCAAGAGGGCATGCTGACGCTGCGCTATGCCCTATATCCGGGCATCGTCACCGGCAGTCGCGACGGCAAGGGGGTGAGCCCGCTCATGGGACGGTTCGCGGCCTACGACGGCGTGGCAACCTTCTTCCATATCGGCCCGGCGAGCTATTTCCTCGCCTACCCGGATCACGGCATGACCTATCGTTTCACGCCGAAGGCCCTTCATGCCTCTGAAATGGAGGTGACGTGGCTCGTGCGCGGCGATGCCGAAGAGGGCAAAGATTACGATCTCGACGATCTGACCTGGCTGTGGAAAGTGACGAGCGAGGCGGACAAGCGGATCATCGAGAAGAACCAGGAGGGCGTGAACTCGCGTTACTACGAGCCCGGCCCTTACGCGCCCATGGAGTCCGACGTGCGCCGCTTCGTCGAGTGGTACATGAGCGAGATCGGGTGAAGACCTGCGGTCCGCCTCGGCGCCGCGCGTTTCATCGCCACGACCTGACGAGTTGACATCGCTTCTGGAGTTTGAGATCGGCGGCCGTTCAACAATTTTCCTATTCGGCCGAAGCGGTCATCAGGCCCCACAGCCAGTCGATTTTGTAGCGTTCGACCCGCGGACGCGGGAAGCGCGCCTGCGCGATCAGCGTTGCGCAGTCCGCGCTGCCATAGGTGCGCAACGTCGCGCGGCCGAGCAGTCTGGAGGCGAGGCCGTAGAGGCGGCAGGCGAGGTCGTCGTGGCACCAGTCGGTGATCGCCAATCGGCCGCCCGGCTTAAGAACCCGGCGCATTTCCGAGAGCGCAGATCGAACATCCGCGACGTAATGCAGCACGCTGGTCGAGACGATCAGGTCGAACGTATGGTCCGAGAACGGCAGCTGCTCCGCACGCGCGCAATGCAGCTCGGCGCGCCTCTTGAGCCTCGCCCGCGCCACCTTAAGCATCTCGGGCGACCGATCGATCCCGGTCAAGCCCGCATCGGGCGCTCGCTCTCCAAGCGCGGCGAGCAGCACGCCGGTACCGCAGCCCACATCGAGCACGCGATCCGATGCACGCACCGCCATGCGCTTCAGGGTTTCGCGCACGCTGGCCGTAACGTAGAACGACCAGCGGCGGTCGTAGCGCCGAGCGAGCCGGGCAAATTCGCGCCCGACCGCGTCCTTATCTGGCGTTCGAGACATCGCCGCACCGTGTGGGCCGCGCCGATGCGGATCGCGCGCCGCTCAAGCCCGCGATGGGGTTGGTCCTTACGATAACGCTCCGCACCGACACGCAGAGAAGTAGAACTCTGGACAAACGGGAACCATGATCGGGCAGTGGCTTCACCACTTTACGTATCGCTTAGACAAATCGCGTGTTGGCCTAGTTATCTTTTTTAGATAGGCGTGATATTCATCCGGGCCCGCTGCGACGTTAACTTGGTCCACAGGTTCGTTGTTATCGTCCAGGGCTTCAACAATCAGTCCGACTATACTTTTTGAGGGAAATTGCGTCGTGTAACGCTGGCTCATTTCCTGGACAATTTTTGCCCATTTGCCATCGCAGCTTTTCGTTAGCTCGCGAAACTCCTGATGGATTTCGCCTAGAAGCTCTACATATTCTCTGACTAAAGGCATGATCGGGATTTTCTGACCAAGGCTTTCAAGGTCGGTGATTATCTTGCGCTTAAATTTTTTATCTTCAGCAAGGTGGTCGATTTTAAGTTGTGCCACGATTGAAATTGCAATCCGCTGATTTTCAGGGCTATTGATATCCGGCTCAGCGCTTAGATTCACGCCTGCCAAATGAACGGGCAACTCATGGTGTTGCGTGTAATTCCGAAGGGCTTCCATCACGCGGTAGGCACATGACTTGTTATACAGCGCCCGGCGTTTATCCTTAATCGCTTTCACAAGATCGCAAGTAGGCCCAGGTATCGCTGCTGAGTGACGCATTAACGCATCAAGATAGAGTCGCGCAGATGCAAGAACATTTAGTATTCTTCGACTTAACAAGTTCCGGAGCGCCTGAAGATTTATCAGGTCGCTTCTCTGAAACGCTAGATGTCCGATGGCTTCGTGTAGGAGGGTATCTTCTAGTTCAACATAATTTTCCATGAGCACAGAGAATTTTTCTTCTGCTCCGATCATTTCTCGAAGCTGCTGATAGGCGGCCTTTATATCGGTGTATTCGGCCTGTTCCAGTTCAACTCGTGACCCTAGATCTGACAATGATCGAGCGAGCCAATAGCGCATGGAGCATCCCTGCCGATAATTCACTAATACGAAAATTCGCCAATGCGGAGCAAGAATCGGCTCGCGATAGACCAAATTGGGACTTTGAACGCTTCTGAGCTCGTTGGCTGTCGGCGAGTCGATGGTGGGCGCTGCTGGGATC
>CAZVZP010000182.1:0-5287 GCA_964631625.1 uncultured Hyphomicrobiales bacterium | reverse complement strand
GGTCTGGCGCAGCGTCACCGCCGGCGCCCCGGCCGCGCCCCCGCCGCTCGCTGCGCGCACGCGGCCGCTCAAGCGCCGCCGCGCCGCGCTCTGGGTCAAGACGAAGAACAGGCCCAGAACCGCAAGGGCCACGGCGCCGAAGATCACAAAGCTTAAGATGACCTCGGGCCGGCCCGAGAACAGATCGTCGAAAAAGTTGAGGACCGCGTCCATGATGTCCCTTTCGGCGCGCTAAACTCGGAAGTTCACGAGGCGCCAGAGAATGAAGATGCCCAAGATCAGGAGGACGACGCCGACCGTAATGAGCAGCGGGAACAACGGATCGGAAGAGGCCTGCCGGTAGTAGTCGGGATTCATCATCCAGATCACGCTGACGACGAAGATGGGCAGCCCCGACAGCACCCAGGCCGAAAGCCGCCCCTCGGCCGACAGCGCGCGAATCTTCTTGAACATTCGGAAGCGGTCGCGGATCACGACCGAGAGGTTCGACAGCACCTCGGCCAGGTTGCCGCCGACCCCGTGCTGCACGTTCACCGCGACCAAAAGATACTTGAGGTCTTGCAGGTCGATGCGCCGGGCGATCCCGGCGAGCGCGTCCTGCACGTCGAGGCCGTAGGTCATCTCGTCCACGGCGATGCCGAACTCGCTGCCGATCGGATCGTCCATCTCCTCGGCGACCGTGCTCATGGAGACGCTGATGGGATGGCCGGCGCGCAGACTGCGCACGATGAGGTCGATGGCATCGGGGAGCTGCTCGGCGAACTTCTTGAGCCGCTTGCGCGCCCGCCGGATGAGAAAAACGATCGGCAGCGCGGGCCCGAGCAACAGCGCCGCGGCGATGCTGACCACGGGCGGCAGGCCAACATAGAAGCCCCCGACGAAGACCACGAGCGCAATCAGCAGCATGATGAGCACGAGCCGGTAGGCCGGCAGCGTCGTACCGGCCTGCAAGAGGAGCGCGTCGAACCAGACGATCGGGTTGTAGCCCGACTCCGCTCCCGGCTTGCGCTTCTTGGTGCGCAACAGCTTCGATAGCACCGTCTCCCGACTCGCCCCGGAGGCGAGCATGCGCAGGCGGCGGTTCAGCCGCTCGCGGTCGCCGCCGCGGACGTCGATGAAGACGTAATAGATTCCTTCCACCAGCAGGAGGGTGCCGAGAAACACCACCCCATAGACGATGTAGATCGGATCGAACGGCATGGCGTCCCTACGTGAGCGACCGCTCCGTGCGGAAGATATCGGGGTTGAGATGTATGCCCTTGGTTTCCAACGTCGAGACGAACCGCGGGCGGATGCCCGTCGAGCGGAATTCGCCGACCACGTTGCGGTGCTGATCGACGGTGATCCGCTTGAAGGCGAAGATCTCCTGGGAAGTGATGACGTCGCCCTCCATGCCCGTGAGTTCGTGCACGCTGACCACGCGCCGTTTGCCGTCGCTCAGACGTTCGAGCTGAATGATGACATCGAGCGCCGAGGCGATCTGCGAGCGCACGCCGCGCATCGGCAGATCGAGGCCGGCCATGGCGACCATCTGCTCGAGACGCATGAGCGCGTCGCGGCACGAGTTGGCATGGATCGTCGTGAGCGAGCCGTCGTGCCCGGTGTTCATGGCCTGAAGCATGTCGAAGGCCTCGCCGCCGCGCACCTCGCCCAGAACGATCCGGTCGGGGCGCATACGCAGCGAGTTCTTGACGAGATGGCGCTGGGTCACCTCGCCCACCCCCTCGATGTTGGGCGGGCGCGTCTCCAGGCGCACGACATGGGGCTGTTGGAGCTGAAGCTCGGCCGCGTCCTCGATCGTGAGAATGCGCTCGTCCTCGCCGATGAAGCGCGAGATCGCATTCAGCAGCGTGGTCTTGCCGCTGCCGGTGCCGCCCGAGATCAGGACATTGAACCGGCCCCGCACGATCGCCTCGAGGAACTGCGCGATCTCTCGGGTGATGCTGCCCAGCTCGATCAGCGTCTCGACATCCGGCTTGACGGTTCCGAACTTGCGGATCGAGAGCAGCGGGCCATCGACGGCGAGCGGCGGGATGATCGCATTGACGCGCGAGCCGTCCTGCAACCGCGCATCGACCATGGGCTGCGACTCGTCGACCCGCCGGCCGACGGAAGAGACGATCTTGTCGATGATGCGCAGGAGATGCCGGTCGTCCTTGAACCGGATCGGCGTGCGCTCGAGCTTGCCGTTGCGTTCGATGAACACGGTCGAGTGGGTGTTGACCAGGATGTCCGAGATCGACGGGTCCTTGACCAGCGGCTCGATCGGGCCCAAGCCCAGGATCTCGTTCAAGACCTCCTCGGAGACCTGGCTGCGCTGCACCGCCGTGAGCGGCGTGCTCTCCTGAGAGAGGAGCTCGGTGAGCATCTGGCCGACCTCGCGCCGGGCTTCTTCGGGCGAGAGCGCCTCGAGCGCCGAGAGATTCATCATGTCGAGAAGCTGCTGGTGCAGCTTCATCTTGATATCGGCGTTCCGCGCCCAAGGGTCGACGGCCTGCGGTGCGCTGCTCCACTCGAGGGCCTCGCGGCGGAACGTGGGCGGGACGCCGCGCCCGACCGGCGCCGGGGCTAGCGCTGATGGGACGGGCGCCGCTGCGGCGGGCGAGCCTGCGGCGGGCGAGGCTTCGCTCTCGGCCTCGGTCTTGGGCTTGCCGAATCGCTTAAGCATGATCTTTAGCGTACGCCATGGTTAACCGCGCCGGGGCTAATCGCGCAGCGCCTCCTTGATTCGGTAAAAAAAAGGGCGTTCGTCCACCTCGGCCGAGCCGGGCTCGAACTTGTTCAGCATCGAGGTCATGATCAGGTCGACGCTCTTGCCCACCTCGTTGTTCTTCTTGACATCGGAGGTATGAACGCCGGCGTCCGAAGCGGCGCTCACGATGGCGTAGTCATTCGGCACGTAATAGTCGAACGAGCGGCCGAGCGCCTTCTCCGCCTCGCGCACGCGCAGATCGCTGCCGCGCCGGCTGCCGTGACGATTGAGCACGAGCATGACCGGGCTGTGCACCTCGGCCTGGTTGTTGATGAAGTTGAGAAAGCGCGTGCCCTGGCTGATCGAGGCGACCGAAAGGACCATCATGAAATACACCATGTCGGAGAGCGCGAGCGCCGTGCCCATCCAGTCGGTCCAGCCGTGGGGCAGGTCGATCAGGACATAGTCGTATTCCTCGCGCGCCGCCACGACGATCCGCTTGAAGACCGCAGGGGTCAGCGCATCGAGCGGGATGAAGTCCCGGGGCGCGGCCAAGAGATGGAGGCCTGACTTGTGGTGCGCCATGAGGCCGCGCAAGTAGGTGCCGTCGAACCGGTCCTGGAACTCGAGGATGTCGATGACGCTGAACTGGCTCTCGAGGTCGAGGTAGAGGCCGGCGGTGCCAAACTGCAAGTCGAGATCGAGCAGGCACACGCGGGGCTCCTGCTTGCGCTTTTTCTCCCACAGCGCCAGGCTGCAGCCGAGCTGCACCGCGAGGAAGCTCGCTCCGGCTCCGCCCACCGGACGCACGAACGAGATGATGCGCGCCTTGTCGGTGATCGCGCCAGGTCCCGGCTGGCGTCGCCGCGAGGCGTGGTCGATCGCCACCAGCAAATCCTCCAGCGTGGCCGGCTGGGGCACGAAATCGACGATGCCGAGCCGCATCAGGCGGCGCACCCCGTCGACCGTCGAATGCTCGGCGGTGGCGATGACGCCGACATCGGTGCCGAGCGAGTCGACCAGCTCCTTGAGGTGCGCGAAGTGCTCGTCGCGCGCCAGATCGACCTCGGCCAACACGACATTGGCTGCCTTTTCGCGGATCATCGCCGGGCTCACCTGCGCGATGTCGGCCGAGAAGACCTCGGCCCCCACTTCGGGCAGGCCGGCGAGCGCGCGCGACACCGCCTCGCGCGCGCTGGCGGAGGCGATGAAGGCCAGCAATCTCGTCTTGGCGGGCGGGTGCATCATGTCCGTCGCGTCGAACCCTTGCTCTGGCTAAAGAACGCCGCCAGATAACGAAGCGTTAAATACCCGACGTGTCCAGGTCTTCGCCGGTAAGGCTCGCCGTAAAGGCCGGCATCGTGATGCTGTCGGTCACGGACGCGCCCCCGGGGCCCCGGAGCACGCTCAAGAATATGTCGAGAATTATGAAATCAAACTGAAGATCGGTAAGCCGGACGGTAACCAACGGCACGATGTCGGTCCCCGGACGGCCGGCAAAGCCCAGTCCGATATGGGAATATTCGACGATCACGTTTTGTTCCGTAACCGTGGGCAGCAGCTTCTGGACCTCCGTCACGACATTGTTGAACGTCACGATCCCCTCGGCATCCGGGGCGGCAGTGAACCCGGCCGGCAGGCCGCTGCCCGAGCAGCTCAGCGTGCCATCGGAGGAGCAGGTGACGGTAAAGGCGGGGACATCGGCCAAGGTGATCGACTGGCCCGGGCCCAGGCCCGCGTCGGCGACCCCGCTGTAGCTGTTGAAGCCGCCCGACACCGGGTCGGATTGCACGGCGAGGCGCGCGGCCATCTGGGTCGCCGTCTCGGCGCTGTTCCAGCGCCACATCATCAGCGAGTACTCGATGATGCCGAAGACGAAGATGAAGAATACGACAAAGATGAGCGCGAACTCGATCGCCGTCGTCCCGAGCCGATCGCGGGTAAGACGGCGGAGCGGCGAAAGCCCGCTCCTATTCGCCGATGTGGCGTTCTTCATGAGCGACCGTGAAGGTAATCGCGCCGTCGAGATCGAGGAGCGCGAGGAGGCCGAAATCGTCGTAATCGAGCGTCACCGTCATTTGGACGAACTCGGTGTCCGTGGTGCTCGTATCCGGCAGCGTGATCGCGCGCGTCGTGGGTCCCTGGATGCAGATCGAGTCGGCCGACGTCCAATAGGAGATGAGCAGCGCATCGCCCGCCCCGGGATTGAACTTGCCGTAGCGCGCCAGGTCCTTCGCCTGCCCCGCGATGCCCGTGTCGTCGTCGCACACCGAGGCGCCGAGCATGCCCGCCGGAAAATCGTCCTCCGGAACCCGCGCGAGGAAGCGCGCCGCGTCGCGCACCGATTTGACCAAGACGTGGTGCTGCTGAACCGCACGCCCCACCTCGATGAAGCCCGCGGTCAAGGGCACCAGGATGAGCGGCATGATGAGGGCGAACTCGACCGCGGCCGCCGCGCCCACCGAGCAGAGCAGCGAGCAAAATGAACGATGTCGGCAAGCGCGGGCCATCATGCTACAAGCTCCGCGACCGCCGGTAGATCTGGATGATGTCGCGGGTCAGCGCGTCCAGCACCTCGGGCGACAGCTTGCCCAG
>CAZVZP010000181.1:2367-5292 GCA_964631625.1 uncultured Hyphomicrobiales bacterium | reverse complement strand
ATCAGGTTGTAGTGGCCTTCCTGCGCCTTGTCGTAGAGCGGCCGGCGCCGCTGCACGGCGCGCACGAGCTGGTCGACGTCGAGCGCCGCGGCATCGTGCGGAAGCTGGAACAATTCCTCGGCCAGATTGATGACGAAGCGCCCGTCGCCATCGGCCATGGCGCGCAAGGCCTGCCGCGCGTCCTCGCTCAGAGGCAGTTTGCGCCCGACCGCGCGCTCGACCCGCTCGATGAGGGTTTCGAGGGCCGCATCGTCCAGCCGATGGAGCACCACGACCTGGCAGCGCGAGAGCAGCGCACCGTTGAGCTCGAACGACGGGTTCTCGGCCGTGGCCCCGATGAGCACGACCGTGCCGTCCTCGACCACCGGCAGAAAGGCATCCTGCTGTGCCCGATTGAAGCGATGGATCTCGTCCACGAACAGCAGCGTGCCCTGCCCGGCGCGCCGGCGCGCGCGTGCCTCGTCGAACACCTTGCGCAGATCGGCGACCCCGGAAAAGACCGCCGACAGCGGCTCGAAGTGGAGCCCGCCGACCGAGGCGAGGAGCCGGGCGATCGTGGTCTTGCCGCAGCCGGGCGGACCCCAGAGGATGAGAGAAGAGACGCGCTGGCTCTGCACCATGCGGCCGATCGGCCCTTCGGGCTTGAGCACGTGGTCCTGGCCGACCACCCCGGCCAGGCTCTTGGGCCGTAGCCGATCGGCCAGCGGCCGGGTCGGCGAGGTCGCATCGAACAAGCTCTCCGCTTCTTGACGTCTGGGCATCGTGATTGAGCCGGCCTCGGGCCGCACGACCATCGCGCGCCCGGGCGCATCCAAGTCTAGCGCAGGGGGCCGACAAAGGGCAGTTGCTTGGCGCGCCGGCTTGACCCGCGTCGCGCGAAGGAGAGCCCGTCAGGCCGGCGCTTCGGCCTCGAACTCCTCGGCGCTCCCCGGCTTGGGGCCGGAATCCTGCCCCTTCGCGGCGGGATCGCGCTCGACGAACTCGATCACGGCCATGGGCGAGGCGTCGCCGTAGCGCACGCCGGCCTTGAGCACACGCGTGTAGCCGCCGTTGCGCTCGCGGTAGCGCTCGGCCAGAGTCGTGAACAGTTTGTCCGCGAGCTTGGGATCGCGCACGATGCGCAAGGCTTGGCGCCGACCCGCGAGCCCGCCGCGCTTGCCGAGCGTCACGAGCTTCTCGACGAAGGGCCGAAGCTCGCGCGCCTTGGGCAACGTGGTTTCGATCTGCTCGTGCTTGATCAGCGCCGCCGCCATGTTGGCAAGCAGCGCCTGGCGGTGCTCGCGGGTACGGTTGAGCTTCCGGCCGCTCATACGGTGACGCATCGCTCGTCCTTCCTCGCCGCTCCTCGTTCCGCCGCCGTCAATAGGGCTCTTCGAGCTTCTTGGCCATCTCGTCGATATTCTCGGGTGGCCAATTGGGGATCTCCATGCCGAGGTGGAGCCCCATCTGGGACAAGACTTCCTTGATCTCGTTGAGCGACTTGCGGCCGAAATTGGGCGTGCGCAGCATTTCGGCCTCGCTCTTCTGCACCAGATCGCCGATGTAGATGATGTTGTCGTTCTTGAGGCAGTTGGCCGAGCGCACCGACAGCTCGAGCTCGTCCACCTTGCGCAACAGGTTGGGGTTGAACTCGGACTCGACGAACTCCTCGCGCGTGGCTTCTCGCGTCGGCTCCTCGAAGTTGATGAAGAGCTGGAGCTGGTCCTGCAGGATACGGGCCGCGAGCGCGACCGCGTCCTCCGCGCTCACGGTGCCGTTCGTCTCGATCTTCATGATGAGCTTGTCGTAATCGGTCACTTGGCCGACGCGGGTGTTCTCGATCCGGTAGGTCACGAGCCGGACCGGGCTGTAGAGCGCATCGACCGGGACGAGGCCGATCGGCGCGTCCTCGGGCCGGTTCTGGGTGGCGGCCACGTAGCCCTTGCCGCTCTCGACCGTGAGCTCCATCGAGAGCTTGGCCCCCTCGTTCAGCGTACAGACGACGTGATTCAGATCCATGATCTGGATGTCGTGGCCGCACTCGATCATACGCGCGGTCACCTCTCCCGCCTTCTCGGCCTTGAGCATCATGCGCTTGGGGCCGTCGCCGTGCATGCGCAGGGCCATCGACTTGATGTTAAGCACGATGTCGGTCAGGTCCTCGCGCACGCCCGGAATCGACGAGAACTCGTGGAGCACTCCATCCACGCGGATCGAGGTCACCGCCGCACCCCGAAGCGACGACAGCAGGATGCGGCGCAGCGCGTTGCCCAGAGTCAGCGCGAATCCGCGCTCGAGCGGCTCTGCCACGATCGTCGCCTCGCGCTTGACGTTGGCGCCCGGCTCGATGGAGAGCTTCGAGGGCTTGATGAGATCCTGCCAATTTTTCTGAATCACCGGATGACCTTTCCGCCACGGCCGCTGCCCGTGGCATAACTCTGCTATGGCAATTCGTCCGCTCACGCGCCGACGAGCGGCGGCCGCTAGACCCGCCGGCGCTTGCGCGGCCGGCAGCCGTTGTGCGGAATCGGCGTCACATCGCGTATCGAGGTGATCGTGAAGCCTGAGCCCTGAAGCGCACGCAGCGCCGACTCCCGTCCGGACCCCGGCCCCTTGACGTACACCTCGAGCGTGCGCACGCCGTGCTCGCTCGCCTTGCGCCCGGCGTCTTCCGCCGCCATCTGCGCTGCGTAGGGCGTGGACTTGCGCGATCCCTTGAACCCGAGACTGCCCGCGGACGACCAGCACACCGTGTTGCCCTGGTGATCCGTGATGGTCACGAGCGTGTTGTTGAAGGTCGCGTTCACATGCGCGACGCCCGAGGTGATGTTCTTGCGTTCGCGCCGCTTGGTCCGCGGTGCCGCCGGCTTGGCCATATCGAAATCCTACTTCTTCGCGACTTTCTTCTTGCCTGCGATCGGGCGCGCCTTGCCCTTGCGCGTCCGC
>CAZVZP010000181.1:0-2342 GCA_964631625.1 uncultured Hyphomicrobiales bacterium | reverse complement strand
GATCCATCAGCCGCTTGACGTTCATCGCGACCTCGCGGCGCAGGTCGCCCTCGACCGTATAGTCTTGGTCGATCAGCTCGCGAATGCGCGAGACCTCGGCGTCCGTCAGCTGATGCACGCGGCGTTCCGCCGGCAGCCCGACCTTCTGGCAGATGTCCTTCGCGTTATGGCGCCCGATCCCATGGATATAGGTGAGCGCGACTTGAACCCTCTTGTTCGTGGGGATATTGACCCCCGCGATACGCGCCATGCTTGCCTCTCAAGAACTGGTGTAGGCCCGCCGCCGGGCCGAATCAAACCACGCCCCGGCTCCAGTACGGCTCCGGAGCGAGCGCCGCATTATAGGAAAACCGCCCGCGAGGTCAAACACCTTAAACCCGGCCAAGGCCTTGGGCAATGGCCTTACGAACCGCCTCGATCGGCGCCATGCCATCGACCGAGAGCAGGATGCCACGCCCCCGGTAATAGGGCAGGAGCGGCGCGGTCTGCCCATGGTAGGCGGCGAGCCGGGCCTTGACCGTCTCCCGGTTGTCGTCCTGGCGCCGCGCGAACTCGCTACCGCCGCAGGCATCGCAAACGCCTGCGACCCGGGGCAGCCTGAACTGGTCGTGGTAGCCGGCGCCGCAGCGGGCGCAGGCGAAGCGGCCGGCGATGCGCTCGGTGAGCGGTTCGTCATCGACCCGGAGCTCGATCACCCGGTCGAGCTTGAGGCCCCGCTGGGCCAGCATCCGGTCGAGCGCCTCGGCCTGGGCGACGGTGCGCGGAAAGCCGTCGAGGATGAAGCCCTTCCGGCAGTCGGACGCCGCGATGCGCTCGGCGATCATGGCGATGATGATGTCGTCGGGCACGAGCTGCCCGGCATCCATGACCGCCTTGACCTTGCGTCCGAGCTCGCTCCCCGCCGTGACCGCCGCGCGCAGCATGTCGCCGGTGGACAGCTGGACGATGCCGAAAGCCTCGATCAGGTGCTGGGCCTGAGTCCCCTTGCCGGCGCCCGGGGGGCCGAGGAGGATCAGGTTCATCGTTGACGGCCCCGGAGCTTCGCCTTCTTGATCAGACCTTCGTATTGGTGGGCGAGCAAGTGCGACTGGATCTGCCCGAGCGTGTCGAGCGTCACCGTCACCACGATGAGGAGGCTCGTGCCCCCGAAGTAGAAGGGCACCCCGAAGCGCGAGATCAGGATCTCGGGCAGGAGGCTCACGACCGTGAGATAGGCCGCCCCTACGACGGTCAGGCGGGTGAGCACGTATTCGAGGTACTCGGCGGTGTTCTTGCCCGGCCGGATACCAGGGACGAAGCCGCCGTGCTTCTTCAGGTTATCGGCCGTGTCCACCGGGTTAAAGACGACCGAGGTGTAGAAGAACGCGAAGAAGATAATCTCCGCGGCGTAGAGCAGCATGTAGAGCGGCTGGCCGCGCCCGAGTTGCGCCGCAATCCAGGCGAGCCAGTCCGGCCCCTGCCCGGCATTGAAGCCGATCACGGTGATGGGCAGCAGCAGGATCGAGCTCGCGAAGATGGGCGGAATCACGCCTGCGGAGTTCACCTTCATGGGCAAATGCGTGCTCTCGCCACCGACCATGCGCGTGCCCATCTGCCGCTTGGGATACTGCACGGTGATCCGCCGCTGGGCGCGCTCCATGAACACGATCGCGACCAGGACGCCGGCGATCATGACCACCAGAAAACCCAGAAATCCCACCGACATCTCACCGGTGCGAGCCAATTCAAGGGTCTGGCCGAGCGAGCTTGGAATTTCCGCAACGATCCCGGCGAAAATGATCAGCGAGATGCCGTTGCCCACGCCGCGCGCGGTGATCTGCTCGCCGAGCCACATGAGGAAAACGGTGCCGCTGGCCAGGATGATCGTCGTGGTGAAGCGGAAGAACAGACCCGGGTCGAGGACGGCGGGGCCCGCGGCGCTCGAGAACCCCTCGAGCCCGACGGCAATGCCCCAGCCCTGCAACGCGGCGAGCACCACGGTGCCGTAGCGGGTGTATTGGTTGATCTTGCGCCGTCCCGCCTCGCCCTCCTTGCGCAATTGCGCAATGGTGGGCGACACGGTCGTCATCAGCTGCATGATGATCGCCGCCGAGATGTAGGGCATGATGTTGAGCGCGAAGATCGTCATGCGCCCGAGCGCGCCGCCCGAGAACATGTTGAACATGCCCAGGATGCCGCCCGCCTGGGTCTCCAGTAGTTCGGCGAGCACGGTGGCGTCGATGCCGGGGATCGGAATGAAGGTCCCGAGGCGGTAGATGATGAGCGCGCCCAGCGTAAACCACAGCCGCTTCTTGAGCTCGGTCGCCTTGGCCAGCGCCGCGAAATTGAGATTGGCGGCGAGC
>CAZVZP010000180.1:3025-5321 GCA_964631625.1 uncultured Hyphomicrobiales bacterium | reverse complement strand
CGTCGCGCACCTCGAACCCCGCCCGCTCCCGCGACAGCCCCCGCGGACCCAGCGCCGACAGCCGCCGCTTGTGCGTCAGCTCGGCCAGGGGGTTGGTCTGGTCCATGAACTGCGAGAGCTGGGAGGAGCCGAAGAACTCGCGCACGGCCGCCGCCGCCGGCTTGGCGTTGATCAAGTCGTGCGGCATGACGGTGTCGATCTCGACCGAGCTCATGCGCTCGCGAATCGCCCGCTCCATGCGCAGCAGGCCGATCCGGTACTGGTTCTCCATGAGCTCGCCCACCGAGCGCACACGGCGGTTGCCGAGATGGTCGATGTCGTCGATCTCGCCTTTGCCGTCCTTGAGCTCGACGAGGGCCTTGACCGTCGCCAGGATGTCCTGCATGCGCAGCACGCGCAGCGTGTCGTCGCCGGTGAGGTTGAGGCGCGAGTTCATCTTGACGCGCCCCACCGCCGAAAGGTCGTAGCGGTCCGAGCCGAGCCACTCGAGGGCGTCGCTCGGAATCCACACCGGCCTCTCGATCGCCGGATCGCGCTGCTCGGTCGGCACGAGCACGAGGGACCAGCCGTCCACCTGGTCGATCACCCACAGCGTGGTCACGACCTCGCGCTTGAGCGCGGCGAGCGGCTTCCCCCGCGCCTTGGGCTTGGCGTGCGCCTCGACCGTATCGGGAATCAACCGGCCGCGCGCGAGGAAGAGGTCGTAGAACAGCTTCTCCGCGGTCTCGAGCGTCGGCGGCTCGCCCGGCCGTAGCACCCGGTAGATATCGACGAGCGCCTCCTCGCGCGTGCTCGTCTTGTCGGCGAGCAGCGTGTTGCGGATGTAGGCGCCGACATGGATGTGGTCGATCGCGAGTGTGGGCACATCGGTGATGCCGGCGTCCAACAGGGCTTTGACGTTCGTTGGGCTGAGCTCCTCGCCCGTCTCGACGTAGATCTCGCCGGACCCCTCGTTGATCAGGTCGACGGCGGAGAAGCGGCCGAAGATCTCGTCGAAGGGCACGAGCTGCTCGGTGATCTGCTCCTGGGAGATCCTCTCGATAAGCCGGGGCGTCATGCGCGTGCCGGCCTTGACCACCACCTTGTTGGTGCGGTGATCGATGAGATCGCGCAGCAGCTTGGTGCCGATGAGCCGCTCCGGGTTGACCGGCGCCTTCCAGCCACCCTCGACCGCGGTGTAGATCGCCGTCAGATAGAAGTGATCGAGGATGTCCTGGTTCGACATGCCGAGCGCATGGAAGAGCACGCTCACCAGCAGTTTGCGCCGGCGATCGATGCGCACATAGACGAGATCCTTCGCGTCAAACTCGAAGTCAAGCCACGACCCGCGATAGGGGATCACGCGGGCGGCAAACAGAAGCTTGCCCGAGCTGTGCGTCTTGCCCTTGTCGTGATCGAAGAACACGCCCGGCGAGCGGTGCATCTGCGAGACGATCACCCGCTCGGTGCCGTTCACGACGAAGGTGCCGTTCTGAGTCATGAGCGGCATGTCCCCCATATAGACATCCTGCTCCTTGATGTCGCGAACGGTCTTGAGCCCCGTGCCCTCGTCCACGTCCCAGACGATGAGCCGAAGCGTCACCTTGAGCGGAGCCGCAAACGTCATGCCGCGCTGCTGGCATTCATCGACTTCGTACTTCGGCTCCTCGAAGTTGTACTTGACGAACTCGAGCGAGGCGCGCTCGGAAAAATCCTTGATCGGGAAAACCGAGCGGAAGACCTCCTGCAGGCCCTCGTTCCGCCGCTGTGGCGGGGCCACGCGCATCTGCAGGAACTTCTCGTACGAGTTGCGCTGCACCTCGATCAGATTCGGCATGCTGGACACTTCCGGAATCCGACCGAAGTCCCGGCGAAGACGGACGCGATTGCTGGGCATCTGCGGCATTTGTCGCTCTTTCGCTGTTACTGCGTTAATGGGCGGCGCAGACGGCGCGCCGCGCGGGGCTCGCCCCGCGCGCACCGCCCGCTGCGTTTCCTCATGCGCTCAACGCGCTCCGCGGCAGCCGGGCCGCTGCGATTCCGGCCGAGCGCGCCCGCTGGCGCCTCGGCTTCCGGCTTCGCCCCGCCCGCAACCGGGAGAGGCAGATGAAGTCGAGCCACGCTCGGCCCGCTACTTGATCTCGACGGTAGCGCCCGCGGACTCGAGTTGTGCTTTGAGCTTCTGCGCCTCGTCCTTGGACACGCCTTCCTTCACCGTCTTCGGCGCACCTTCGACGAGATCCTTGGCCTCCTTGAGGCCCAACGCCGTGATCGCGCGCACTTCCTTGATCACGTTGATCTTCTTCTCGCCCACGGT
>CAZVZP010000180.1:0-3015 GCA_964631625.1 uncultured Hyphomicrobiales bacterium | reverse complement strand
TCGAGGCCGAGGATCGTCGCAAGCTCCCTGGCAACGGCCGCCTTGCGGCCCTCGGGGATATGGCTGGGGTATGCCGCCAGTCGGTCGCGGTAGGCCACGGTGGCCAGCACGACGGTAAATTCCGTCTGCTCCTCGACCGCCGCCGCGGCGCCCGGCGCGCCGGCTGCGCCCGGCATCGCCGCGAACGCAACGGGTGCCGCCGCGCTCACGCCCCACTTGTCCTCGAGCATCTTGGCGAGCTCCGACGCCTCGAGCACGGTCAGCGACGACAGTTCGTGTACGATCTTGGCCAGTTCCGCCATGTCTCTTCCCCTGGTCCTTACGGTTGAATCTCTTTAAGCTGCTCCGCGGCCTGCGCCTTCCGGGCGTAGGCCTCGATCACGCGCGCGAGCTGACCGGCCGGCGCCTGGAGCACGCCCGCAAGCTTCGTGGCCGGCGCCTTGATGAGCCCGACGATCCGCCCCCGGAGGCCATCGAGAGAGGGCAGAGCCGCAAGCTCCTTGATACCTTGCTTATCGAGGGGCTTCGGCCCGAGCGCGCCGCCCAAGATGATGAGCTTCTCCGCCGCCTGCTTGGCGAATTCGACCGCCACCTTGGCCGGCGCCACGGGATCGCGCGAAAAGGCGATCGCGGTCGGGCCCGTGAACAGATCCTTGAGCGGCGCGTAGGGCGTGCCGTCGAGCGCGATCCGGGTCAGACGATTCTTCGTCACCCGGAACTGTGCGCCGGCCGCCCGCATCTTGCGCCGCAGATCCACCGTCTGCGCCGCGTCGAGGCCCGTCTGATGCAGCACGACCACGGACGCCGCCTCGTTGAACGCGTCGCGCAGTGCCGCGACGGCTTCCTGCTTTTGCTCCCGGTTCATCGCTCGAGCTCCGTTCCTCGCACCGCCGGTCTAAGAGAGCAGGCTCGGCAAGTCCAGTTTGACCCCCGGCCCCATGGTCGAGCTCAAGGACGCCCGCTTGAAATAGGTGCCCTTGACACCGCTCGGCTTGGCGCCGTTGAGCGCGCCGACGAAGGCCCGGACGTTCTCGATGATCTGGGTCTCCGAGAAGCTCGCCTTGCCCACGCCCGCGTGCACGATGCCCGCCTTCTCGACCCGGAACTGCACCTGCCCGCCTTTGGCGTTCTTGACCGCCTGCGCGAGATCGTTGGTCACGGTGCCGAGCTTGGGGTTGGGCATCAGCCCGCGCGGCCCCAGCACGCGGCCGAGCTTGCCCACGACCGGCATCATGTCGGGCGTCGCGACGCACACGTCGAAGGGTATGTCGCCGGCCAGTACTCGCGCGGCGAGATCATCGGCGCCCACAAGGTCGGCACCCGCCGCCTTCGCCTCCTCGGCCTTCGCGCCCTTGGCGAACACCGCAACGCGTGGCGTCTTGCCGGTGCCGTTGGGCAGGGCGGTCACGCCCCGCACCATCTGATCGGCGTGACGCGGATCGACGTTCAGGTTCACGGCGATTTCAACCGTCTCGTCGAACTTGGCCTTGGCCGCGGCCTTGACGAGGCGCACCGCCTCGGGCAGCTCGTAGAGCTTTTCCCGGTCGATGAACTCGCGCGCGGCGCGCAGGCGCTTCGCCACCTGTGCCATCGTCCTACTCCACCACCTGCAAGCCCATGGCCCGGGCCGAGCCCTCGACCATGCGGCAGGCGCCCTCGACATCGAGGGCGTTCATGTCACTCATCTTCTGCTCGGCGATCGCGCGAACTTGCGCGCGGGTCACGCTGCCGACGACCTCGCGGCCCGCCTCCTTGGCCCCCTTCTCGATTTGCGCCGCCTTCTTGAGCAGATGGCTCACCGGGGACGTGCGGGTCACGAAGCTGAAGCTGCGGTCCGAATAGACCGTGATCGTGACCGGGATCGGGGCGCCCGGCTCGAGCTTCTGGGTCTGGGCGTTGAACGCCTTGCAGAACTCCATGATGTTGAGGCCGCGCTGGCCGAGCGCCGGGCCGATCGGCGGCGAGGGGGTCGCTTGGCCGGCCGGCACCTGCAGCTTGATGTAGCCGTCGATCTTCTTTGCCATTCTGAGCCCTCTTCGTCTCGGGGTGCGCGGTTACGGCCATGGCGAGCCCCCCGCGCCTCGCTCGCATTCGGTCTTACGTCCGTTTCGCCGTGTCGGCGACGATGCCTTCTTAAACCTTCTCCACTTGCGAAAACTCCAGCTCGACGGGCGTCGCCCGGCCGAAAATCGAGACCGCGACCTTGATGCGCGAGCGCTCCTCGTCGACGTCCTCCACGAGCCCGTTGAACGATTGGAACGGGCCGTCGCGCACGCGTACCGTCTCGCCGATCTCGAAGGTGATCGACGGCTTGGGTCGCTCGATCCCCTCCTTGACCTGATGGAGGATGCGGTTGGCCTCGACCTCGCTGATCGGCATCGGCTTGCTGCCCGCGCCGAGAAAACCCGTGACCTTCGGCGTGTTGCGCACGAGATGCCAGGTGTCGTCGGTCATCTCCATATGCGCGAGCACGTAACCGGGAAAAAACTTGCGCTCGGACTTGACCCGTGTGCCGCGGCGTAGCTCGATCACCTCTTCCGAGGGCACGAGCACCTCGTCGATCATCTCTTCGAGGCCCTTCATGCGCGCCTGCTCGCGGATGGATTGCGCAACTTTCTTCTCGAACCCCGAATACACGTGAATGATGTACCACTGCTTGGCCAAGGTCCGCCCTCAGCTTCCAATTCCCAAGATCTTGGTCACGCCGAACGAGAACAGCCGATCGACCAGAAAAAAGAACAACGCCACGAACACCGCCATCAGGAACACCATGATCGTGCTCAGCACCGTCTCGCGCCGCGCCGGCCAGGTGACTTTCGAAACCTCCTGACGCACCTGGCGCATGAACTCGGCGGGAGATGTCTTCGCCATCTCACTCAGCCGTGCGAACCGTCATCGACGGCGTCCCCGCGCGAGCCTCCGCCCGCTCCGCTCCGTCCATCCGGCATGGGGCCCGGCCTGTGGCAGGAGTGGAGGGGCTCGAACCCCCAACCCCCGGTTTTGGAGACCGGTGCT
>CAZVZP010000179.1:0-5328 GCA_964631625.1 uncultured Hyphomicrobiales bacterium | reverse complement strand
TCTCGAAGGGTGAGGTCAGTCGCGGGTACCAAGTGTTCGATTCGCACCACTAGGTTGGTACCCGGAACCGCGGGACAATGGGGAGTTGTCGGTTAAAAGCGACCCGTTTATACGAGCGATCGATAGTATATCTTAAAGATCGATGGTGCGATTGAGAACCGTCCTTCCGGTTCGGAGCGAGCGGTACGAGTGCGAGAGACCTGGTTAAAGGATGTGGCGATCCCGCCACTGCCGCGAGAGGGTCTGCGTGACTGGATCAACGAACGTCGCCAGGATGCAAAATTCTTGTGGCCACCCTTCCGGGCGTACTACCGGCTACGTTCGTACAAGTACATGCTGTACAAGAATCGAGAGATGGGTTTGCTTCGATTCTTAGTCGATCCCGACCGTCTCAGCCTCGACATCGGAGCTAATCTCGGCCTATTTTGCTACTTCCTCGCCCGCCTCTCGCGGCGGGTGCTGGCCTTCGAGCCCAACCCCTATCCGCTGCGTATCTTACGGCGGGTTGCCGATCATAATGTCGACGTGCTAGCGGTCGCGATTAGCGATTACGATGGCACCGCGCGGTTCGTGATTCCGAAAGGCCGCAAGGGCTGGACGAGCAACGGCGGTAGGATTGAAAAGGAATCGAGGGTCCTATCCCATGCCGTTGAAGTGCCATGCCGGCGGGTCGATTCACTAGGACTCGAACCCGTTGGTTTCATCAAGATCGACGTGGAGGGCCACGAGCTCGCTGTTCTCCATGGCGCAACCGAGACGATTGCCCGTGATCGGCCGTCGATCTACCTCGAGACCGAATACTGCCATGTCGGCGAACAGGTGTTCGACGTGTTTCGCGTAATGGAAGAACTCGGCTATCGTGGACTGTTCGTCAGCCGGCGCGGACTGACCGACCTCGCACGCTTTGACATCGAACGGCACCAGAAGAACGCCGGCCAAGGCTACGTGAAGAACTTTATCTTTCTGCCACGCTGAGCGCAGGTGGCGGAGAGTTCCTGTCCCGACGAATGGTGTAGGAACGGAGCGCAGGGCGGCGCGGAAGTCCGTCCCTTGGGGCCCCGGCAAACGGACTCAAGCGCGCCGCGTCCTCGCTGCCCATCAGCCAGAGTGCCCGATGTGCCTTGAACGGCGCGGCCGCGAGCGTTCATAATAATGGGATTGAGAGCGCCGCCCGGCGCTTGCGCCTTGCGGGCGCGGGGTGAGGAGAGGGAACATGCTCCATCACTACACGGTCGGGATGAAGATCGACGACCAGTCGGGCCATGTGACCGTCGAGGCCGAGGACGCGCTCATCGCCGCGCTCAAGGTCAAGCACGAGCACCCGCGGGCGATGATCACCTATGCGCGCAAGACGAACGAGCGTGGCGACCAGCGGCACCCGGATCGCGATTTGCCGCTCGGCCACGACTGAGCCCGACGCCAACGGCCCCTCCTCGGGCACCCGAAATTCGCCCGCCGTCGGGCGATCCGCATTTGCGGCAGCGGCGGCCTTCACGCTATCGTAGACTGCTCGCCGGCCCTTGACCGGGCGGCGAGGGAGGCAGCCGGGGTTAGGCTGCTCGTGGCTTAAGGCGGCCCCGGGCGAGCGGGGACCGTGCGGGTAATGGACGGGCTTCGGGCTAAGACCGAGGCAACGCCGGCCCAGGGAGAAAGCATCGAGAGGGAGACGCACCATGCAGAGGGGACGACTGTGTTTGATTCTGGCGGGTCTCGTGCTCGCCGCGGCGGGGACCGGCTCCAACGCCAAGGCCTGGTCGCTCAAGGAGGCGGCGGCGCCCTATGCCGGCACCACGCTCAACATGATCTGCCAGGGCTATCCGCCGTGCATGGCGGTCGAGGCGCTCGCTCCCGAGTTCGAGCAGGAAAGCGGCATCGACGTCAACTTCGAGCAAGTCGATCTCGACACCGCGGGCAAGAAGGGCCTGAGCGATGTGATCACGAACGGCGGATTCTACGACATCGTCGAGGTCCAGGGCGTGGTCACGCCCCTGTGGGCGGTGCAGGGCTTCGCCACGACCTACGAGCAGTTCTTGAGCAACCCGGCGCTGCGGGATCCCGATTTCGATCCCGGCGACGTCATTCCGGAGCTGATGGACATGAACTGCATGTACCTGGGCGCGCAGGTGTGCATGCCCAAGGAGTATTTCATCAGCTTCGGCGGCATGCGCACGGACATCCTGGGCGATCCCGGCGAGCGCGAGGCCTTCAAGGCCCAATACGGCTACGATTTGCCTCCGCCCGAAGTGGTTGTCGAAGTGAAGGACTACGAGACCTGGGCCGACATGGCGGAGTTCTTCTCGCGCAAGGGAGGCGTGACGGTGGCGGGCCTGGCGCTCGACCGCAACTTCTACGGCATCAGCGTCTCGTTCAAGCGCTACCTCACCGTGTGGTACGACTTCGCTCAAGTTCTCTACGCGATGGGCGGCGAGCTCTACGATAAGGACTACAACGTCAAGCTCAACTCGCCGGAGGCGATCGCGGCGCTCCAGTTCATGCTCGACATGCGGGCCTTTGCCCCGCCGAGCTATGCGGAGTACACCTGGGACGACCAATACGTGGACTACTGCAACGGCAACGCGTTCAGCGGCTGGGTGTGGGCCGACGTCGATTTCTTCCTCCAGGACGAGGCGGAGTGTCCGGCCTCGGCAGGCAATGTGTCGCACTTCCTCTATCCCGGCACGCATAGGTCCATTCCGTGGGCCAACACCTGGGTGATCCCGCGCAGCTCGACGCATAAGGAGGCGGCCTACCTGTTCGTGCAGTGGATCACCTCGAAGGAGACGCAGATCAAGCTCACTCGTAACGGCTGGCTGCCGAACCGGCGCGACGTGCTGGCGCTCGACGAATGGGCGCAGAATCCCCGCACCGAGGGCTGGACACGCATTCACCTCGCGGCGCTCGACGGCGGCTATCTGGGGAAGATTCATCCCCATCCCGGCTTCCAGGCCTTAACCGAAATCCTGATGGAGGAGCTGTCCTCGTCCGCCATCGATGGCCGCTCGGCTGAGGAGGTGATGAACGCGATTCAGGCCAAGGCCGAAGAGGTCATCATCAAGCCTTAGCGAGGCCGCGCAAATTCGCCGGCATCGGAACGGCCCGCGGGAATAGGTGCCGCGGGCCGTTTCAGCCTTGTTCCGCTGGCCGCCGGTGGCGTTCCGTCCTCGCGGGCGACGCTTCCGAGATCACAATTTTTTGATGGCCGCGATAGCGAGCGGACAAACTCCTCACGGAGATGTCAGTGGTGAAGGGACGCGCGGCTTTCTATGATTCCGCTACGAACACCCCACTCAGCTTCTTTAAGGATTGGAGACCATCGACCATAGCAAAGACGAAAACCTCTGGGATCATCTTGGCGGCCACGGCAGCGGCGCTCGATGCGCTCATCGCGGGCCAAAGCTTCGCCACGATGTGCGAGCGCCTGCTCGAATGGCACACGGAGGATGCGGCCGCCCTGCGCGCCCCGCCGGCCTGCTGCGGCTCTGGATCGAGCAGGGCATGCTCGCAGCCGCCATAACGCCCTGAGTCGGTCGCGACAGCCAGATTCGGTTTTCGCCCGCTCCACGGCCTTACGGGGCTTGGTCCCCACCCGGCATCATCGACGCCTTGGCCGCGGCACGCAGCACGAAGTCGCAGCCTTGCGCATCCGGCGCCGCGCGGCAAAAGTCCGCCACCTCGTTGCCGAGTGCCTGTGCCTCCGCGAGACCATGGTCGAAGGAGAGTGCGATTCGACTCCACACCCAGGCCTCCTTGGGATGGCCCGGCCAGTGCTCGCGGGCGCGCGCGAGATAGATCTTGGCCCGCGTGGGCGAGCTGTATTTTGCCTGGCAGGGGCAGCCCGCGGTTGCCTCGCTCCCCTCTGGCGCAGCGCCGCTCGGAAGCGACGGCACGAAGACGAGGAGGACAACGAGCAAGGCCAGAAATCGCGGCGAACCATGGACGCCCGGCGCCAGCCGAACAGGCCGGAACGAGCCCCCCGGCCCGAAGAATCGAGCGCTCAGGCCCGCCGCCAATCTAGAGCGCAAGCCGCGATCGAGGGAGCGCATCCTTAGGTCGGGACGCGGAAGGCCGTGCCCGAACAAGGGACACGCTCCTTACCAGTCATCGCAACGGGCGTGCACCTTGCCGTACGCGGCCGGCGTATCGATCGCGCCCTGCTTCCGGCTCAATTCCCGCGACATATCGTTGTAGACGGGGTAAATCACGTTCTGAAGGACGGCCTCGATTTCGTTCTCGCCTCGTTCGGCCGAGGCGACGAGAATTGGATTGTGGCTGCGCGGCACGAGATTGGACGTCAACGCCTGCTCGAAGCGCGGCCCGTATTTGCGGATGGTGTCCCTGGCAATCCGCACGTGCTCGCTTTCGTGGTCGAGAATGGCCCGGTGCGCGCAGGAATGCTCGGGGTCGGCGTATTCCTTCGCCACGAAAACCTCCATGGATGGGAGGCGAAGGGTGAGATCGACGCTCTCGACCCAGAGGCAGTCTCCATTGTCTGTCCGGCGTCCGGCGAAGTGGGTGCTCCATTTCATCTCAAGCTGAAACAAGGTTTGTCCGATGACATGGATTCCGCTTCCTCCCGTCATGCGGCGCGTCAGCTCCGCGCTGCTTAAGCTGCGGTTGACCGTCGGCCGCGGCACGTCGACCTCGATGTTCACCTTGAACGCCGAGGTCTTGCCGGGGCATTTGCCGACGCCCGCCGAAGAGCCGGTGCTCGCCATCTGCGCCTCGGGCACGAGCGGCTCGGGCGGCTCGGGCGCCGGTGCTCGCGGCAGACCGGCGAGGAGGACCTCGGCGGCGCTATCCCCTTGCGCTGCGGCGAGTTCGAGCCAGTGGACCGCCTGCCAGAGGTTCTCCTGAACGCCGCGGCCCGCCAGGTAGAGAATGCCGAGCCGGCGCTGTGCCTCCGCGTGCCCTGACTCGGCGGCCAGCTCGTACCACTCGGCGGCGTGCACATAATCGGGCTCGCCCCAATAGCCGTCGACGAGCAGGTTGCCGATGAGGGTTTGCGCGTCCGGATCGCCGCCGTTTGCGGCGCGGCCGTACCACTCGACCGCACGCTCCATGCTCGCTTCGACGCCCAGGCCATTCTGATAGAGAATGCCCCGCTCGGCGAGCGCCGACCAGATTTCATGGGCGCGGGCATAATCGCCCTCGGCATAGGCTTCGTAGGCCTCGTCTTCCTGAGCCACGCACGGCGAGAAGAGTCCGAGCCCCAAGAGAGCGACGAGCCCGAGCGTGCGGACAATCCGGCCGGCGTCGATCACCGGCAGATTCCTCGCGCGTTCGCACAGTTGGAAGGCATTGGCCGAGAAATCCTAGCATAACGAGTCT
>CAZVZP010000178.1:2974-5439 GCA_964631625.1 uncultured Hyphomicrobiales bacterium | reverse complement strand
CGCTGCGCGCCGACGCCTCCGACGGCGCGCTCGAGGCGGCCTGCGCGCGGCTCATCGCCACCCGGCCGACGGCGGTCAACCTGCGCTTTGCGCTCGAGGAGATGCGCGCGGTCGTGCGCAACACGGAAGCCCCGCGGCGCTCCTCCGCCGCCTATCGGCGCGCCGGCGAGCTGTGCGAGGAGGACATCGCCATCTGCCAGGCCATCGGCCGCCACGGGCTTACGCTGATCGAGCAGGCGACGGCAAGCCCGCGGCAGCGGGGCCGCGTCAACGTCTTGACCCATTGCAACGCCGGCTGGCTCGCCTGCATCGATTGGGGCACGGCGCTCTCCCCGATCTACCTTGCCCACGATGCGGGGCTCCCGGTTCACGTCTGGGTCGACGAGACGCGGCCGCGCAACCAGGGCGCGGCCTTGACCGCCTGGGAGCTCAAGGGCCACGGCGTGCCGCACACGGTGATCGTCGACAGCGCGGGCGGCCACCTGATGCAGAAGGGGCTCGTCGATCTGTGCCTCGTGGGCACCGACCGCACCACGCGGAACGGCGACGTGTGCAACAAGATCGGCACCTACTTGAAGGCGCTGGCGGCCAAGGACAACGGCGTGCCGTTCTACGTGGCGCTGCCCGGCCCGACCATCGACTGGACGCTCGCCGACGGCCGAGAAGTCCCGATCGAGGAGAGGAGCGCCGAGGAGGTCGCCTGCATCGCGGGCTTAAGCCCCTCGGGCGCGCTCGAGAGCGTGCGCCTCATGCCCGAGGGCAGTGCGGCCGCGAACTTCGCCTTCGACGTGACGCCCGCGCGGCTCGTGAGCGCGCTCATCACCGAGCGCGGCGTAAGCTCCGCGTCCGCAGAGGGGCTCCTTGCGCTCTACCCGGAGCGGCGCCGTGGCGCTTGAACAATTGCGCCGCGCGCTGATCGAGAGCGCGCTCGCCATGAACCGGCTCGGGCTCGCGCCGGGCAAATCGGGTAACGCGAGCGTGCGAGTGGAGGGCGGCTTTCTCATCACGCCTTCGGGCCTCGACTACGAGGAGACGGGGGAGGACGACATCGTGTTCGTGGCCCTCGACGGCCGCGCCGAGGGAAGGCGCAAGCCCTCGAGCGAGTGGCGCATGCACCGCGACCTTTACGCGCGGCGCGCGGACGCCGGGGCCGTGGTGCACACCCACTCGCCCTTCGCCACGAGTCTCGCCTGCCTGCGCCGCGCGATCCCTGCGTTCCATTACATGGTGGCGGTGGCGGGCGGCGCCGACATCCGCTGCGCGGACTACGCGACCTTCGGCACCCAGGAGCTCTCCGACAACGCGCTCGGTGCGCTCGACGGGCGGCGCGCCTGCCTCATCGCCAATCACGGCGCGCTCGCGCTGGGCCGCGATCTTAAGGACGCGCTCGCCCTTGCGCTCGAGGTCGAGACGCTGGCGCGGCAATACGTGCAGGCGCTCCAGGTGGGCCCGCCCGCCCTGCTCTCGGAGGGCGAAATGACCCGCGTGCTCGAACGCTTCAAGGACTACGGCAAACCCTAGAGCGAAATCCGCCGGAGTGGAATCGCGCGAGAGCGCGTTGAGCCTGTCGGCGACCCCCACCCCAGCCCTCCCCCGCGAGGGGGGGAGGGAGCTATTTTTTTTCGTCCCCCCTCCCCGCGTGGGAGGGAGTAGGGGGAGGGGGCGCTTGCACTTGGTCGGATGCTGCTCTAGGGGGTGCACGCGTGGCCGGGCTGGGGCCCGGGCAAGCTGCCCCATCGCCGGGCCACGCTTGCGGCCCGTTTCGGCAACGGAATCTTGACCCGTTGGTGAACGAAAGATTTACAATTCGGCGCTAGCTTGGCGGCACGCGGGCCGCGCCCTCGGCGCTGCTGCCGCAGTCATTCTTGGGACCCCATGCTGAGCACACGAATCAAGGGACAGAAGTCGGCGCTGATCGAGCAAGCGGCGGTGCTTCTCGAAGCGCGGGTGGGCGCGGCCGATCGCGCCATCGTCGAACGATTCTCGCGCGCCTATTACTCGGCGGTGCCGCCCGAGGACCTGCAAGGGGTCTCGCCCGAGGATCTGGCCGCGGCCGCGCTCGGCCACTTCGAGTTCGCCCGCCGGCGCAACGCGGGCGAGGCGCTGGTCCGGGCCTACAATCCAACGCGCGCGGAGCACGGCTGGCAGTCCAGCCACACCGTGATCGAGGCCGTCAACGACGACATGCCCTTCCTCGTCGACTCGATGGCCGCGGCGCTCAACGAGATGAGTCTCACCAACCATCTCATCATCCATCCGATCTTTCGGGTCGAGCGCAACGGCGGCGGCGAGATCGTCGATCTTTCGCCGGCGCGCGAGGCCGGCAACCGGGGCCAGCGCGAATCCTACATTCACATCGAGGTCGATCAGCGCACCGATGCCGAGTTGTTGGCCGAGATCGAGCGCGACCTGCGCGGCGTGCTCGCCCATGTGCGCGCGGCGGTCGCCGACTGGCGCGGGATGCT
>CAZVZP010000178.1:0-2964 GCA_964631625.1 uncultured Hyphomicrobiales bacterium | reverse complement strand
GACGAGACGATCGGGGCTCTCGAGCGCAGCCCGCCGCCCGTGCCCCCGGAGCAGAGCCTCGAGGTCGTGGATTTCCTGCGCTGGGCGCGCGACAACCATTTCACGTTCCTGGGCTACTGCGCCTACGCGCTCGAGGACGAGGGCGGCCAGCCCTCCTACCGGGCGCAGCGCGAAGGCGCGCTCGGCCTCCTGCGCGACGCTCGCTTCGACGACATCGTGGGCGTTCTGGGACAGGCGCCGCTGCCGCCCGAGGTCCAGACCTTCCTCGCCGCGCCCCGCGTCGTGATGATCACGAAGTCGAAGCGCCGTTCCCCCGTGCACCGCGCGGCGCCCATGGATTCGATCGGCATCAAGACCTTCGATGCGAGCGGCCGCCTCACCGGCGAACGGCGCTTCATCGGCCTCTTCACCTCGACCGCCTATCACTTGAGGCCGCTCGAGATTCCGCTCCTGCGCCGGCGCGTGCTGCTCACCATCGAGAAGTCGGGCTTCGCGCCCGACAGCCACGACGGCAAGGCGCTCCTCAACATTCTCGAGACCTTCCCGCGGGACGAGTTGTTCCAGGTCTCGAGCGAAGAGCTCTTGGAGATCAGCCTCGGCATCCTCCATCTGCAGGAGCGCCAGCGCACGCGGCTGTTCTTAAGGCGCGATCCGTACGAACGCACCGCCTCGGCGATCGTCTTCGTGCCGCGCGACCGTTTCAACACCGATCTGCGCCAGCGCATCCAGGCGATCCTCATCGAGGCCCTCAAGGGCACGAGAGCGAGCAGCACCGTCCAGGTTTCCGACGAGCCGCTCGCCCGCCTCTACTTCGTCATCGAGACGACGCCGGGACACGTCCCGGCCTTCGATGCCGAGGCGATCGAGCAGAAGATCGCCGAAGCGGTGCAGACCTGGAGCGACGTGCTGCACGACGCCCTGATCGCGCGCTTCGGCGAGAGCCGGGGCATCGACCTCTCGCGCCGCTACCGAGAGGCGTTTCCGATCGGCTACCGGGAGGAGTACGGCGTCGCCCTCGCGCTCGACGACATCGAGAACATCGAGAGCCTTAAGCCCGATCGGGTCGATTTCGCCCTCAACCTCTACCGACCCTCAGGCCAGACTCCGGGGCCGGTCCGCTTCAAGCTCTACCGCTCGGACGACCCGGTACCGCTGTCGGACGTGCTGCCGCTGTTGGAGAACATGGGGTTCCGCGTCATGGCCGAGCGGCCGGCACTGGTCGAGCCCGAGGGGCGCCGCCCGGTGTGGATTCACGACTTCCACATGGTGCCGGGCCAGGCCGGGGAGGTCGCGGTCGAAGAGGTGCGCAAGAACTTTCACGTCGCCTTCGCGCGCGTCTTTACGGGCGAGATGGAGAACGACGGCTTCAACCGTCTCGTCATCGCCGCGGACTTGAGCTGGCGCGAAGTCGTGCTGCTCCGGGCGCTGTGCAAATACTTGCGGCAGACGGGCATGCCCTTCAGCCAGCCCTACGTCGAGGAGACGCTGACGCGCAACTGCGGGCTCGCCCGCCGGGTGGTCGAGCTGTTCCTCGCGCGCTTCGATCCGATGGCGACGGGCGCGCGTGCCGAGCGCGTCACGGCGCTCGAGGCCGAGATTTTGGCCGGACTCGAGGCCGTGAGCTCGCTCGATGAGGACCGCATCCTGCGCCGCTTCCTGAACCTCGTTCAGGCGATGCTGCGCACGAGCTATTTCCAGACCGACGAGAGCGGCGCGCCCAAGCCGACGATCGCCTTCAAGTTCAACTCCGGCGCCGTCGACGAGCTGCCCCTGCCGCGGCCCTACGCCGAGATCTTCGTCCACTCGCCGCGCATGGAGGGCATCCACCTGCGCGGCGGCAAGGTGGCGCGCGGAGGGGTGCGCTGGTCGGACCGGCGCGAGGACTTCCGCACCGAGATCCTGAGCCTCATGAAGGCCCAGATGGTGAAGAACGCGGTCATCGTCCCGGTCGGCGCCAAGGGCGGTTTCGTGTGCAAGCGGTTGCCCGAGGACGGCGCGCGCGATGCGGTGCTCGAGGAAGGCATCGCCTGCTACCGCCTGCTCATCCACGCGCTCCTCGATCTCACCGACAACCGCAAGGGCGAGACCGTCGAGCCGCCGGCGCAGGTGGTGCGCTACGACGACGAGGATCCCTATCTCGTGGTCGCCGCGGATAAGGGTACGGCGACGTTCTCGGACATCGCCAACGCGATCTCGCTCGAGCGCGGTTTCTGGCTGGGCGATGCCTTCGCCTCCGGCGGCAAGACCGGCTACGACCACAAGAAGCTCGCCATCACCGCGCGCGGGGCCTGGGTCTCGATCTGCCGGCATCTGCGCGAGGCGGGCATCGACCCCGAGCGCGACAGCTTTACCGCGATCGGCGTGGGCGATATGGCGGGCGACGTCTTCGGCAACGGACTCTTGCGCTCAAAGAAGATCAAGCTCCTGGGCGCGTTCAATCACCGCCACATCTTCGTCGATCCCGACCCGGACCCGGAGGCGAGTTTCGACGAGCGCAAGCGGCTGTTCGAGATGCCCCGCTCCGCCTGGTCCGACTATGAGGCGTCCGCGCTCTCAGCCGGCGGCGCCGTGTTCGACCGCAAGGCCAAGTCGATCGCCTTGAGTCCGAAGGCGCGCGAGCGCTTCGGCATCGAGAAGGAACACCTCGCGCCGAACGAGCTGGTCCGCGCGCTCCTGAAGGCCAAGGTCGATCTCCTGTTCCTGGGCGGCATCGGCACCTTCGTCAAGGCGCGCGAAGAGACGCACGCGGAAGTGGGCGATCACGTCAACGATGCAACCCGCATCAACGCGGATGAGCTCAACTGCGCGGTCGTGGGCGAGGGCGCCAATCTCGGCTTCACCCAGCGCGCGCGCATCGCCTACGCGCTTGGCGGCGGCCGGATCAACACGGATGCGATCGACAACTCGGCCGGCGTCGATTGCTCGGACCACGAGGTCAACATCAAGATCGCGCTCGATCCGCTG
>CAZVZP010000177.1:4981-5497 GCA_964631625.1 uncultured Hyphomicrobiales bacterium | reverse complement strand
TCCATCTCGGCGCCGTACACCGTGCGCTCGGGGAACATGTTGGACGGGAACTCGGTCGCGCCCCGCGGCACCTCGCGCGATTCCATGTTGAGCGCGTGGATGCCGCTGTACCAGAGCTGGACGCCCGCGAGCGCACCGTGCTGATGCAGCTTCTCGCACATGTAACCCAAGTTGATGACGTCGCCCTCGTCCCACAGCCGCGCCGAGGTGTAGGCGTACTCGTCGGCCTCCGGATGCACCGAGCAGTATTCGGTGAACACGGCGCCCCAGCCGCCTTCCGCGCGCATGGCGCGGAAGTGCGCCTGGGCGCCCGGCCGCTCCGAGCCGGGTCCGGCGCAATGGGTCGTGACCCAGAAGCGATTCTTCATCGTCTTCGGGCCGATCCTGATGGGCTCGAACAGGCAATCGTATTTGGGATCACGCGGCATTCCGTGCTCTCCTTGTCGGCGGATACGGCACACCGCTGCCTCGGATGCCAAGGCGTGGGCGCTCTCGACGATGTCCCTTTAAAAGCTA
>CAZVZP010000177.1:0-4950 GCA_964631625.1 uncultured Hyphomicrobiales bacterium | reverse complement strand
TTGCGCGCCCGACGAAATCGGGCGAGCGACCGTCGAGCCCTGCGACGCGCCTTAAGGCTCGGCGCCAGCGCACGGGTCGTCGTCCTCCGTGCGCTTTTCGCCTGCGCTCGAAGCGGATTGCCGCAACCGTGCGGAGTCCCACGCGCCCTTCCGTTCGCGGATCGTTGCCGCTATATGCTCGACAACGCTCTCGGCCTCGTCCCGATCGAAGTCCTCGCCGAAGCGCTTTTTCAACCCGCGCTCGGTCAGCGTGTAGTGCAATGTTGGCTCGATGCCGTGGCGCGCAAGGCAGGAGCGCACGCAATGAAGCGGGCATCCGTCGATGGCGATGATCGGTCGGCCGGTCCGCGCGAGCTTGACGAGCGCGGGCACATCGCCGCCGGCGCCCGCGATGCACGACATCTGCGCCTCTCCGCGCCGGTCGAGCCGGACCGCGACGTAGTTCGCCATCTGCGCGATGTTCGAGCAGCCGGAGCAGGAATAGACGAGCGGGCGTTTCACCTTGGCCGAGGACATGTCGTGCGCTTTCAAGCCGTCAATGCGCCCGAATGATGATCGCGCGGAAAGACGGCATCCCTTGACCGGGATCAAGACAGTCTCGCGGAGCGCCGCCGAAGTGCGAACATACGGGTAGAAGTCGCATCAGCCGATCGAGTGCGATGCTCAACGAAAAATTGTGGCATTCGCCTCACCCCTCTCGCTATGCCGAAAGGAAGGGCCGTCTAGCCGTGCTCCTCAGCGCTCTCTCGATCACGCCGTACGGCTTGGCGGGTTGACCCTATCGCGTGGTTGCCATCAAGAACAACATGTCGCGCGGCCCGCCCGTCTCGATGCCGTCGACTTCGGCAAAGTCAGAATGTGGACCTAAACACTTAGTCGCTCCATCAGCGTTTTCTCCTCTTCCACTCACGAAACTTAAAAAATTGCCGGAAACCCAGAACGGCTGGGTAGCTAAATGCAAATGCGAACAGCAAGTATTTGCCCTCAACCTCGAGGAAAACAAAAATCGGCGCAAAAACAATTCCGGTAACAAACATCGAGATAATAATGGCAAAAACATTTATCCAAAGAAGGTTAGACAGCAGGCCGCCGGTCCCGAGCTTGAACCTATACTCAAAGAAATACTCGCGAAGATGTGCAATTAATTTCATTGAAGCCTGTTGCGGCTTACGTTGCGATAAACCTCTCCTTATGTGGGGGGCTTAGAGCATTTTGCCAAGAACACGGGAACTACCGAGTTCCTCAAAATGGCTTTCCACGCACGCGGCAGTCTCGAATTGGGCTTCGAAGTACGATCCGATCAGTCGGGGCACCCGCAGCCGATGACGTGGACGACCTGCTCTTCCTTTGTCCCAAGTGCACATGCTCCCGGCATCGCCGCAAGGTCCACGGCCCGGCCAAGCGGCCGCGGCGGCGTGCTAGCGGCGCACGGCGTCACAGGGACACGCCGCCTTAGACCACGAGCATCTCGCGCTTGAAGGGCAGAGCCCGCTGCGGATTGGCCGAGTCGAGCTCGCGTGCGATCCGCTGCCCCTCGAACACCGCATCCGCCATCAGGCGCGGCGCGTAGCAGTCCCCCGCCTGGTAAACGCCCTGGATACTCTCTTTCGCCCATTCGCTCTTGCGCGCGCGCAGCGCCTTGTAGAGATCGTTGTTCGAGGTGCGCTCGGTGGCGAGGATCACCGTATCGACCTCGAGGACCTCTGCCTCGGTGCCGCGCTTGCGCGGAAGCTCGCCCGCGATGGGATCGGTGGTGCGCCGATAGCCGTCGCGCGAGAAGTGAAAAATGCGCACCTTGACGCGGTTGCCGGGCTCGATCGCCTCGACCCAATGGCCGGCGAACGCCTTGATTCCCTTCTCGTGCATCATACGGTTAAGGTTGGGCGCTTCCAGCGTGTAGGCGGTGAGCGGCGCGACGCTGCCGAAGGAGGTCATGATCGTCACCTCCTTGCCCAAATCCGCCATCATCTCGGCCATGGCGATCCCGGTGTAATAGCCCTCGCCGTCGAGCACGAGCACCCGGTCGCCTATGGCCTTGCCGGCCATGATCTGCTCGGGCGTCGCGAACTGGGCGCAGCTCGCATCGACGCCCGAAAGGGGCGCCATCGTGGTGCCCGAGAAGCCGTCGGTCCGCCAGTGCGCGCCGGTGCACAGCACCACCTTGTCCGCGCCGTACTTAAGCACGGCCTCGGCGTTAAGCCGCCTGCCCGTGTGCAGCTCGACGTTCTTGAGCTTCTTGAGCTGGATGTCGCGGTAGGTGATGACCCGGCCCCACTCGGCGAGCCCCGGATAGCGCATGACCTCGCGCACATGGCCGCCGATCTCCTTCTCGGCCTCGACGAGATGCACCGCGTAGCCGCGCAAGCCCAAGACCCGCGCGCATTCGAGCCCCGCCGGGCCGGCGCCCACGACGAGCACCGAGCAGGGCTCCTTGGTCTTGTCGAACTTCTCGGGGTGCCAGCCGCGCCGGTACTCCTCCATCGCGGTCGCGTTCTGAGTGCAGGTGATGCGCGCGCCCCGCTCCCAGCCCGAGATGCAGATATTGCAGCCGATGCACTCCCGGATGTCCTCGGTCCGTCCCTCCTCGATCTTCTTGGGCAGGAACGGATCGGCGATCGAGGGCCGCGCCGCGCCGATGATGTCGGCTTGGCCCGACGTGATGATCTCGACCATGTCGTCGGGGCTGGTCAGCCGGCCGACATTGATCACCGGCGCCTTGGCCACGCGCTTGACCTCGCGCACGAAGGGCGCCTGGTGATTCGACTTGTAGAAGCGCGAGGGCCCGGCGTCCTCGCCCCACTCGAACTGATCGGAGATGTTGATGTCCCAGACGTCGACCAGGCCCTGCCGGGTCGCAAGCTCGACGAAGCGGATGCCGTCGTCCTTGGCCTCGAGGCCGTCGGGGCCGATGAGCTGATCCATGGAGAGGCGCACGCAGAGCGCCGCTTGGCCTTCGATGACCCGGCGCGTGCGCTCGACGAGCTCGAGCCAGAAGCGAGCGCGGTTCTCGAACGAGCCGCCGTACTTGTCGGTGCGCTTGTTGTAGAACTTCGAGAGGAACTGGAACGGCAGCACGCCGTGCGAGCCGTAGCAGTAGATCACGTCGAAGCCGGCGTCGAGCGCGCGCTTGGCCGCCTCGACGTAGCGCGTAAGCTGATCCTCGATCTCGTCCTCGTCCGCCTCGTGGCCGGCGCGCCCCGGCGTATAGGGCGTGATGAACTGGCCGGGGCCCCGCGGCACGGCGCGGGTCGCATGGCACGAAGAGTTCGACCCCGAATGCCAGAGCTCGACGCCTGCGAGGCTGCTGTGCGCGTGCACGGCATCGCACATCGCGCGCAAGTTGCGCACGTCGTCTTCATCCCACAGGCTCGCGAGCGTGCAGGGCTCGAAGTCCGCCTCCTCGTCGATGGCGCAGCCTTCCGTGCACACCACCGCCCAGCCGCCTTCGGCCTTGAGGCCCCGGAACGCCGCCTGGCTGAACGGCTCCTTGACTCCGGAGCCGGTGCAATGGGGCACCTGGTAGAAGCGGTTCTTCATGGTCTTGGGGCCGATCTTGACCGGCTCGAACAGCACGTCGTACTTGGCATCGCGCGGCATCTCTTTGGTCTCCCCCGGGCGGCGCGGCTCTCGCCGATTGGGCGCAAATGATACGGTCCGGCGAACGGCGCTGCAACGCCCCGCTCGAAGCCGGGCCGTTACTGGCGACCAAGCCGCACAGGCCGCGATCTCACGCGCACGTAGAAAGGCCTCAAGGACACGCTGTGCGCGGAAGGCTCGGCAGCATCGATTGGCCCCACAGCAGGCGCTCGCGGATAAAGGGCAGCGGCCGCTGAGGATCTGGGCTCTCGAATTCGCGCGCGATGCGGTGCCCGTCGAAGATCGCCTGGGCCAAGAGGCGCGGCGCGTAGCAGTCGCCGGCCTGATAGATGCCCCGGATGCCTTGCGCCGCCCACTCGCCGCGGCGCTCTTTCAGCGCCTTGTAGAGCGCGTCGTTGGGGCGCCGGGCGGTGACCAGGATCACGCTGTCGCACTCGATCGTCTGGGCCGCCTGCCCCCGCTCGATCGGCGCCTTGCCGGTCTCGGGCCCCGATGCGCGCTTGTAGCCGTCGCGCCAATTGTCGTACACGAGCACCTTGACCACGTTGCCCGCCTCGATGCGCTCGACCCATGAGTCCGTGATGCGCCGGATGTTCTTGGCGCGCAGCATGCGTTGCACGTTGGCCTTCTCGAGCGTGTACTCGGTCATCGGCGCGACCGTCGCGTATTGAGTCACGATCGTCACCTCCTTGCCGAGATCGGCCATCGTCTCGGCCATGCCGATGCCGGTGAAGTAGCCGTCCGCATCGAGCACGACCACGCGCTCGCCAATCGGCTTGCCGCCCATCACCTGCTCGGGGGTTGCGAATTGGGGTAGGTTCGCATCCGCGCCGGGCAGCGCCCCCCAGTTGATGTTGTTCATGCCGTCGAGCGCCCAGTGCGCGCCGGCGGCCAGCACGACCTTGTCGGCGCCGTAAGCAAGCACGCCCTCGGCGTTAAGCCGCGCGCCCATGTGCACCTCGACGGTCTTGAGCTTGGCGAGCTGAGTCGTGCGGTAGGTGATGACGCGGCCCCACTCGGCCAGGCCCGGATAACGCATGACCATGCGCATGTGCCCGCCCAGCTCCTTCTCCGCTTCGACCAAGTGCACCTCGTAGCCGCGTAAGGCCAGCACCCGCGCACATTCCATGCCGGAGGGTCCGCCGCCCACCACGAGCACGGCGCAGGGCTCTTCGGTCCTCTCGAACTTCTCCGGGTGCCAGCCCCGGCGGAACTCCTCGTTCGCGGTCGCGTTCTGGGTGCACACCATGCGCGAGCCCAACTCCCAGCGCGAGATGCAGATGTTGCAGCCGATGCACTCGCGGATGTCTTCGGGCCGCCCCTCCTCGATCTTCTTGGGGAGGTACGGATCGG
>CAZVZP010000176.1:0-5644 GCA_964631625.1 uncultured Hyphomicrobiales bacterium | reverse complement strand
GTCGTCGTCGCGGGCCACCTGCGGCGCGAGAAGGACCCGCTGCGCGCAGCCTATGCGGCGCGCCGGCTGCCGCCGTCCTCGCGCATTCGCGTCCTCCAAATCGGCCGCGCGCTCTCGCCGCTCTGGGCCAAGCGAGCACGCCGGGAGGCGAGGCGCAACCCGCGCTATCGCTGGCGCGGCGAGGTCGGGCCGGCCGCGGCGCTCCGCCTGATCGCCGCGAGCGAGCTGCTGGTCATAAGCTCGGTCACGGAGGGAGGAGCCAACGTCGTGGGCGAAGCGATCGCGCTCGGCACGCCGGTGCTCGCGTCCGATATCCCGGGCAACCGCGGGCTCCTGGGCGATGGCTACCCCGGCTACTTTCCAGTGGCCGACGAGGCTGCGCTGGCCCGCTTGCTCGCGCGCGCGGAGACCGATGGCCGTTTCTATGCCACGCTCCTTCGTGCGGTTCGCAGACGGCAAGCGCTGTTCCGGCCGGCGCGCGAGCGCGCCGCCTGGCGCGCCCTCATCCGCTCGCTCACGGTCGGGCGAGCCGGATCGGCTCGAGCGCATCGCTTAAGGGCAGCACGCGGCCGATCACGGCCGCGGCATCGTAACCCGCCGCGCGCAACCCCTCGACGCAACCCGAAGCGGCGTGCTCCGGCACGCCCGCGAGCAATCCGCCCGAGGTCTGGGGGTCGAAGAGAAGCGCGTAGCGCGGCTCGGCCGAGAGCCGGCCCGGATCCTTGAGCGCACGCCGAAGCCGGATGTTTTGCGGCTGAAGCGAGCTGAAGATGCCTTGCGCGACACACTCGAGCGCGCCGGGCAGCACAGGCACGGCGTTAAGATCGAGCTCCGCATCGACGTGCGAGGCTTTGGTCATCTCGAGGAGATGGCCGAGCAGGCCGAAGCCGGTCACATCCGTGCAGGCGGAGACGCCGTGCGCCCGCAGAACGGCGACGGCGCTCGCGTTGGACTGCAGCATCGAGGCAATGGCACGCTCGATCCATCGGCCCTTGGCCTTGCCTCGCATTTCGGCGGCGAACAGCGTGCCGGTGCCGATGGCCTTGGTGAGCACGAGCCGGTCACCCGGACGCAAGCCCTTCTTGCGCAGGAGCTGATCCGGACGAGCGAGACCGCCCACGGCAAAGCCCAGCGCGAGCTCCAACGCTTCGCCCGTGTGCCCGCCGACCAGCGCGACGCCCGCCTCGTTCAGCACCCGTACCGCGCCAGCCATCAACTGAAACAGTTGCTCCTCCATCTTGCCTTCGAGGCCGAAGGGGATGGCAGCGATCGCCAGCGCCGTCTGCGGCTCCGCCCCCATGGCATAAATGTCCGAGAGCGCATGGTTGGCCGCGATCTGTCCGAACACATACGGGTCGTCGATGAAGGCACGAAAGAAATCCACGGTTTCAACCCGTAGCCGGCCCGGTGGCACGACGACGACGGCGGCATCGTCGGGTGCTTCCAACCCGATGGTCACGTCGGTACGCTTTACGGTGTCGATGCGGCCCAGAACCCGCGCGAGCAGATCGCTGCCGATCTTCGCCCCGCAGCCGCCGCAGCGCATAGCGAGAACCGAAAGCTCGCGCAGCGCGCTTTCGTCGGCGAGTCCGCCGACCGGCAGCGTTTTCGGCTCCTCCGCCATCGTCGGAAGCTCGTTGTACTTGCGCATGAACCGGCGATCGATGGCGTTCTTCCAGCGCCACACCCAGCGGCCCTCGGCGACAAAGCGTGCGCGCGAGGCGACCGCGTATTGGTCGCCGGTCGAGATCAAACTCAGGAAACGCGACTGCGGCCGATAAGGACGCAAGGGAAGCCCGAGCAAGGCCCGGCGTAAGTTGCCGGCGAGCGGCCGGCCGTGGCGCACGGCGAACACGCCGGCCTTGGGCCTCGGATGGCCCACCGTCGCCGCGATGTCGCCGGCGGCGAACACCCCCGGGTGCGAAACCGACTGGAGAGTCTCGGCCACCTCGATGAAGCCCGCGGGATCGACCTTAAGCCCTGCGCCCTTAAGCCAAGGCGCCGCCGCCGCGTGCGTTGCCCAGAGGATGACATCGAACGCTTCGCTTGCGCCCCCGGCAAAGATCAGCCGGCCCGGTTCGACCGCCGCGACCCGGTGCCCGGCGCGCACCGCGACGCCGCGTTCGGCCAGCACGCGGCGAAAGATGCGTCGGACCGCCGGGTGGTGCGTGGGCAGGATCTCGGGGCCGTCCGCATAGAGACAGAATTCGCTGGGCCGGGCGTCGGGCACGCCGGCGAGCTCGCGGTTCAAACGATGCTGCGCGGCCAGCAGCACCTCGACGCCGCCGGCGCCACCGCCGACGACCGCGATCCGTAAACCACCCTTCGCTTGCCGCACGCGGGCGAGCACCTCGTCCCATCGGCCGACGAAGCCGTCTATCGGCTTGAGCGGAACCACGCGGCCGGCCGCTCCCGGCACCTCGCCGAGGCTCGGCGTTGAGCCGATATCGAGCGAGAGAAGGTCGTAGGCGATGGGCGGGCGGTCGCGGCACAGGACGCGCCTTTGATCGAGATCAAGACCCTCGGCCTCGCCGTGAACGAAGCGCGCACGGGCGAAGCGCACCAGCGGCACGAGATCGATATGGGCCTCGTCGAACTGATAAAGCCCGGCGATGAGGCCCGGCAGCATCCCCGAATAGGGCGCATGGGTGTCGCGGCAGATCAGCGTGAGCCGAACGCCGGGCAGCGGCCGCATGCCGAAGCGCTTGAGCACGGCGATGTGGCTATGCCCGCCGCCAACCAGCACCAGATCTTTGACGGCCGGGACGCTTCCCGTATCCATGAATAGGACGCTCGACGCTGGCCGATCGCGATTCGCTCTAGAGGGTGAGGCCCGGCTCGTAGAGCGGGGGACCGCTCAAATTCGTGACGATATGATCGTAGGCCTCGTCGACCGAATCGGTGCGAAAAAAGAACGCGCAGTCGCCGGGCGAGATCATGCCGTACTCGACGAGCTTGTCGAAGTGCACCACCTCGCTCCAGAACTCCGTGCCGTAGAGCACGAACGGAATCTTCTTCTTCATCTTGAGGGTCTGCATGAGGGTAAGGATCTCGAACAACTCGTCGAGCGTGCCGAAGCCTCCGGGCATCGCGACCACGGCCTTGGCCAGATAGGCGAACCAGAACTTGCGCATGAAGAAGTAATGGAACTCGAAGGCCAGCTCGCGCGTGACATAGGGGTTCTGAAACTCGGGCGCGGGAATCGAGATCGTGAGCCCGACGTTGAGGCCTCGTGCCTCCGAGGCGCCGCGGTTGGCCGCCTCCATGATGCCGGGGCCGCCGCCCGTGCACACGACGAAGCGCCGATCGTCGCCCTTGAGGCTCTTGGACCACAGCGTGAGCCGCCGGGCAAGCTCGCGGGCCTCCTCGTAATAGCGCGCGGAGCACAAGGCCGCGCGGGCCGCTTCGCGATCGGCACCCATACGCTCGGCTTGCGCGAGCTGCGCCTGCGCGACGTCGAGGGACACGGCACGGGCCGAGCCGAAGAACACGATGGTGTCGCGAATCTGAAAACGCTCGAAGCGGGCGCGCGGCTCGAGGTATTCGGCCAGAATGCGCAACTCCCGGCCCTCGCGGCTCGCCAGGAACTGCTCGTTCTTGTAGGCCTTGACGGGTTTTGCGGATTTATCGGCCATGGCGTCGATCCTGCCGGCGCGCGCGGCGCCGAATTCTTCGTCGCCGCACTCTACGGGCGAACGAGAGGGACCGCAAACCGCGCCGCCGTCCCGCGGTACGCCGCGAGGGTCGCGACATGGGGTTCCCAAGTCGCCGTCAGGCCAGGGCCCTTGCGGCTTTCGGATCGGGGCTGGCGCTGCTAGTCTGGCGCCCTGCGGGCACGCGCAGGAGCCGCGTTTCTTGGCGCTCGGGAATGGGATTCGGGAGGTTGCGGTGTATCGCACGCAAGAGATGAGCGCCCAGGCAATCGAGATGATGAACTCGCTCGACCTGCCCTCCTTCGACGACCACCCGTTCGTGCCGCCGAAACCGCTGGATCAGCGCCGCGTCGCCATCATCAGCTCGGCTGGAATCCACCGGCGCGGCGACCGCCCCTTCGGCTGGGCGGCGCGCGACTACCGGACGATCCCGATCCAGGAACGCGCCCTCGTCATGAGCCACGTCTCGGTCGATTTCGACCGCACGGGCTTCGAGCAGGACCTCAACACGATCTTTCCGATCGAGCGTTTGGAGGAACTGGCGGATGCGGGCGTCATCGGATCGGTCGGCAGGACCCACTACTCGTTCATGGGCGGAACCGATCCGCTCGAGATGGAGCCCTATGCCCGCAAGGTCGTCGACCATCTGCGCGAGGACGAAGTCGATACCCTGCTGCTCGTGCCAATATGACCGTTCTGTACGCGCGCCGTGAGCGGGCTGGCACAATTTTTCGAACGGGCAGGCTTGGCGACGGTCGTGCTCGCGCTTTACCGCGAGCACGCGGCCAAGATCGCACCGCCCCGCGTGCTCGCCGTGCCGTTCCAATTGGGCCGCGCGCTCGGCGTTCCCAACGACCCGGCGTTCCAGCGGCGCGTGCTGATGGCCGCCTTCGAGCTGCTCGAGGCCGAGCGGGGCCCGGTGTTCGCCGACTATCCCGAAGCCGAACCCAACATCGAGCCCACGGGCTGGATGCCGCCGATCCCCCTCGCCAAGCCCTACGACGGGCGATCCGGCAACGAGGGCTTTGGCCCGGCTCTTACGGCCGAGATCGCGGCGATCAAGCCCTATTACGATCAGGCGGTGAGGCAACGCGGTCGGACCACGGTGGGCGCAAGCGGCTACCCGGTGCTCGTGGCACGAGACTTCCTCCTCGCCTTCCTGAACGGCCGCCCAACCCCGAAGCCCGGCCGCGGCCTCAACACGGCGATGGCGCTCAAGCTCGCGTGCGAGGATTTGACCGCCTACACCATGGAGGCCGCGACGAATACCGCGGAGCGGCCGGTGCCGACCGCCGACCTCGTGCCCTGGTTCTGGTGCGATACGACGCTCGGCCACGCGATCCTTTCGCTCTACGAGGTGTGCGAGAAGAGCGCGGAGCCGACCATCAAGGAGCTGACCCAGCTCCTGCTGCTCCCCTCCTTCTGGGATTTCCGCAAGAAGCCCGAGGTGCACCGCCCGCCGCCCCGCTAACGGCCCTCTTCGGTCAGGCTCTGCGCATCCGGGCATCCTCCCCGCGCGGCCGAACATGATGGGCCGCGCGAGCCCGCGCGAGGCTTCGCTCCCGGCGGTCGGCCGGGTGCTCGAAACCGCGACGCTTCGCGCGCTCGCGGCACGGCATGGCCGAATGGTCGCAAAGGCCGCGGTACGCCAAGCGTTGAGCGAGCTGCGCAGGGAGGTCAGCAAGGGTCAGGCCGCGGCGGCCGCCACCCTGCCCGAGAACGTCGCGGAGCGTGCGGCTCGCTGTATCGACCAAGCGGCGCGGCCCTCGCTCGTGCCGGTGTTCAACCTCACGGGCACGCTGCTCCATACGAACCTCGGGCGCGCCCCCCTGCCTCGCGAAGCGATCGAGGCGCTGATCGCCGCGGCCGCGCTGCCCTCGAACCTCGAATACGACCTGTCGAAAGGCGCGCGCGGCGACCGCGATGCGCATGTGGCCGCGCTGATCCGGGAGCTCACCGGCGCGGAGGCCGCGACCGTCGTCAACAACAAC
>CAZVZP010000175.1:904-5787 GCA_964631625.1 uncultured Hyphomicrobiales bacterium | reverse complement strand
CGGCGCGGTGGCTGCGGCCTGCCGCGCGGCGGGCGCCCGGGTCGAGGCAACCGTCCTCGACGTGGCGGTGCGCCCCGAGACCGAGCGCTGGGTGCGCGATGCCGAGGCCGCCGCGCCGCTCGATCTCGTCATCGCCAATGCGGGAGTTTCCGCGGGCACCAGCGGCGCGCCGGGCGCCCGAGGTTTCTACGGCGAGAGCACGGAGCAGGTCCGGCGCATCCTCGCCGTGAACCTCGAGGGCGTGCTCAACACCGTGGCGCCCGCGCTTCCGGCGATGCAGGCGCGCGCGCGCGGCCACATCGCGCTGATGAGCTCGCTCGCGGCGTTCCGCGGACTGCCTGGCGCGGCCGCCTATTCGGCGAGCAAGGCCGCCGTCAAGACTTACGGCGAGGCGCTGCGGCTCACCCTCGCGCCCTCCGGAATCGCGGTCACCGTGATCTGCCCGGGCTTCGTCGACTCGCGCATCACCGAGCGCAATCGATTTCCGATGCCCTTGAAGATGAGTGCGGAGCGCGCGGCCGATCTGATCGCCCGCCGGCTCGAACGCGCGCCCGCGCGCATCGCCTTTCCGCTCCCGCTCTACGCCGCCGTCTGGCTCCTCGGCGCGCTGCCCCCGGCCGTCGGCGACCGGCTGCTCAAGCACAGCAAACACACGACCTACGGCGACTGAGCCGGCGCTTCGTTCGCCTGCTGCGCGCGATAGCGCGCGACATTCGCCTTGTGCTCGTCGAGCGTCTTGGCGAACGCGTGGCCGCCCGCCCCGGTGGCCACGAAATAGAGCTCGTCGGTCTCAAGGGGGTGGAGTGTCGCTTCGAGCGCGGCGCGCCCCGGGCTCGCGATCGGCGCCGGCGGCAGGCCCTTGACCCGGTAAGTGTTGTAGGGGCTGTCGAGCTCGAGATCGGCGCCAGTCAAGGGCCGTCCGAGCGCCTCCTTGCCCTGGGTCAGAGCGTAAACCACCGTGGGGTCGGATTGCAGCGGCATGCTGAGCTCGAGGCGGTTGAGAAACACGCCGGCGATGCGCGCGCGCTCCTCGGGCACGCCCGTTTCCTTCTCCACGATCGAGGCCAGCACGAGCGCCTCCTCGGGCGACTTGAAGGGAAGCTCCGGCGCGCGCGCGGCCCACAGCTCGGCGAGCGCGTGGTCCATGGCATCGCGCATGCGTTGAACCACGTCCGCCCGGGTCTCGCCCAAGGTGTAGTTGTAGGTCTCGGGCAGCAGCGCGCCTTCCGACACGCTCTTGGGCGAGGCGCCCTCGAGCGCCGGCGCTTCATCGACGAGCGCCAGCACCTGCGCGGCGATCAACCCCTCGGGGATGGTGAGCTGACGGATGTACACCTGGCCCCGCTCGAGCATCGCCAGCGCCTTGTCGATGCTCGCCCCGGCGGGAAACAGGTATTCACCCGCTTGCAGCGTCGAGCGGTAGAGCGCCGCGCTCACCTTGAAGGCGAAGGCGCTCCCGATCACGCCTTCGGCCTCGAGCCGCTCGGCAATCGCCGCGACGCCCGCGCCGCTCTCGAGCACGACGAGGCGGTCCTCGGCCAGGGAACCCGGCGCGCGCTCGGTGAACCACCACCAGAGCACGGTGCCGATCAGGAGCGCCGCGAGGATCGCGACGGGCGACACGACGCGTGGCCCCCACGCACGCATGGCCGGTCACTGGACCTCGGCGAGGATGAGCGTGGCGTTGGTGCCGCCGAAGCCGAACGAGTTCGAGAGGGCACGGCGCACCGGGCGCTCCTTCGCCTTGTGGGGCACGAGGTCGATGTCGCAACCGGGCGAGGGGTTGTGCAGGTTGAGCGTCGGCGGAACGATGTCGTAGGTGATCGCGAGAATCGAGAAGATCGCCTCCACGCCCCCGGCCGCGCCGAGCAGGTGCCCGATCGAGGACTTCGTCGAGGACATCGAGAGCCGGTAGGCGGCCTCGCCGAACAGGCGCTTGACCGCGCCGAGCTCGATCTCGTCGCCCAAGGGCGTCGAGGTGCCGTGGGCGTTGATGTAGTCGATGTCGTCCGGCTTCAGACGGGCGCGCTCGAGCGCCATCTTCATCGAGCGGTAGCCGCCGTTGCCGTTCGGATCGGGCGCGGTCGGGTGATACGCGTCGCCGGAGAGGCCGTAGCCCACCACCTCGGCGTAGATCTTGGCGCCGCGCGAGCGCGCGTGCTCCAAGTCCTCGAGCACGACGATGCCGGCTCCTTCGCCCATGACGAAGCCGTCCCGATCCGCATCCCACGGCCGCGAGGCGGTCTCGGGCGCGTTGTTGTAGCGGGTCGAGAGCGCGCGTGCGGCGGCGAAGCCGGCGAGCCCCAGGCGGCAGACACCGGCCTCGGCGCCGCCCGCGACCATGACGTCCGCATCGCCGAGCGCGATCAGGCGCGCCGCATCGCCGATGGCGTGCGCGCTCGTCGAGCAGGCCGTGACCACCGCGTGATTGGGCCCCTTGAAGCCATATTTGATCGAGACGTGGCCCGAGGCGAGGTTGATCAGGGCCGCGGGAATGAAGAACGGGCTCAAGCGTCGCGGCCCCTTCTCCTTGACCACGATCGCGCCGGCCTCGATGGTCTTGAGGCCACCGATGCCCGAGCCGATCATCACCCCGGTGCGCACGCGGGCCTCCTCGCTGTCCGGCTTCCACTGTGCGTCCGCGACCGCCTCATCGGAGGCCGCCATCGCATAGAGGATGAAGTCGTCGACCTTCTTCTGCTCCTTCGGCGCGAAATGATTGTCGGGGTTGAGCTCGCCCTCGCCGCCGCCCCGCGGCACCTCGCCCGCGATCTTGGCGGGCAGATCGGAGACATCGAAGCTCGTGATGGGCGCGATGCCCGAGTGCGCGTTGATCAGGCGTTCCCAGCAGCGTGTAACGCCGCAACCGAGCGGCGTGACGAGCCCCATGCCGGTGATAACGATGCGCCTCATGGCAGGCCGGGAGGCGGATAAGGCAACACGGGACGGCAACGATCGAGCGGCACCGCTGCCGCACCCGCGGTCAGGTCTCGAGCCCCAGGATGTAGTCGATGGCGTCCTTGATCGTCAGGATCTTCTCCGCCGCGTCGTCGGGGATTTCGCAGCCGAATTCCTCCTCGAACGCCATGACGAGCTCGACCGTATCGAGGCTGTCCGCCCCCAGGTCGTCGATGAAGCTCGCATTGTCGGTGACCTTCGACTCGTCGACGCCCAGGTGCTCGACGACGATCTTCTTCACGCGCTCGGCGACGTCGCTGCCCATATGCCCTAACCCTTCAAGACTGTCCTCAACGATGCTCGGGCCCCGCCCCGGCGGCGGGCCTTAAGCCCCTAAACCCCTGAAAAACCTTCGGTCGTGCGCGGCCGACGCACGGCCGTTGGTGTGGTAACACACTTTCCATTCTTTGACCAGCCGATGACCCGCCGGCTGGTTCGGCGAGGCAAAACCCGGTCAGATCATGGCCATCCCGCCGTTGATCGAGAGCGTTGCGCCGGTGATGTAGCTCGCTTCCCCGCTCGCCAAGAACACGGCGCCGACCGCGACTTCGTCGGCGCTGCCGAAGCGGCCCAGAGGTATCGTCTTGAGGATCTCGGCGCGCCGCTCCGGCCCGATCGGCGCCGTCATCGCCGTTTCGATGAAACCCGGAGCGATCGCGTTGACCGTGATGCCGCGGCGCGCCACTTCCCCCGCGAGCGTCTTGGTGAGCCCGATCAGCCCGGCCTTGGCCGCGACGTAATTGGCCTGGCCCGGATTGCCGCTCTGCCCGACCACGGAGCTGATGTTGATGATGCGGCCGGAGCGCTGCTTCATCATGCCCTTGAGCGCGGCGCGCGAGAGCCGGAAGGAGGCACTCAGGTTGATCTCGAGGATTTCGTTCCAATCCTGGTCCGACAGGCGCACCGCGAGCCCGTCCTTGGTGCGCCCCGCGTTGTTGACGAGGATATCGAGGCCGCCGAGCGCCGCCTCGGTTTCCTTGACGAGCGCTTCGGCGCGGCCTGCTTCGGCGATGTTGGCGAGCGCGACCGCGCACTCGGACCCGAGTTCGTCCTTCAGCCGATCAAGCGCCGCCCGCCGGGTGCCGCTGACCACGAGGCGCGCGCCCTGGCGCCGGAAGGCGCGGGCGATCGCCGCCCCGATGCCGCCCGAGGCACCGGTGATCAAGGCGCGTTTGCCGGTCAGATCGAACATCGCGAGCCCCCTTTTGAGCGATCGAATTCTGTCGTTCAGGTGGTCTTGAGAAAGGCCTCGATTTGCGCCGGCGTGCCGATCGAACTCGCCTCGAGCGCACGGTCGATGCGCTTGGCCAAGCCCGCGAGCACCCGGCCCGCGCCCAGCTCGAACACTCCTTCCACCTGGTCTTCTTTCAGGAACAGCATCGATTCCCGCCAGCGCACGAGCCCGGTGACCTGCTCGATAAGGAGTTTGCGAATGCGTGCGGGCTCGGCCACCGGCCGCGCCGTCACGTTGGCGATGAGTATGGGCGCCGGCGGCCGGATGGCGATGCCTTCGAGTGCCTCGGCCATGGCCTCGGCCGCAGGAGCCATGAGCGGACAATGGAAAGGCGCGCTCACCGGCAGCATCGTGGCCCGTGCGCCGCCTTTCCTGGCAAGCGCCTCGGCCGCGCGCTCGACCGCCGCCTTGTGGCCCGAGAGCACCACCTGGCCCGGCGCGTTGTCGTTGGCGGGCACGCACACCTCGCCTTGCGCCGCCTCCTCGGCGATCGCGCGCGCCGCCTCGATGTCGATGCCAATGAGCGCTACCATGGCGCCCTCGCCGACGGCCACGGCTTCCTGCATCGCCTGGCCGCGCCGCTTGAGAAGCCGTGCCGTCTCCGCGATGCCGAGCGAGCCTGCCGCGCACAGCGCCGAGTACTCGCCGAGGGAGTGGCCGGCGACGTAGCTGCCGAGCTCGGCCAGGCTCT
>CAZVZP010000175.1:0-894 GCA_964631625.1 uncultured Hyphomicrobiales bacterium | reverse complement strand
GCGTCTCGATGGCGCGCACGACGGCGAGCGAGACCGCCATGAGCGCGGGCTGCGCGTTCTCGGTCAACGTGAGCTCCTCGAGCGGACCGTCGAACATGAGGCGCGTCAGATTCTGCAAGAGGGCGTCATCGACCTCTTCGAAGACCTCGCGCGCCGCAGGCAGCGCATCCACCAATTCGCGACCCATGCCGACGGCCTGCGAACCCTGTCCCGGAAACACGAATGCCCGCTTCAATCCTCTCCCCTAACTCTCTGACCGGCAACGCTTACCGGCCGATTTTCCGAAGCCGATCGGGCTTGCGCCCCCTCGGAATTCCTGTATAGTCGCGCGCCGCAGGGTTCTCAAGCCGGTGGGCGAGCCCGCGCTCTCCGTCGCACGACGGCCCGGCCTTCGAGTCATTCCGCGTGATCGGGGAGCGGCGGACGATTGGCCGGCGAGAAGCCCTTTTTGAGCGAGGAGCCGAACGCCGATGGCGTTCTACGAGAGCACCTTCATCGCGCGTCCCGACCTCTCCTCGAAGCAGGCGGAGGAGTTGGCGCAGCGCTACTCGGCGCTCATCGCCGAGCAGGGCGGCTCGGTGGCCAAGAGCGAGACCTGGGGCCTGCGCAGTCTCGCCTATCGCATCAAGAAGCATCGCAAGGGACACTACGCCCATTTCGCGCTCGATGCGCCGCCCGCCGCGATCAAGGAAATGGAACGCACCATGAAGATCGACGAGGACGTGCTGCGCTTCCTGACCGTTCGGGTCGATGCGCTCGATCTCGAGCCCTCGTCGATCATGTCCGCGCGCGGGCGCGACGATGAGCGGCACGGGCGCGGGCGCGACGATGAGCGGCACGGGCGCGGGCGCGACCGCGACGCGCGCGAGGGCGGCCCACGCGAGGGCGACGCGC
>CAZVZP010000174.1:2581-5836 GCA_964631625.1 uncultured Hyphomicrobiales bacterium | reverse complement strand
CGATGCGCCGACAGAGATGGGCGACCACCGCAAGGTCGTGGCTCACGAGCAAATAGGTCAATTGCCGTTCGGCCTGAAGACGCTTGAGCAGATTCAGGATCTCCGCCTGAACCGAGACATCGAGCGCCGCGGTCGGCTCATCCAGCAAGAGCAGCTCCGGCTCGAGAATGAGCGCCCGCGCGAGCGCGACCCGCTGGCGCTGGCCGCCCGAGAGCTGGTGGGCATAGCGATAACGCAACGCGGGATCGAGAGCGACCGCCGCGAGCGCCTCGGCGATCCGACGCTCCCGCCGGTCGAGGCGATGGATGCGCAGCGGCTCGTCCAGCATGCGATCGACCGTCTGGCGCGGATGGAGCGAACCGTACGGGTCCTGGAACACCATCTGCACGCGGCGGCGGAAACGCGCGTCCCGGCGTACGCCCCCCAGCGCCTCGCCGGCAACGCGGAGGGTCCCGCGCCAGTCGCGCACGAGCCCGCCGATGGCCTTGAGCACCGTGGACTTACCGCTGCCCGATTCGCCCACGAGGCCAAAGGCCTCGCCCCGCGCCACCTCGAACGTCAAGTCCTCGACCACGGCCCGCCGCTCGGCGAGGCGGCCGTAGTACACGGACAAGCGATCGAGCTCGATCATGGCACTACGCCTCTGTCCTGGAGCCAGGCCGGGTCGCGTTCGAGCACCGGCAAGAGCTCGCGCGGCGCCTCGATGCGCGGGCGCGCCGCGAGCAGACCGCGGGTATAGGGATGGCGGGCCTGCTCGAGCTCGTGCGCATCGAGCGCTTCGACGATGCGCCCGCCGTACATCACCAGCACGCGATCGCAAAACGCGGCGATAAGCGCAAGATCGTGGCTGATGAGCAGCAATCCCATGCGTCGGCGCTCGATGACGTCGGCGATCAGGGCGAGAACCTTGAGACGCACCACCGCATCGAGCGCCGAGGTCGGCTCGTCGGCGATCAAGAGATCGGGCTCCGCGACCGTCATCATCGCAATCACCGCGCGCTGGCCCATGCCACCCGAAAGCTGATGCGGATAGCTCGCGTAAACCCGTGCGGGCTCGCGAAAGCCAACGGCATCGAGCACCGCGAGCGTCTGCGCCCGCGCCTCGCGCCGGGTTGCACCTCGGTGCACGCGCAACATCTCGGCGATCTGCGCCCCCACGGGCAGCACGGGGTTGAGCGCGTAGCCGGGATCCTGCGGCACGAAGCCGATGCGCGCTCCGCGCAGACGCCGCAGCCCCGAGCTCGGCAGGGCAAGGAGATCGAGCCCGTCGAAGGCGAGCCGGCGCGCCGTTACGCGGCCCGGCGTCAGACGCAGGATCGCGCGTGCCACCGTCGATTTGCCGGAGCCCGACTCGCCGACCACCCCCAACCTCTCGCGCCCCATGGCGAAGCTTAAGCCCCGCACCGCGGCAATCCGGCGGCGGCCACGGCCGAACTCGACCGTCAGGTCGTCGATCGACAGCAGGGGCGCGCTCATGACTGCCCCGGGTCGAGCGCGTCGCGCAGCCCGTCGCCCAAGAGGTTGAAGCCCAGGCTCACGATCAGGATGGCGAGACCGGGCATGGCCGCGACCCACCACTGATCGAGCACGAAGCGACGCCCGTCGGCGATCATCGCGCCCCACTCCGCGCTCGGGGGCTGCGCGCCGAGGCCCAGAAACCCGAGGCCCGCCGCGATCAGGATCACGCCCGCCATGTCGAGCGTCGCGCGCACCACGACCGAGGGGACGCAGAGCGGCAGCAGGTGGCGCAGGACGATGCGCCACGGCCCGGCACCCGCCATGCGGGCCGCATTCACGAAGTCGCGTTCGCGCAGGCTCAAGGTCTCGGCGCGGGCCACCCGCGCATACGGCGGCCAGGCCGTCAGCGCAATCGCCGCAATCGCGTTCTCGAGCCCGGGGCCTAGAGCCGCGACCAGCGCCAGCGCGAGCACGAGCTTGGGGAAGGCCAGGAACACATCGGTCAAACGCATCAGAGCCCAGTCGAGCCAGCCGCCGAAATAGCCGGCGATGGAGCCGAGCACCAGGCCGAGCGGGGCCGAGAGCGCGGCGACCAGGAGGATGACGATAAGCGTCGTGCGCGTGCCGTACAGCACGCGGCTCAAGAGGTCACGGCCGAAATGATCGGTGCCGAGAAGAAAGTCGATGCTCGGCGGCTCGAGCCGGCGCGCGAGGTCCTGGGCATAGGGCGAGTGCGGCGCGAGGTCCGGCGCAAATGCGGCGAGCACGACCAGCAGGCCGACCACGGCCAAGCCAAGCGCCGCCAACGGATTGCGCAACAACGCACCGACCACTCGTGCCGTCCGCACGGCGCGCGCCTGAGTGCGCGAGCGGGGCGCCTCCGCCGACAGCCACGCGGCCCAGCCTGCTCGCTCGATCATGTCCGCCCTCCTCTTCATCGCACGCGGGGATCGAGGAAACGATAGAGGGCGTCGGACAAGAGGTTCACGCCGACGAAGACGGCGCCCACCACGAGCGTGCCGCCCAGCACGGCGTTCATGTCGGCGGCGAACAGCGCGTTGGTGATGTAGAGGCCGAGTCCAGGCCAGGCGAAGACAGTCTCTGTGAGGACCGAGCCCTCGAGCAGGCTCGCGTAGGCCAGCGCGATCACCGTGATGAGCGGCACCCGCACGTTGCGGAAGGCGTGTAACCAGATCACCCGCGCCTCGCTCAAGCCCTTGGCGCGCGCCGTGGTCACGTACTCCTGGCCCAGCGCATCGAGCATGAAGCTGCGTGTCATGCGACTGACGTAGGCGAGCGAGAAATAACCGAGCACGCCGGCCGGCAGGACGATGTGCGCGAGCGCGTTGCCGAAGAGTTCGAGATCGCCGGCGATCAGGCTGTCGATGAGCAGAAAGCCCGTCACCGGATCGAGCAGGCCCTCGTAGGCGATATCGAGCCGGCCCGGTCCGCCGACCCAGCCGAGCTTCGCGTAGAACAGCAGGAGTCCCATCATGCCGAGCCAGAACACCGGCACCGAATAGCCGAGCAGCCCCAGAACGCGCACCGCGTGATCGGGCCATCGGTTGCGCCGGGAGGCCGCCAGCACGCCCAGGGGCACGCCAAGCCCCACGCCGATGACGGTCGCCAGCGTCGCAAGCTCGATCGTCGCCGGAAAGACCCGGCCGATATCGGCCAGCACCGGCTGCGCGGTGAGCGTCGAGGTGCCGAGCTCGCCGCGCAGCACGCCCAGCAGGTAGCGCCCGAACTGCTCGTAGAGCGGCCGGTCGAGCCCCAGCTCGGCCCGGGCCGCCTCGT
>CAZVZP010000174.1:0-2571 GCA_964631625.1 uncultured Hyphomicrobiales bacterium | reverse complement strand
AGGCGGCGGCGCTCGCGCGCTCGCCCACGAGGGTCAGCACCGGGTCGATCGGCACCACGCGGCCGATCAGGAAGGTGGCCACAATCAGGCCGAACAACGTGAACGCGACCGCGGCGAGAAGCGATGCGAGCTGGCGCATCCGCCTTCGGGCCACGCGCCCAACGTCGCCGTGCGACCGTTCCTCTTCGACGACGCTCAACGCCGCATGAACCTCCGGAAGCCCGACGAGCTACTTCACGACCTCTCGGTAATACACGGTATCGAAACTGGGCCCCGATACGAAGCCGGAAACGTCCGCGCGCAGGGCGCTCACCTCGACGAGCTGGAACATGACCACAAACGGCGACTCCTCTTGATGGACCTGCTGCAGATGGCGGTAGAGCTCGGCACGCTTCGCTTCATCCGGCTCCATCATGGCCGCTTCCGCCAGACGCGAGAGCTCCGGGATGTCCCAGGCGTTGCGCCACGCCAGCGTCTTCGTCGGGGCGTCGTCGGCGTTGTCGGGATTGCGCGAGAAGCTGTCGGCGTTGCTGTGGGGGTCGCGGTAATCGCTGCCCCACAGGCCGATGTAGATATCGTGGTTGCGCGCCCGGTACTTGGTGAGCGTCTGCTTGCCGTCGCCCGGAATGATCTCGAGCGAGATCCCCGCCTCAGCGAAGCTCGCCTGGAGCGCCTGGGCGAGGTCGGTGATCGGCGGCACGTTGCGCGCATCCATGGTTACGACGAAGCCCTGTGCCAATCCGGCCTCGGCCAGAAGCGCCTTGGCACGCCCGACATCGGCGTGAAACGGCCTCTCCTCGAGCGCCCCCAAATAGCCTTGGGGCACGAACGCCTGGTGCACGAGCGCGCGGTCTTTCAGAATCGTCGCCGCGATGCCGTCGTAGTCGACGAGATATTTCAAGGCTTGGCGGACCTGGGGCCGGGCCAAAGCGGGGTTCTTTTGGTTGAGGCCCAGGTAGTAGAGCGTGCCCTTCTTCGCGGCCATGAGCTTGATCTCGGGATTCGCCTTCAGCCCGTCGAGCTGCTCGGGCCCGAGATTGCGTGCGATGTCGATGTCGCCGGCCTCGAGCAGGAGCCGCTGGGTCGCGGGCTCGGCGATGTGACGGATCAGCACGCGCCGCATCGCGGGCGCACCGCGCCAATACCCCTCGAAGCCTTCGAGCACGAGCAGCTCGTTGGGCCGCCACTCCTTGAGCCGGAACGGCCCCGAGCCGGCCGAATGGGTGCGCAGCCAGCCGTGACCCATGTCGCCGTCCGCCTCGTGCTCCTTGAGCAGCGCGCTGTCCACGATCGAGCCGATGCCGGCGGTCAGACAATTGAGCACGAGGCTTGGCGCGTAAGCCTTGTCGGTCACGAACAGCAGCCGGCGGTCGTCGAGCGCGCGGATACGCTCCTCGACGTTTTCGGGCGTGAAGCCGAACTGGGTCAGGATGAAGGCCGGCGACTTGTTGAGCGTCACCACGCGAACGAGCGAATAGGCCGCATCGAACGCGCTCACCGGGTTGCCGGAATGGAAGGCGAGCCCGGGGCGGATGTCAAAGGTGTAGCTGCGGCCGTCCTCCGCGATCTCCCAGCGTTCGGCGACGCCGCCGGCGACCGTCGTGAAGTCGGGCGGCTCGTAAGCGATCAACCGGTCGTACACGTTGGCGATGTATTCGGCGCCGGAGAACTCGAAGACCTCCGCCGGATCGAGCGAGATGATGTCGTCGAACTGCAGCGCCATGACGAGGGCGTTCCTGGGCGTGCCGGCGCCGGCCGTCATGGTCGCGAGGAAACCCAGCACGAGCGCCGCGACGAGCGCATGAACCCAACGGATAAGCGGCCTCATTGGCGGACTCGCTCACCTTCGGGGTCGTAGAACGGCCTAAGGCTCATACGCGCCGGCCAGCGCTCGCCCGCGATATCGACCTCGAAGCGGCCCTCGCTCACGAAGCGATCGGTGACACCCTCGGCGTTCTCGACGATGCCGATGCCGACGGCCCGGCCCAACGTATGTCCAAACGCGCCCGAGGTGATCTGCCCCACGATTGCGCCCTCGCGCAGGATCGGCTCGTCGTGGAAGAGCACGGGCTCCGGATCCTCGAGCAAGACATGAACAAGCCGGCGCAAGAGGCGGCCTTTCGCCTTCTCCTCGAGCAGCACCCTGCGCCCGATGAAGTCGATGCCCTTCTCGAGCTTGACGGCGAAGCCCAAACCGGCCTCGAAGGGCGTGGTTTCCGTCGTGATGTCGTGGCCCCAGTGACGGTAACCCCGCTCGAGCCTTAGTGAATCGAGCGCATGATAGCCCGCGAGCCTGAGCCCGTGCGCGGCACCGGCCTCGACGAGACGATCGAACACATGCGCGGCCATCTCGCTCGGCACGTGAAGCTCCCAGCCGAGCTCGCCCACGTAGGTGATACGCAGCGCGAGCCCGCGGGCATAGCCGATCTCGATCTCCTGCGCCGTGGCGAACGGGAAGGCGGCATTCGAGAGGTCCGCGCCCGAGACCTCCGCCAAGAGAGCCCGCGAATAAGGGCCCATCACGCCGAGCGCGGCGTAGCCATAGCCCAAATCGGCGAGATGAGCGCGGTC
>CAZVZP010000173.1:0-5837 GCA_964631625.1 uncultured Hyphomicrobiales bacterium | reverse complement strand
CGAGGGCTCGCTCGCCGCCCTCGACGCGGTGAGGGAGGCCACCGGCGAGACCGAGGCGATGGCCATCGGGTACTGCCTCGGGGGCACGCTGCTCGCGGCGACGCTGGCCTACATGGCTGCCAAGGACGACGGCCGCGTGCGCGCGGCCACCTTCTTCGCCTCGCTCGTGGACTTTGCCGAGGCGGGCGATCTCGCCGTGTTCATCGACGAGGCGCAGGTCAAGGCGCTCGAGAAGCCCATGAGCGAGAAGGGCTATCTCGACAAGGAGGCGATGCACACGACCTTCAACATGCTGCGCGCGAACGATCTCATCTGGTCGTTCGTGGTCAACAACTACCTCCTCGGCAAGGAGCCGTTCCCGCTCGATCTCCTCTATTGGAACGGCGACAGCACGCGCATGCCGATGACCATGCACAGCTTCTATCTGCGCAAGATGTACCTTGAGAACAAGCTGCGCGAGCCGGGCGGTATCGAGCTCGGCGGCGTACCCATCGATCTCGGCCGGATCACGATCCCGAGCTTCATACTGTCCGCCAAGGAGGACCACATCGCGCCCTGGAAGGCGACCTTCGCCGCGACCTCGCTGTTCAAGGGCCCCGCGCACTTCGTGCTCGCCGCCTCGGGCCACGTGGCTGGTGTCATCAATCCGCCCGCCGCGCGTAAGTACGGCTATTGGACCGGCCCGATCGAAGGCGAGGACCCCGACCGCTGGCTCAACAGCGCGGTCAAGCACGAGGGCTCGTGGTGGACCGATTGGGACGACTGGAATGCGGCGCAGTCGGGCGAGAAGGTTCCGGCTCGCAAGCCGGGCGGGGGCAAGCTCGCGCCCCTCGCCGATGCGCCGGGAACCTATGTGCTGTCGCGCTGAACCGTTCTTTCGGCACGCGCCGGCGCGCTGAGTCGTGCCGGGCCGTTCGCTCGGCAGCATTCTGGGCCGCCGGGCACGTAGCCCTGTCTTAGCTTTTTCACCGAACGCTTGCCGCCACAAGGCGTGGCCGATGTTTGGCCCTTAAGATGACAGCCAAAGGAGAGGGACGATCCATGAGCTACAGCACCCTGCTCTATGAACGGGACGACCGCGTCGCGCTCGTCACGCTCAACCGCCCCGATCGGATGAATGCGCTGAGCCTCGAGTTGTGTGCCGAGATCGTCGATGCGGTGAACGAAGCGGACAAGGACGACGGGATTCGCGTCATCGTCATCACCGGCGCCGGCGGTAAGGCGTTCTCCGCCGGCTACGACATCCGGGAGGACGACGAAGGCATGAAGCAGAGCCTCGAGGAATGGGGGGTGCGCCTCAATCACGATCTGCAATTCACGTACTCGGTCTGGAACTGCAGCAAGCCCGTGATCGCCATGATCGACGGCTATTGCCTGGCCGGGGGGCTCGAGTTCGCCCAAATGTGCGACATCCGCTACTGCTCGGACGATTCGCGCTTCGCCGTGATCGAGACCCGCTTCTCGGCCGGCGTTGCCACCATGATCATGCCCTTCATCATCGGTCCCCGGTGCCGCGAACTCATCTACACGGGCGACATGATCGACGCCCAGGAGGCGCTCCGGCTCGGGCTCGTCAACCGCGTCTTTGCCAAGGCAAGCGTGCGCGAGGAAACGATGAAGATCGCCAAGCGCATGTCGATGGTGGCGCTTGCCTGCCTGCAGTGGAACAAGCGCGCGGTGCACAACGCCTATGAAGCCATGGGCTTTCGTGCCGCCCTAAACTACGGGGTCGTGGCGAGCACGATGCTCGATTCGACCAAGACGCCCGAGTTTCTCGAGTTCGACCGCATCCGGCGCACGCAAGGCTTCCGCGAAGCGCTCAAGTGGCGCAACGCCCAGTTCGCACCGTACGAATAGCTTTGCCCTCCGGCGGGTCCGCCGGGGCCCTTGGGGCCGCAAGCCGCAACCCGGCCGTCTCACGAAAGAGAGCGGTATTCCTGGGCGAGCCGCGCGTAATGCTCGGCGGACTCCCGCATGTAGGCCTTCTCCTCATCGGTGAGCTCGCGTTTGCGGGCCGCCGGCACGCCCGCCCAGAGCCCGCCCGAGAGCGCCCGCTTCCCCGGGCTTAAGAGCGCGCCGGCGGCGAGCATCGCACCCTTCTCCACCACGGCGCCATCCATGACCACGGCGCGCATGCCGATGAAGCAGCCATCCTCCAAGAGGCAGGCGTGGATGGTGGCCTGATGGCCGATCATGACGTTCGAGCCGATCACGGTCGGGCCGGCCTTGCGGCTGACGTGGACGACCGTGCCGTCCTGGATATTCGTGTCGGCACCGACCCGGATAAAGTTGACGTCGCCCCGCAAGACGCAGCCGAACCACACGCTCGAGCGCTCGCCGATCTCGACGTCGCCGATGATCACGGCGCCGGGCGCGACGAAGGCGCTCGGTGCGATGCGGGGCGACTTGTTCCGAAAGAGGAGGAGCAGCGGGTCCATCCGAGTCGTCAGGGAAACATCGGTTCCTGAAGCAGCGCCGTCGTCTCGTCGAAGCCGCACATCAGATTCATGTTCTGCACGGCCTGGCCCGAGGCGCCCTTGACCAGATTGTCGATCGCCGCGATCACGATGGCGCGGCCCGACACGCGGTCCGGGAAGACGGCGAGCAAGCAATAGTTGGAGCCGCGCACGTGGCGCGTGGCCGGGACGGCCCCCTCGGGCAGCACGCGCACGAACGGCTCCTCGGCAAAGCGAGCGGCGAGCGTCTTGCGCAGATCTTCCGGCTGCGCCCGGTTTGCCAGCCGGACGTAAATCGTCTCGAGGATGCCCCGGCTCATGGGCATCAGGTGGGGCGTGAAGTTGACCACGATGGGCCGCCCGGCGGCGCGGCTCAAGCCCTGCTCGATCTCGGGCGCGTGCCGGTGATTGGCCACGCCGTAGGCGTGGATGCCCTCCGCAACCTCGGCGAACAGATTGGCTTCCTTGACCGTGCGCCCGGCGCCGGAGACGCCCGACTTGGCATCGATGATGATGTCCTCGGCGACGATCGTTCCGGCCTCGATCAGGGGCACGAGCGCAAGCTGCGCCGCGGTCGGATAGCAGCCGGGGTTGGCCACGAGGCGGGCTGAGCGCACGGCGTCGCGTGCGAACTCGGTCAAGCCGTACACCGCCTCCCGCTGCAGCTCGGGCGCCTTGTGTGCATGGCCGTACCACAACGCATAGCTCTCGGTGTCGGCGAGACGGAAATCGGCCGAGAGATCGATAACCTTGAGGTGCTTTGGCAGGGCCGCGACGACCTCCTGCGTCGTCGCCTGCGGCAAGCAGCAAAAGGCCAGTTCGATGCCGGCCCAGGCGACCTCCTCGAGTGCCACGAGATCAGGCAGATCGAGCCCTGCGAGGTGCGGGAAGACCTCGGCCACGCGCCGTCCGGCGCGCCGCTCCGCGGTTAAGGCCGCGAGCTCGGCGCCCTCGTGGCGCCCAAGCAAACGCACGAGCTCCGCGCCCGTGTAGCCGCTCGCCCCCAAGATCGCGATCTTCACCTTGTTCTTCCGCGCCATCGCCGCTCACCCTCGCGTACCGCGCAGTCTACATGAAAAAGGGGCGCCCCAAGGACGCCCCTCCCGAATGCGATCTCCCCTTGGAGCTTAACGTTTGGAGAATTGGAAGCTTCGGCGCGCCTTGCGGCGGCCGTACTTCTTGCGCTCGACCACGCGCGGATCGCGGGTCAGGAAACCGCCCACCTTGAGCACTTTGCGCAGCTCCGGCTCGTAGGCCGCGAGCCCCTTCGAAATGCCGTGGCGCACCGCGCCGGCCTGCCCGGAGAGACCACCGCCCGAGACCGAGCACTCCACATCGTACTGCCCGGCGCGATCGACCACGGCGAAGGGCTGGTTGATCAGCATGCGCAGCACCGGGCGCGCGAAATAGGCCTGCTGGTCGCGCCCGTTGACCACGACGTTGCCCTTGCCGGGCTTGAGCCAGACGCGCGCGACCGCGTTCTTGCGCTTGCCCGTGGTGTAGAGCCGGCCCTTGCTGTCGAGCTTGCGTTCGGGCTGCGGCGCCGGTGCAGGCGCGACGGGCTGCGAGGCGAGCGGGGTGGCGGGACCTTCGGCCATGGGGCTATCGCTTGTTCTTCGGGTTGAGCGCGGCGACGTCCCAGATCTCGGGTTGCTGCGCCTCGTGCGGATGGCCGGGCCCCGCATAGACCTTGAGGTTCTGCATCTGCCGTGCGCCCAGCGGGCCGCGCGCGATCATCCGCTCGACGGCCTTGATCACCACCTGCTCCGGCCGCTTGCCGGCGAGGATGAGTTCGGGCGTTGTGCTCTTGATCCCGCCCGGATAGCCGGTGTGCCGGTAATACACCTTGTCGGTCATCTTCTTGCCGGTGAGCTTAACCTTATCCGCGTTGACCACGATGACGCTGTCGCCGCAGTCCACGTGCGGGGTGAAGCTCGGCTTGTGCTTGCCGCGCAGGCGCAGGGCGATCAGGCTAGCGAGCCGGCCCAGCACCACGCCCTCGGCGTCGATCAGCACCCATTTCTTCTGGATATTGGCGGCGCTCGCCGTATAGGTGCGCGGCAAGGGAATGCTGGTCATGGCGGCTCACGGAGTCCGTCCTTCGGCGGAACAGGCACCACGCCCTCGCCGAAGGCGGCCGGAGTATGCCAGGGAAACACCCTCTGTCAACGCTAAAAGCCAACCATTTCGCATGCTTGTGAAGCGGTAAAATAATACCGCAGGGCCGGCCAATGGGTGGCTGCGGGAGCATCCTGGTGTTAAGTTGAGGGCTGGTTGAATTCTCGGTTAGGAGAGCCCCTGGCATGACCGCCGCGCTAGGCACGCCCTCGCCCGCCGCCAACGAACCGATCCTGCTGCGCGAGGATAACGAGGGGATTGCCACCCTTATGCTCAACCGCCCAAGCGCACGCAACGCCCTATCGCACGCGCTCATGGCCGCATTGCAGGAGCAACTGGACGCGATCCGGGACGACGCGGCGGTCCGCGTCGTCGTCCTCGGGGGCAACGGGCCGGTGTTCTGCTCGGGCCACGACCTCAAGGAAATGCGCGCCAATCCGGGCCGCGCCAACTACGAGGCGGTGTTCGGGGAGTGCAGCCGCCTGATGATGAGCCTCGTGCGGTTGCCCAAGCCGGTCATCGCCAAGGTGCACGGAACGGCGACCGCCGCCGGTTGCCAGCTGGTCGCGATGTGCGACCTGGCCGTGGCCTCGAGCGCCGCGACCTTCCAAACGCCCGGGGTGCACATCGGCCTGTTCTGCTCGACGCCGATGGTCGCGACCTCGCGCAACATGGCGCGCAAGCAAGCGATGGAGATGCTGCTGACCGGCGATCCGCTCTCGGCCGAGGAGGCGCTTCGCTTCGGGCTTCTCAACCGGGTCGTGGAACCTGAGCGGCTCGATGCCGAGACCCTTAACTTGGCCCGGAAGATCGCCTCGAAGTCGCCCTTGACCGTCAAGATCGGTAAGGAGGCCTTTTATCAGCAGCTCGAGCTCGGGCTTTCCGAGGCCTACGACTACGCGAGCCGGGTCATGGCCGAAAACATGCTGGCGCGCGACGCCGAGGAAGGCATCGACGCCTTTCTCGAGAAGCGCGCGCCGGTCTGGCGGGGTTGCTAGGGGTCTCGTTTCAACGCATGAGCCCCGATGACCCTCATCCTTCGAGACGCTCGCTGCGCTCGCCCTCAGGATGAGGGCCGATTTTGGGCCTCACCCTGAGGAGGCCCGAAGGGCTGTCTCGAAGGGTGAGGTCAGTCGCGGGTACCAAGTGTTCGATTCGCACCACTAGGGACGCCAAGCCAACGACGCGCCGAAGACGCCCCGCATCAGCCGATATAGTTCGCGACAAGCTGCTGGAAGTGCCACGTCGCCTGCTCGAAGGCCG
>CAZVZP010000172.1:380-5910 GCA_964631625.1 uncultured Hyphomicrobiales bacterium | reverse complement strand
GACGGTTTACAACCGCTACAATCGCTGGAGCCGACGCGGTCTGTGGCCACGGCTGGGGGCCGAACTGGTCGGCGCCGGCGCGGCTCCCGAGGGTGCCATGATCGACAGCTCTAAGGGTGAAAGCCCAGCGCTCCGCCAGCGGTGGAAAAGGGGGGAGGGCGAGCAGGCCGTCGGCCGCTCGCGCGGCGGGTGCACGACGAAAATCCACGCGCTCGTCGATGACCAGGGCCGAGCGGAAGCGCTCCTCCTGACCGGCGCCCAGTCGCCGACTTCCCCTTGTGCAACAAATCGTTCAATTGCTCGTATTTGGGTCACGATCTCTGAGAGCCTCTGGTCGTGCACAAACTGTTCCTCGATCGTATCGTTCGACCGTCCTTGAGCGAGCCGGCCCCGGCTGCCGATGAGGGGGCGCTCGCCGAGCTGGCCCATGCACTCGACCGGGCGGCGCGCCGGCACCTCGGCCGCAGTCTCGCGGTCCGAGAAGTCGATGCCGGCTCGTGCAACGGGTACGAGCTCGAGATTCGCGCCCTCAACAACGTGTTCTACGACCTCGAGCGCTTCGGCATCCGCTTCGTTGCCTCACCCCGGCACGCCGACGTATTGCTCGTCACCGGGCCGGTCACGCACAACATGCGCGAGGCGCTGGAGCGCACGTATGTATCGGGCGACGCCCGATCCCAAATGGGCTGTGGCCGTCGGCGACTGTGCGGTGGACGGCGGACTCTTTGCCGGCAGCTATGCCTGTATCGGTGCCGTGTCTGCTGTTGTGCCGGTCGATCTTCACATCCGGGGCTGCCCGCCGACCCCGATGCAGCTTCTACGCGGACTCCTGGCTCTCATCGAACCGAGACCCACTCGTCGATAGCCACGCTCGGCTCTTGCGCTTCGTCGTGAGCGCAGCCGAGCGTCACCATGGCCAAGCGGTCGACCCGTGCCGGCCTGGACGATCCCGCCGCTTGGCGTCCTCGTCGACAAGCCATTCGACACGGGCTGCATCCGCCACGCCATTCGCGTCGCCAGGCTTTCTTGGTGCAAAGCAACAACCCGGTGAGGGCAGGTTGCGGTAGGATCGAGCCCGGATGGACCATCCGGAATCGTTCACCCTTCTCGGCGACATCGGCGGAACCAACGCGCGCTTCGCGCTTGCGCACCGGGGCCGGATCGATGAGGCGGCAAACTTCCGCGTCGTCGAGTTCGACGGGCCGCTCGAGGCGCTTCGCCGCTTCCTCGCGGCGCACGGGTCGGACCGGCGCGTCTTACGCGCGCGGCTTGCCGTTGCCGGTCCGGTGAGCGGAGGCCGCGCCCGGCTCACCAACGGCGCCTGGGAGTTCGATGCCGATGCGCTCGCGCGCTCGCTTGGCCTCGACCTCGTCGAGCTCGTCAACGACTTCGAGGCGCTCGCCTGGTCCTTGCCCCGCCTCGGCCCCGAGGGTGCGCGGCGCATCGGCGGGGGCAAGGCGGTGGAGGGCGAGCCCATGGTGGTGCTCGGGCCGGGCACAGGCTTCGGCGTTGCGGGGCTCGTCCCCTGCGCCGACGGTGCGCGCGCGGTTGCCACCGAGGGCGGGCACGCGACGCTGCCGGCCGCGACGGCGCGCGAGGAGCAAATTCTAGGCACCTTGCGCAGGGAGTTTGACCACCTGTCGATCGAGCGCGTGCTCTCGGGCCCCGGACTCGTGGCTCTTTACAAGGCGATCGGCGACATGGACGGGCTTGCGGCACCCGAGGCCGATGGACCCGCCATCGTCGAGGCGGCGCTCGCCGATCGCTCGCCCGCGGCGCGCCGCGCGCTCGAGCTGTTCTGCGATCTGTTGGGCGAGAGCGCATCGAACATCGCGCTCACCTGGGGCGCGCGCGGCGGCGTCTATCTCGCGGGCGGCATCGTGCCGCGTTTCCCCGACTTTCTCGCCCGCTCCGGATTCCGGCGCCGGTTCGAGAGCAAAGGGCGCATGAGCGGCTATCTGGCGCGCATCCCGACCTTCGTGGTGACCCATCCTCACCCCGCGCTCATCGGGCTCGCCGGCCTCGGACACGCGAGGTAGGCGCCCGGCCGGGCGGACCTTGTGGCAGACGAGGAATCCCGCGACCATGGGCCGTGGCGACGGCTTGCGAGCGTGCAACGATGGCGAAGGCGCCGACTTACGAGGATATTGCCGAGGCGCGCAAGGCGCTAAGAGCCGTTGCGGTCCAAACGCCGGTCATTCAGTCCGAGGAGCTGAACGAGCATCTTAACGCCCGCGTCCTCATCAAGGCGGAGGCGTTGCAGCGGACCGGCTCCTTCAAGTTTCGCGGCGCGTATTTTCGGCTTTCCCGTTTGAACGAGGCGGAGCGCGAGGCCGGCGTGCTGGCCTATTCCTCGGGCAATTTTGGCCGGGCGCTGGCGGCGGCGGGCGCCATCCTCGGTATTCCGGTGACGATCGTGATGCCCGAGGACGCGCCGCCCATAAAAATGGCGGCGGTGCGTAGAGCCGGCGCCGAGATCGTCGTCTCGAAACACGGCACGCGCAATCGTGAAGAGGCGGCGAACGAGCTTGCCTCAAGCCTCGCGGCCGAGCGTGGCGCGGTGCGCCTGCATCCGTTCGACGACCCGTTGATCGTGGCGGGGCAGGGCACGGCGGCGGTCGAGCTGATTGAGTCGGCTCGGGACGGCGGCGCTCGTCTCGATGCGCTGCTTGTTCCCGCGGGCGGCGGCGGCCTGGTCGCGGGCTGTGCGCTGGCCGCGGAAGCCTTGAGCGCCGGCACCGCGGTCTACGCGGTCGAGCCCGCAGGCTACGACGGCATGGGGCAGTCGTTGGCCGCCGGGGAACGGCGGCGGGCCGGGGCGAGCGGCTCGACCCTGTGCGATGCGCTGCAGGCCCCCATGCCCGGCGAAGTGCCGTTCGAAGTGGCCCGGTCGAGGCTGCGCGGCGGGATCGTTGTCGGCGATGACGCGGTGCGGCTGGCCATGGCCTTCGCCTTTCAGGAGCTCAAAGTCGTGCTCGAACCCAGCGGCGCCATCGGGCTCGCCGCGCTGCTCTCGGGCTCGCTCGACGTGAAGGAGCGGTGCGTCGGGGTGATCGCATCCGGCGGCAACATCGCGCTCGAGGACTTCGCCCGCCTCCTCTCCGGCGCCGGTGACTGGCGCAGCGCGAGCCCGTCGTTGGGCGGCGGGCCGGGAGGCCCCCGAGCGGCGCGACCCTGAACCCAAGCGTCGTATTTCTCGACCTCGCCCGCGGCTGGCCCGCGCGCTCGCGCAGCGAGTTAGGAAGTGGCCGGCCGAAACGGCGCGAGCCGGCCTAGAGCAATATCCACTCAGATTGAACCGTCCGGTTCAATCTGAGTGGATGAAATTGCTCTAGATTTAAAGACGATAGAGCAGCTTTACCCGGTCGTTGGATCGCTGAAAGCGATTTCAACTGACCGGATGCTGCTCTAGCGGTTGAACTTGCCCACCTCGGCCGCGGCCGCGGGATGCAGGAAACCGCGCACCGCCGCGTCGCTCTCCAAGGCCATCGCGCCCTCGGTGTCGAGGTGGTAGGCGCGGTTGACCACGCGCTTCAAGTCGCGCACCGAGTGCTCGGGCAACGCCACGATCCGCCGCGCCAGGGTCTCGGCTTCCTCGAGGAGGTGCGCGGCGGGCACGATCTTCCAGGCGATGCCGAGCTCGAGCGCTCTGGCCGCATCAAACTTTTCGCCGAAGAGCATCAGTTCCTTGGTCCGCTGCGGCCCGATCTGCTTGGTGAGCAGCGTCGTGGCCGCACCGGTCACGAACAGGCCGAGCGAGACCTCGGGAAAGAAGCAGCGGGTGTTGTCCGCGAACAGCGCGAAATCGAGGTTGAGCACCCACTCGAGCGCGCCGCCCACGGCCCAGCCGTGGATCGCGCCGATCACCATCTTCTCGCCGTTTAGAATCTCTCGGCTCACGTCCTGGAACAGCTCGAGGTACGCCCGCGCCTTCTCCGGCGTCTGAACCTGATCCGAGAAATCCTTGAGGTCGTCGCCCGAACAGAACGCCCGGCCCTCGCCGCGCAGGATCACGACGCGCGTTGCCGCATCGGCGTTGGCTTCCTTGAGCCGGCTCTTCAACGCGAGCAACAGCTCCTCGTTGACCGCATTGAGCCGATGCGGGCGATTGAGGACAATGTGGCGCACGCCCTCGCTGAGCGTGCTCTGGACGACCTCGGTCACGATTCGGGCTCCTGAGCGGGCCCGAGGTCCGTCAGCGGCGGCATCAGATCACCGGGATCTCGCGGTAGGTTCCCCAGATGGCGCGCAGCACGTCGCAGATCTCGCCCAACGTCGCCCGCGCTTTGACGAGCTCGACGGTGATCGGCACGATGTTCTGCCGATCGTCGCGGGCGATCTCCGTCAGCTTCCCGAACAGCCGTGCGACCTCCGCGCCGTCGCGCTGGGCCTTGGCCCGGCGCAGCCGCTCGAGCTGGCGGCGCCCCGTTTCCTCATCGAACGGGTGGGTTTCGATATCGACCTTGTCGTCTTCCTCGACGTACTTGTTGACGCCGATGAGCACATAGTCGCCGTCGGCCTTCTTGAGCTCGAGGTCGTACGCCGAGTCGGCCATCTGGCGCTGGAACCAGCCGTCCTCGAGCGCCTTGATCGTGCCGCCCATCTCGTCGACGCGGCGCAAGACCTTGACGATCTCGTCCTCGATCTGGCTCGTGAGTGTCTCGACGAAGTAGGAGCCGCCGAGCGGGTCGACCACGGAGGTCACGTTGGTTTCCTCTGCGATGATCTGCTGCGTGCGAATCGCGAGCTTCATGGCCTCTTCGGTCGGAATCGCGAAGGCTTCGTCGAGCCCGTTCGTGTGCATGCTCTGGGCGCCGCCGAACACCGCCGCGAGGGCCTGCAGCGCGGTGCGCATCGGGTTGATCTTGTACTGCGACTTGGTCAGCGTCATGGCCGCGGTCTGGGTGTGGAAGCGCAGGCGCATCGATTCCGACTTCGTCGCCCCGAAGCGCTCCTTCAAGAGCTTGGCATAGACGCGGCGCAGCGCGCGGAACTTGGCGACCTCCTCGAAGAAATCGCGCTGGCTGATGAAGAAGAACGAGAGCCTCGGCGCAAACTCATCGACCGGCAGGCCTGCCTTCGTCACCTCCTCGATATAGACGATGGCGTTGGCGAGCGTGAAGCCGACCTCCTGCGCGGCGCTCGCGCCGGCCTCCGAGATCTGATAGCCCGAGATGCTGATCGGATTGAAGCGCGGCGTGTGCTCTGCGCTGTACATGATCGTGTCGCGCACGAGCCTGACCGAGGGCCGGATCGGGAAGATCCACTCCTTCTGGGCGATGTACTCCTTCAGGATATCGGCCTGGATCGTGCCGGAGACGCGCTTCAAGTCGAAGCCGCGGCTCTCCGCGACGGCCACGTACATCGCGTAGACGATCCAGGCGGTCGGGTTGATGGTGAGCGAGGCCGAGATCGCTTCCATGTCGATCCCCTCGAAGAGGTCCGCCATGTCGTCGATCGTATCGATCGCCACCCCTTCGCGGCCGATCTCGCCGAGCGCCATGGGATGGTCGGAGTCGTAGCCCATGAG
>CAZVZP010000172.1:0-370 GCA_964631625.1 uncultured Hyphomicrobiales bacterium | reverse complement strand
GGGCATGTCGAAGTCGGTCGAGATGCCGGTCTGTCCCGCCGCGATCAGATACTTGTAGCGGCGGTTGGTATCGGCCGGGTTGCCGAAGCCCGCGACCTGGCGGATGGTCCAGGGCCGCGCGCGGTACATGGTGGGGTAGGCGCCACGCGTGTAGGGATACCGGCCGGGTAAGCCGATCTCCTCGAGGGGAACCTTGGCGCTGTCCAACGCCGTATAAAGGCGCTTGAGCGGAAGGCCCGAGGCGCTCTTGAACTCGCTCTTCGCCTCGGGCATTCGACGGACGAAGTCTTGAACATCGGTGGCCTCCCAATGGGCGAGGGCATCGGCGAGTTGTTCGAGGGCGAGGCCCCGGAGCGGATCATTCGGTGTT
>CAZVZP010000171.1:0-5934 GCA_964631625.1 uncultured Hyphomicrobiales bacterium | reverse complement strand
GAACTGGATCGCCGCGTTGTTGACGACGGCGTCGAGCCGGCGGTATCGATCAAGGACGTCCGCCATCACGCCCTTCCAATCGGCTTCCTCGGCGACATCGTGCTCGAGGAATATCGCCTCGCCCCCGCCTTGCCGGACTTCAGCCAAGGCCTCCTCGCCGTTCGCGCGGTCGATGTCGGTCAGCGCGACACACGCCCCCTCGCGGGCGAACAGAAGCGCCGTCGCGCGCCCGATCCCCGATGCGGCTCCGGTGATGATCGCAATCTTTCCGGCTAAGCGGGCCATCGTTCTCTCCCCGTCCTTGCTCGTTCCCGCAAGATTACCCCCGGTACTGGGTGAGCTTGAGGGCGATCATGCTCGAGCCGATCGTCGCGGCCAGGATAAACGCCCCGAGCGCGTTGATGCTCGGATCGAGCGAGGTGCGCAGCATGCCCCAGACCAAGGTCGGCAGCGTCATGCCGCCGCCGATGGTGAAGAATGTGATGACGAAGTCGTCGAGCGAAATCGACATGGCGATCAATGTGGCACCGATCAGGGTCGGGCGGATGATCGGCAGAGTCACGGTCCAGAAGATGCGCAGAGGCGAGGCGCCGAGGTCGCGCGCACTCTCGATGATCGCGTAGTCGAAATTCGCCATGTGGGCATAGACGATCAGAATCACGAACGGCTGCGTGAACACGAGGTGGCTCGGGATGACCGTGTGCACGCCCATCGGCACGCCGAGCGAGGAGTACGAGGTGGCCAGCGCGAGCGCGAGCACGAGCGGCGGCAGCATGATGGGGAACGTGAGCGCGGTCATCGCGAGATTGGCCGAACGCGCCCTGAGCCGCGCGAAGCCGAAGGCGGCCAGCGTGCCGGTCACGGCCGAGAGCGCGCCCACGGAAAGCGTGACGATCGCGCTGTTCTCGAGCGCGGCCCAGAACTCCGGGCTCTCGAGCAGGGCCTCGTACCACTTGAGGGTGAAGCCGCCGACCGGGAACGTGGCGTGGGCGTTCTCGCCGAAGGAGAAGAATACGACAAGGGCGAGCGGCGCGAGCAGGAAGACGACGCTCGCGGCTCCGAACACGCCCCACGCTCCGCGTCCGAAGGGGCTCATCGCGCCCTCAACAGCCGGCGCAGGGCGAGCCGCACCAGGATCAGCGTCACGAGGCAGGCGGTCAGAACCGAGAAGGCCAAGGCGGAGCCCAGCGGTGCGTTCAGTCGATTGATGAACTGGCTTTCGATGAAGTTGCCGACCATGAAGGTGTTCGGACCGCCCACGAGCCGCGGCGTCACATAGTCGCCGGCCGAAATGAGAAACGAGAGGGCGAAGGCGGCGAAGAGTCCGGGCTGGCACTGCGGCAAGATGATGTCCACGAGCAGCCGAGAGGGCGTTGCGCCGAGGTCGCGCGCCGCCTCGAGGGGCACGTCCTTGAGGCCCCGGAGCGAAGCGTAGATGGGCAAAATGGAAAACGGCAGCAGGAAGTGGACGAGCGTGATGACGACGGCGGGCGGATTGTACAGGAGCCAGGGCACGGGCTCCTCCGTGACGCCGAGCGCGATGAGCACCGAATTCACGATCCCTGCGGTGCCGAGGATCGTCTTCCAGGCATAGATCTTCACGAGATAACCGCCGAACAGCGTCACGACCACGATGAACAGCAAGAACGGGCCATACGATCCCGCCCTGAAGCGCACGAGATAGGCGAAGGCGAAGGCAAGCAACGTGGTGATCAGCGCGATTAGGAACGCGAGCACGAGTGTGAACACGCCCGCGTGCAGGTACTCTTGATAGGCGCTGACGTAGTTGGCGAAGGAGAAATCCGGCGTCAGCCGGTAGGAGCGCAGCAGCCAGAAGCTGATGACGAAGTAATAGGCGAGCGGCAGGGCGAAGAACACCCCGAACACCGCGAAGGAAGGAAGCGTCAGCCGGCCGGGGCGGCTCATGGTCCCCAGCGCGAAGGCGTGCGCTGCTCAGCCGGCGCAGCCGCCAGCCCAGCCGTCGAGTCGGGAAAACGAGCGGCGCCGGAACGCAAGGCTCGCGCTGTCAGCCGTTGAGACGGTGAGCCGGTTGGCACGCGCAGCCGGGCCTCGCCGCAACGACCGAGATCCGGCTGCGCCTCACCGCCACGTCAGGCCTTGAGCACGCTCTCCCAGCCGGCGAGGTAATCGTCCCAGGTGGCGTGCACGCCGTCGGCCTCGAGCGGGTACATCGGCGACATCTGGGTCTTGGTGTTGAAGAAATCCTCGAGGCTGTCATAGGGATAAAGGGCTCGCGTGCCCTCGCTCAACAGGGGGACGGCCTCGGCGTTGACCACCGGCATCGAGTTGGCCTCGGCGCCGGCAACCTGCCCCTCGACGGAGAGCGCGTTGTTGATGAAGGCATAGGCGGCATCGATGTGCTCGGAGCCCTTGCCGATCGCATAGCCCTCGATGAAACCCATCGTGCCTTCCTTCGGGTAGGCCGGCAGGACGCGGGGCGATTCGCCGACCCAGATGGAGACGGGCTCCCAGCCCTGGGCGATGATGACCTCGCCGCTCGCCAGCATCTGGACGAGATCGCCGTAGCTCGGCGCAATCGCGCGCAAGTGCTCCTTCTTGAGCTTGATGATCATCGCGATCGTGGCGTCGAGCTCCTCGAGCGTCATGTAGTGCGGCTCGGGCGCTCCGGTGACGACCCGGCCCCAGGCCCAGATCGTGCCGGGGTAGTCGGCCGGGATCGCAACCTTGCCCTTGTATTCGTCCTTGAGCAGGTCGGTCCAGGAGGTCGGCGGCTCCGGGATCACGTCGGCGTTATAGACGATGCAGATCGTGCCCCAGGTCATGGGCACGGCGTATCGGATGCCGTTCTCCGTCATATTGGCTTCCGAATACTTCTGGATCACCGGCATGACGCTGTTGAAGTTCGGAATTCTCTCGAGATCGAGCGGCTCGAGCACCCCTTCGCCGGCGAGAAAGTCGTCGTGGATGAAGTAAGGTGTCGAGATATCGATCTGCGATGAACCGAGGCGCAACTTGGTGATAACCTCGTCCGCCGTCGAGATATAGGTCTTCTGCAGCACGGAGTCGCTCTTGGCCGCAAAATCGCCGGCTTCGAGGAAGGTGTCGTAACCCTGCCAGCCGACGAAATTAACGCTGGTCGCCGCGCGGGCGCGCAGCGGCAACCCTGCCGCCGCAACGCCGCCCGCGGCTGCCATGCCCTTGAGCACGGTACGCCGGGTCAGCGGCACGCAGCCGCGGACCCGATTCAGACTGGGCCTCTCCCTGTTTCGCATGTCCTCATCTCCCTGACATCTTTTCGCCGCCGGCCACCGCGTCGAACGCTCGCGGGCCGGCCAATCCCCCTCTTCCGTATATCGGCGCAACGGGGAGCGTTGCGCCCACGAATCAGGCGCCGTTGGCGTGATCGCGCTTGAGCGCCTGCGACATGCAGTGCACACCCCCGCCGCCGTAATTGAACTGGGAGACATCCGGGGCGAACACGCCGAAGCCGCGGGCGCGCAGACGCTCGTTCACGCTCTCGCTCATGGCCATCGACAGGATCCGCTGATGCCCCAGCGCGACGAGGTTGCAGCCGAACCGCAGGCACTCGGCGTAGGAGACATCGACGATCTCGATCTTGCGCGCCTTGAGCCAGTCGATGACGTAGCTTTCGAGCGCCTCGGTGCAGGCCACGACGAGCTTGGGCGCGAGCGCGACGATGAGCGCGTCCATGTGAACGAAGTGCGCCGGGATGGGTGCGACGAGCGTCTCCCAGCCTTCCGCCTCGACCCACGCGGCGACCTGCTTGGCCCCCGCCTCTTCCGAGCGTTCGCCGCAATATCCCAGGATCACGGCGCCGGGCTCGATGATATTGAAGTCGCCGCCCTCGAAATGCCCGGCCGTGACCCAGTGCCAAATCGGAATGTTGTTCCGGGTATAAAACCGCGTGACCACGGAGTAGTCGCGCCGCCGATAGGGCGTCTGGATGCTCGCGATCAAGGCGCCCCACGGCGTCATGGCGCTCGAATCCCGCGAATAGACGCTGCAGGGCAAGCCTTCGTCGGCCTCGAGGAAGTGCACCTTGACCTCGTTTGCCTCGTAGATGTCGACCATCTCGCGGTGCTGGGCCATGGCGCGCTGGAGGTCGAACTTGATGCCCAAGCGGTCGAGGTTGGCGAAGGTGCGGCGCGCGAGCGCGCTGATCGGACGCCAGCCGAAGTGATCGGGCTTGCCGAGCAGCACTTCGCGCAACGTCAGATACTCGTTATCGATACCCCAGTCGCCCGGAAACATCGCGCTGCGGCCCTGGCCGTTCGTGGAACCCTGGGTCGTCGTCATTGGAAGCTCCGTATCACTCGCGTCTGTGCCCCGAAACGCGGGGGCGCGTTCCCGCGGCCGCTCGTGGCGGGAGGCGCTTCTCGGCCGGCATTATGGAGCAGCCTGCGGCCGATGCAAACAAGGCCGGGGCCCAAGCACGGCCAGCGCCGGTGCCGAGAAGTCCCTGTGGCAGAGCGCCCGCTCCATTCGCACAAGAGCCTGTGATGGCGGCGAAAGGCGGCGAACCGTCGGCTTGCCAGAGGGGGGAGGCGCGGTCTAAGGTCGGCCCCGATCGCGCCGTCGTCCGGCTTGCGCGCCGTATGAGGCTGCTCGATCGTTCCTCGTCCTTTCCGAAAGGAAGATCATGGCGGTCATGGCAAGAAAGCAGGCCACGGCGCGGCGGGCCCGTCCGGCGACGCCGGCGAGCAAGGCGGCCGCGCGCCAAAAGGCGGCGCCCACGCTCGGCAAGCACGACTGGTACCCCGACAGCCACCTCCGCAACATCCTGCGCAGCGTGCGCTCCATCGCCTTCGTGGGCGCCAGCACGCACTGGAAGCGGCCCAGCTACTTCGCCATGAAGTATTTGCAGAGGAAGGGCTTCAAGATCGTGCCCGTGAACCCCGCCCGCGGCGGCGATGCGATCCTGGGCGAGCCCGTGCGCACGAGCTTGGCCGACATTCCCGAAGGTACCGACATGGTCGATATCTTCCGCACCTCCGAGGAGGCGGGCGCCATCACCGACGAGGTTCTCCAGGTGGCGAAGCAGAAAGGCGTCAAGGTCTTGTGGATGCAGCTCGGCGTGCGCGACGACGCCGCCGCCGAGCGCGCCGAGAAGGCCGGGCTGACCGTGATCATGAACCGCTGCCCCAAAATCGAGTACGCGCGCCTTTCGGGCGAGCTGTCCTATTGCGGCATCAATTCGCGCATCATCAGCGGCAAGGCATTGAGGGCACCCAAGGCATGAGCAACAAGCTGGAAAACCGGGCCAAGGGCCCGGCCTCGCAGCCCCGCAAGTCGGGCGTGCGCACGTCCGAGGAACTCTTGGCCAACGCCTATAAGGGTTGGCCCGAGCCCGGCTTCGAGACGCTGTGCGTGCATGCGGGCCAGCGGCCCGATCCAACCACCGGTGCGCGCTCGGTGCCGATCTATCAGACGACCTCCTTCGTGTTCGACGACGTCGAGCACGCGGCGTCCCTCTTCAACCTGCAGGACTTCGGCTACATCTATTCGCGCATCATGAATCCCACCGTCTCGGCCTTCGAGGAGCGCATGGCGGCGCTCGAGAACGGCCGGGGTGCGGTCGCCTCGGCCTCGGGCCACGCGGCCCAGTTTCTCGCCTGCTGCACACTGATGCAGACGGGGGATCACTTCATCGTCTCGCGCAATCTCTACGGCGGCTCGGTCACCCAGATGGGCGTGAGCTTCAAGCGGCTCGGCTGGGAGGCGACCTTCGTCGATCCGACGAAGCCGTCGAATTTCGAGGAGGCGATCCGGCCCAACACCAAGGCCCTGTTCCTCGAGAACCTGGCCAATCCCGGCGGCATCGTCATCGACCTCGAGCCGATCGCTGAGATCGCGCGGCGCCATCACGTGCCCCTGATCGTCGACAACACGCTGGCCTCGCCCTATCTCTGCCGCCCGCTCGACTGGGGCGCC
>CAZVZP010000170.1:2801-5980 GCA_964631625.1 uncultured Hyphomicrobiales bacterium | reverse complement strand
CCTCTATATCCTCGACGAGCCGACCACGGGGCTGCACTACGTCGACGTGAAGAAGCTCTTGGAGGTCTTGCACACCCTCGTCGATCAGGGCAACACGGTCGTGGTGATCGAGCACAACCTCGAGGTCATCAAGACCGCCGACTGGATCGTGGACTTGGGCCCCGAAGGCGGCGACAAGGGCGGCCGTGTGGTGGCCCAAGGCACGCCCGAGGCGGTGGCTAAGGTGAAGGGCAGCTATACGGGACAGTACCTCGCGGACTACCTCGGGCGCCGGCGCTTCCGCAAGGCCGGGTGAGGCGATGATCATCGCCCCGAAAGCCCTGGGCTTTCTTATTTATTTCGGTGCGGCGGCGGCCGAGATCGCCGGCTGCTTCGCGTTCTGGACGTGGCTCAGGCTGGGCAGGTCGTGGGTCTGGCTGGTGCCAGGGATGGCGTCGCTTGCGTTGTTCGCGTTCCTGCTTACGCTCGTCAATGCGGACGCGGCGGGCCGCGTCTATGCAGCGTACGGCGGCATTTATATTGCAAGCGCGCTCATCTGGTTGTGGATCGTCGAGGGCGTGCGCCCCGACCGCTGGGATGTGATCGGCACCGCCGTTTGCCTGTTCGGGGCGGGCATCATTCTGTTCGGCCCGCGCACCACCTAACGCAGCCTGGCAAATGGGACGGCGCAGTCGAGGCCCGAGCGTGGATGAGAGGAGCACATCTTGACGAATGGCCCCACAAGCTGAGGAGCCGCAAGCGATCTCCGTCGTCGGCGGGGGGCTGGCGGGAAGCGAGGCCGCGTGGCAGCTCGCCCGCGCCGGCGTGCCCGTGCGCCTCTACGAGATGCGCCCCCAACACATGACAGAGGCCCACAAGAGCGGAGCTCTCGCGGAGCTCGTGTGCTCGAACTCCTTCCGCTCCGACAATGCCGAAACCAGCGCCGTGGGGCTGCTGCACGAGGAGATGCGGTGCTTGGGCTCGCTCGTTCTCGAGTGTGCTGATGCCCACCGCGTGCCCGCGGGCGAGGCGCTGGCGGTCGACCGCGAGGGCTTCGCGCATGCCGTGCAGCGTGCGATCGAGAGCGAGCCCCGCATCGAGATCCTGCGTCAGGAGATCGCCGGGCTGCCAGCGCCCGATTTCGGCCCCGCGATCATCGCGACCGGTCCCCTCACCTCTGCGTCGCTCGCGGAGTCGATCCGGCGCGCGGGTGGCGAAGACCAGCTCGCGTTCTTCGACGCCATCGCGCCCATTGTCTACAAGGACAGCATCGATTTCGGCATCACCTGGTTTCAATCGCGCTACGACAAGGAAGGTCCGGGCGGCGATCCCGCGGCCTATATCAACTGCCCGCTGACCAGGGCCGAGTACGACGCCTTCCTCGATGCGCTCACCGCCGCGGAGAAGACCGAATTCAAGGAGTGGGAGAAGACCACGCCGTACTTCGAGGGCTGCCTGCCCATCGAGGTCATGGCCGAGCGCGGGCGCGACACGTTGCGCTTTGGGCCTATGAAGCCCGTGGGGCTCACCAATCCGAAACGGCCGGGCGAGAAGCCCTATGCGGTGGTGCAGCTGCGCCAGGACAACGCGCTGGGCACGCTCTACAACATCGTGGGCTTCCAGACCAAGCTCAAGCACGGCGAGCAGGCGCGCATCTTCCGTTTGATCCCGGGCCTTGAGAACGCCGAGTTCGCCCGGCTCGGCGGCATCCACCGCAACACCTTCATCAACAGCCCGCGGCTGCTCGATGGCGAGTTGCGCTTCAAGCCCCTGCCCCACATCCGCTTCGCCGGCCAAATCACGGGCGTCGAAGGCTACATCGAGAGCGCCGCGATCGGCTTGCTTGCTGGGCGCTTCGCGGCCGCCGAGGCGCGCCGCGAGAAGTTCGCGCCGCCGCCGTCCACGACCGCGCTCGGCGCGCTTCTCGCGCACATCACGACGGGGAGCAATGCCGCGACCTTCCAGCCCATGAACGCCAACTTCGGGCTCTTCCCGCCCCTTTCGCGGCGGGTCGGACGCAGGCACCGGCGCAAGGAATATACCGACCGGGCGCGCGGCGATCTCGGGCGTTGGCTGAAGGGCGACTACGCCGCGGCCGCCGAGTAACCTTCCCGTCTGCGTCGTTTCGACGGCGTCGCATGGCGCGGGTCAAGGATTGGGCGTCGCCTGCGGACAAAGGCTCGAGCCCGACCGGTCGCCATAATTCGCTGCGACATCATGAGCGCCAGTGCAGACAAGGCCTCCATCCAGCGGCTCGTGGAGGGATTCTCCACCGAGGTTCTGCCGCGCGAGGCAACGCCGGACCACGCGGCCTTGCGCCGAGCGCTGCTGCCGGCCGGGACTTCGGTTTATCTTACCTTCCTGCCGCACAGCACCACGGCGGAGATGGTCGCGGCCGCACGCCAGCTCAGGCGCGAAGGCTTCAACCCCGTGCCCCACATCGCGGCGCGCAGCCTCCGCGACGAGCGTGAGTTCGACGACTACCTCGCCCGGCTCAAGGACGAAGCCCAGGTGTCGCAGGCGCTGGTCATCGCCGGCGACCTCGACCGGCCGCGCGGCGCTTTCCACTGCGCCATGCAGCTTTTCGATACGGGGCTGTTCGAGAAATTCGCCATACGCCGGATTGGCGTCGCCGGGCATCCGGAGGGCCACCCCGCAGCAAGTCCTAAGGCGCTGGGCGAGGCGCTGCGCGCGAAAATTGCCTATGCGCAGCGCACGGACGCCGAGCTCTACATCGTCACCCAATTCTGCTTCGAGGCCGAGCCGATCCTCTCCTTCGCCGAGACACTGCGGCACGACGGCATCCGCCTTCCGATCCACGCCGGGCTGCCTGGGGTGACCACGCTCAAGAGCCTCCTGGCCTACGCCAAGGCCTGCGGCATCGGCCCCTCGGTGCGCGCGCTCACCCGGCGCGGGCGTGCGCTCGCACGCCTTCCTCGCTTCGCTACTCCCGCCGCGCTCATCGCCGCACTCGCGCGCCATCGCGTCCAGCACCCCCAATCGTTGATCGAGCGCATCCACGTCTTCCCGCTCGGAGCCTTCGCGCGCACCGCCCAATGGCTGGCCGCTGTGCGAGAAGGTCGCTTCGTATTCGAGGCCAATGGTGGCGACTTTTCCGTCGAGGACACCGGCGGGCCAGGCGAGTTCCTTAGTAGCGTCCGGTAAGCGCGCCGCTCAGCACGTGAAACTGCTTCCGCAGG
>CAZVZP010000170.1:0-2791 GCA_964631625.1 uncultured Hyphomicrobiales bacterium | reverse complement strand
GGCGTCGAGCCGGTCCGAGAACGGGTCGTAGCCCGCTCTGGCGAGACGGCTTCGATAGAGATCGGCGAGCCGCGCCGGCCACAGTGCGGGCAACGCCTCGTGCGGCACGTCGGGGGCGGCGCGCGCTGCAGCGAGGTGCTCGCCAGCGCGCTCAACGACGATTTTCACGACCCGGCGGAGGGCATCGCTCCCCTGGCCGCTCGCAAGGTCATGAAGCGCAAGGCCTTCCTGCGCGGCAAGATCACACGGGAGATACATGCGGCCCGCGCTCGCGTGAAAGGGCACGGCGCGCGATAGACCGAGCAAGGCCCAGGCGATCCCGACCCGACGCGCGGCCTCGTCTGCGGCCGCGCTTCGCACCCCGAGGAAATCGAGGGAGAGGAGCTGAAGTCCTCCGGAGGTCGCCTCGGCATAACGCTCGAGGGCCTCAAGCGTTGCAGGCGCAGCCTCCGCGAGGTCGAGGGCGCGGGCCTCGATCAGCGCCTCGAACCAGGGGCGCCGCGGCCGGTAGCGGGCAATCGCCCGGGCCAGCGGCTCGGCCACGGCGTGATGCCGCACCCGGCCCGCATAGGCGTCCTCTATCGCCTCGTGCCACCACGCGAGGCGGATCTCGCCGGCCTTAGGCTCGCGGACCAGCTCGCGCACCCGCGCGATCTCGAGGTTGAAGGCGTAGAGCGCGAAAATCGCAGGGCGGGCCGCCCCAGGCGCCAACAGGGCACAGAGGTACCGATCGGGGTCGAGACGGCGGAACTGCTCGCGGCAATACTCGGAATAAGCGGCGTCCGCCATCACAACGCCCACGAAGTTCAAGGCTTTGGCAGAACCGGGGTCTTCTGCTTATATAGCGCGTTCAAGAGCGGGGTCGAAGCCGTGTCCGATGCTGCCCGAATCCCCCCACGCGCCTTGGGCGCGCGCTCCTAATGGACCGCGTTCACATCGTAGGCGCGGGCATGGCCGGGCTCGCCTGCGCCGCCGGTCTTGCGGGTGCAGGCGTCGGCGTGGTCCTGCACGAAGCGGCCGGGCACGCGGGCGGCCGCTGCCGCTCCTTTCACGACAAGACGCTCGATCGGCTGGTCGATAACGGCAATCACCTCCTGCTCGGTGCCAACGATGCGGTGTTCACCTATCTCGCACAGGTGGGCGCCTCGGGCGGGCTCATCGCCCAGGACCGCGCGGTGTTTCCGTTCGTCGATCTCAAGAGCGGCGAGCGTTGGACCTTCCGGCCGGGCTTCAGCGCGATTCCCTGGTGGATCTTCTCACGCGGGCGGCGGGTGCCCAACACCCACTGGTCGGATTATTTTGCGCTGTTCCGCCTGCGGCGAGCCAAGGCCGAGGACACGGTCGCCGATTGTTTGGGTACCGACAGTCCGCTCTACGCGCGGCTGTGGAAACCGCTGTGCGATGCGGTGCTCAACGCGGATCCGCGCGAGGGCGCCGCGCAGCTCCTGTGGCCCGTGATCCGCGCGACCTTCGGCGAAAGCGAGGCGGCGTGTCGCGCCTATGTCGCGCGCGACGGGCTCTCGCCCAATCTCGTCGATCCGGGCGTAGCGTTCATCGAGCGGCACGGCGGCGAGATTCGATTCAACGAGCGTCTGCGCGCTCTCGAGCCGGCTGGCGATCGGGTGCGCGCGCTCGATCTGAGCACCGGCCGGATCGAACTTAAGCCCAGCGATGCCGTCGTTCTCGCTCTGCCCCATACGGGGGTTGCGGAGCTCCTGCCCGAGTTGATCGTGCCCAAAGGCACTCGAGCCATCGTGAATGCCCACTTCCGCCTCGATCAGCCCGCAACGTTGCCCGAGGGTGCGCCCTTCCTGGGCCTCGTGGGCGGCACGGCGCAGTGGTTGTTCGTGCGCGGCGATGTCGTCTCGGTGACCGTGAGCGCCGCTGATGCGCTCGCCGAGGAGGAGAACGAGGCGATCGCCGCGCGGCTCTGGGCCGATGTCGCCAAAGCACTGGCGCTCGACGGTTCCAGCCTTCCGCCCTGCCGCATCGTCAAGGAGAAACGCGCGACATTCGCGCAGAATCCGGAGAACGCGCCGCGCCGGCTCGGCGCTCGAATCGGCTTCGCCAATCTGTTCCTGGCCGGGGACTGGACCGACACCGGGCTGCCCGCGACCATCGAGAGCGCCGTGGTCTCGGGCCGTCGCGCCGCCGCCTGCGCCCTGGAATTGCTTGGAAAATCTTGATTGCGCACGAGATTCGCCAATGTCCCCTTGGCTCTGTGCGGTTGAAAGAGGACCGATATCGTCTATGATCTACGCTGGCCTCGGCGCGAGCCACCAGCCGCGGCACGAAGGGGGGTCGCATGAAAAGCCCGCTTGAGTCGCTTCCTACGACCGTTTTCATGGGCGTCGTGCTCACGGCGATCATGGTGATCATCATGATCGCGGTCTATTAGACGGGGTTTCCTCCAGCCCTCGCCCGTCCAAACCTCAACAGCGCGAAAATCGAAGGAAACCCGCCATGGACTATTTCGACTACGCCTGGGTGACGTTCCTCTTCCGCTGGCTGCACGTGATCAGCGGCGTGATGTGGATCGGCCTGCTCTGGTACTTCAATTTCGTCCAGATTCCGAGCATGCCGAAGATCCCCGACGAGCAGAAGCCGGCCGTGAGCAAGGTCATCGCGCCTGCGGCCTTGTTCTGGTTCCGCTACGGCGCGCTCGCGACGGTCGCAACCGGCCTGGTGCTCGCCGGCTTGAACGGCTACATCGGGGATGCGCTGATCCTCTCGATCGGCGACGGCGTGCCTCGGCACACCGCGATCGGCATCGGCATGTGGCTCGGCCTGA
>CAZVZP010000169.1:449-6011 GCA_964631625.1 uncultured Hyphomicrobiales bacterium | reverse complement strand
ACCGAGCGGGGTGGGCCGGAAGGGCGAGGGACCATGAGGGTGCGGGCCTCGGGCTTGTTCGGCTCGTTTGGCCAAGTATATAGTGCCGCTCGTTCGTCCCGCGAGCGCCCTCCTTTGCCACGAGGCCCGGCTTGACGATCTCCAGCATGACCGGCTTCGCGCGAGTCTTGGGCGAGCACGGCCGCGAGCGTTGGACCTGGGAGGTGAAGAGCGTCAACGGCCGCACCCTCGACGTGCGCTGCCGGCTGCCCGCGGGCATGGATGCGCTCGAGCTGGCCGCGCGCGAGCGGGCGGTGCGCCGTTTCCAGCGCGGTCACGTCACGATCAGCCTCTCCCTTCAGCGCGATGCCGCCGCTCTCAGACTGCGGATCAACCGGACCGCGCTCTCCGACCTCCTGGCGGAGCTGCAGGGGATCGCGGCCGGACTCGGCCAGCCGGCGCCATCGCTCGACAGCGTCTTGGGGCTCAAGGGGGTCGTGGAGCCGGTCGAGGAGGAGGCGTCGGACGAGGCGCTGGCCGCGCGCGAGGCGGCGGTGCTCGACGGCCTGGAGCGAACGCTCGATCGGCTGAAGGCCGCGCGCGAGAGCGAGGGCCAGCGTCTTGCGCGGGTGATCGCGGGGCAGCTCGACGACATGGCGGGCGCCGTCGACGAAGCGGCGCGTCTTGGGGCGCTGCGCCCCGAGGCGCTGAAGGCGCGGCTCAAGGAGCAGATCGCACGCTTGATTGAAGCGGAGCCCGCGCTGCCCGAAGACCGATTGCTGCAGGAGCTCGCGCTCTTGGCGGCCAAGGGCGACATCCGCGAGGAGCTCGACCGCCTCGGCTCCCACCTCGAGGCGGCACGCCAGTTGCTCGCCGCCGCCGAGGGCCGCGCGGTCGGCCGGCAGCTCGATTTCCTCGCCCAGGAGCTCAACCGCGAGGCCAATACGCTATGCGCCAAGGCGAACGACCTCGAGCTCACCCGCGCCGGGCTTTCGCTCAAGGCCCGCATCGAGCAGTTTCGCGAGCAGGTTCAGAACATCGAGTAGGCGCACGCGCCATGACGGAATCGCCCCTTCAGCGCCGCGGCCTGATGCTCGTGCTGTCCTCGCCCTCGGGCGCGGGAAAGACCACGATCACGCGCCGCCTGCTCGAGGTCGAGCCCGATCTCGCGCTCTCGGTCTCGGTCACCACGCGGCCGAAGCGGCCGGATGAACGGGACGGCCGCGACTATCACTTCATCACCAAGGACGCCTTCGATCGGCTCGTCGCCACGGGCGAACTGCTCGAGCACGCCACGGTGTTCGGTCACCAATACGGCACGCTCCGCACGCCGGTCGAGGAGGGCTTGGCGAGAGGGCGCGACACGGTGTTCGACGTCGACTGGCAGGGCGCGCAGCAGCTCGCCGCCAAGGCGGCGAACGATCTCGTGAGCGTGTTCATCCTGCCACCCTCCAAGGCCGAGCTCGCGCGGCGGCTTAAGAGCCGCGCCCAAGATCCGCCCGACGTCGTGCGCACGCGCATGGCCAAGGCGTCCGATGAGATGAGCCACTACGACAGCTACACCTACATCCTCGTCAACCTCGACCTCGAGGCGAGCGTTGCGGGGGTGCAGGCGATTCTGGCGGCCGAGCGGCTGCGCCGCGAGCGCCAGATCGGCCTCGACGACTTCGTGCGCCGTCTGCGCGCGGAAGGCTAGCCGGCGCCAGCGCGCGCACCTCGCCCGCCACGCCGTCGAGCGCGCCGGGGCGAAGCCGAAGCGCCCGAGGAAGCGCTCGTCATCGACCCGGGCCTTGAGGATAAGCCCCTGCGCGCGCGCCGGGGCGAAGCCGAAGCGCCCGAGGTAGGCGCGGGTCCCGATCGCCACGCTGATGCGGTGGCCGGCCGCGCGGCAGGCCGCGAGGCCGCGCCGCACGAGGCGCGAGCCGATGCCTCGCCCGCGATGACTTCCGGCGACCGCGATCGGACCCAGGAGCACGGCGGGCGTGCGCGCGCCGATGCGCATGGGCCAGAAGCGGATCACGCCCACGAGCGCGCCACCGTCGAGCGCCACCAGGCACAGCTCGGACAAGGGCGCGACGCCGCGCCGGAAGCGGTAACTCGGCCGCACCTTGCGGTTGCGCCCGAAGCCCTCGTCGAGCAGCCGTTCGATGGCCGCTGCGTGCTCCGGCCGCTCGCGCACGATGCGGATCACCGCTTGGCCTTCTGCCGCGCGCGATAGGCGCGCGCCAGCGCGCAAAAGGCCTCGACCGAGAGCTCCTCCGCGCGTGCCGTGGGCGCGACCCCGGCCTCCGCGCACAAACCTTCGGCGTCGGGCACGAGACTCTTGAGCGCGCTGCGCAACATCTTGCGGCGCCGGCCGAAGGCGGCCGCGACCACGGCTTCGAGTGCGGCGCGCTCCGCGGGCGCGCGCGGCGCCGCGCGCGGCAGGATGGCGACCAGGCTCGAGGTGACCCGGGGCGCGGGGACGAAGGCGCCGGGCGGCACGTCGAACAGGCGCTTCGCGTCGCACAACCACTGCACGAGGACCGTGAGGCGCCCGTAATCGCGCGTGCCCGGCCGCGCGCAGAGGCGCAGCGCAACCTCGCGCTGGAACATGAGAGTGAAGCGCTCGATCGCCGCGAGCTCGCCGAGCCACTTGATGAGGAGGGCGGTGGCCAGGTTGTAGGGCAGGTTGGCGACGATCGTCACGGGCTCGGGCGCGAGCGAGGCGATCGCGAACTTAAGCGCGTCGCCTTCGATGACCGTGAGGCGATCGGGAAAGGCGGCCCGCAGCTCGGACAGCGCGGCGATACAGCGCGCATCCTTCTCGATCGCGATGACCTCCCGGGCGCCCGCCATCAAGAGCGCGCGCGTGAGCCCCCCGGGGCCCGCTCCGATCTCGACCACCGTGCGCCCTTCGAGCGGCCCTGCGGCCGCGGCGATCTTCGCCGCGAGCCGGGGATCGAGCAGAAAGTTCTGGCCGAGCGATTTGCGGGCCGTGAGCCCGTGGCGCGCGATCACCTGGCTCAGCCTCGGCAGCGAAGGTGCCACGTTTTCTGCCTTACGCGGCATGGCGCGCCGGGTGGCCCGGCTCATAGGCGGATGTCGATGAAGGCGACGCGGCGCAGGTCGCGCAAGTACCGCCGCGCAGCCTGGTCGAGGCGCTGCTCGGCAAGCTCCTCGCGCACGCTCTCGGGGTCGATGCGCTGCTCCGCTGCTTCCGGCTCCGTCCGGTCGCACACCATGAGCACATGCCAGCCGTCGGCCGTGCGCACCGGTGCGCTCGGCCGGGCGACCGGCAGCTCGGCCACGGCGTCCCGGATCGGTCCCGGCAGGTCCTGCAGCCGCAGCTCGCCGAGATCGCCCGACAGCGGCGCCTGCATCTGCCGTGCGCGCTCGATGAGGCCGGCACAGGTGGTGATCTGCCGCGCGATCTCGAGGGCCCGGCGCCGTTCGCGCTCCACCGCCGCCTCGTCGGCATCGGGCGCCACGGGCACGACCAGCTGAGCCAAGCGGAGCACGGCACCCTCCGGGTCCGCCTCGCCGCTCACCGCGCGCTCCAGCAGCGCCAGCACGTGATAGCCCTCGACGGTCCGGATCGGGCCCGCGATCGCGCCCGCCGTCATGGCGAGGACGGCCTGCCCCACCTCGGGCGCGAGCTGCCCCAGGCGAACCCAGCCGAGATCGCCGCCCACGCTCGCGCTCGCGTTCTGGGAGAACTGGCGCGCCAAGCCCGGGAACGAGGCGCCGGAGCGCAGCTGGGTGATCAGGTTCTCGGCGTCGGCGCGCACTTCCTCCTCGCGCGCCGGCGAATCGACTGCGAGGAAGATCTCGGCGAGACGGTAGATCGGCTGGCCGCGCTCGGCGCGGCGGCGCGCCACCTCCGCCGTAACGTCGTCCGGCGAGATCGAGACCGCGTCGCCGTAGCGCGCGCGCACGAGCTTGCTCCACGCGACCTGCGCGCGCACCTGCTGCAAGGCGAGATCGACGCCGAGACCGAGTTGCTCGAGATACGAGGGAAAGGTGCCCGGCGGCAGGTTATTCAGCTCCTCGATCCGCTCGATTGCGAACGTCATGTCCTTCTCGCTCACCTCGATGTCCCGCGCCATCGCTTCCTGCAGTTGGAGGTGCTCGTCGATCAGTGCTTGCAGGACCTGGGGCACGAGAGCGTTCACGAGCTCGGGGCTGTCGGGCAGGTTGGAGGTCGTGCGGATGAATTCGAGCCGGGCCCTCAAGTCGAACTCGGTGATGACTTCGTCGTTCACCACCGCGACGATGCGCTGAAGGTCCTGCGCACGCGGAGCAAGGCCGGGCACGACGATCCCGAGTGCCAGGATCAGCCCCGCGACGAGGCAGCGGCCGAGCACGCGCGGCATTCCTGTGCGGCGCGCGCCCACCGCACGCTTCGAGCCCGGGCTGCGCCGCGGGCGCTCAAACCCACTAACCCAGACTCTTGAGCTCGATCTGGAACAGGACATCGGTGCTCGGCTCGATCTCGCGGTCCCGGGTGAAGTTGCGTACGCCCAACAGGTAGGCCCGGAAGCACTCGTCTTCGTACACAATCCCCGTCGAGAACTGCAAGCTCCGATCGTTCCCCGTCAGGTCGCGCCGCCAGCTGCCGGTCAACGACCAATGGTCGAGGAAATGGAGCCGGGCGCGCAGGTTGAGCTGCTCGCGCGCGCCGAAAGCTGGCTGATCGACCCGGCTCACCTCCGAATCGAGGAAGACATAATCGACATTGAGGCGAAGAAATGACGGGCCGAAACCCGTCACCACCTCGCTGCGCCGCGCCGAGAAATTATCGCGGTCGAAGCGGAAGCGATAGAGCAGATCGATGTATTGGTTGGGGATCACCTTGATCCGGCCGACGTAGTCGGAAACGTGGCCCGACAGACCGCTGCCCAGGCGGAAGGTGTCGTCGTCGCGCAGCCGGTAGCTCTGCCCCATGAAGGCCGAGATGCTGCCGCTCTCCGGGCCGTGCAGGCTCCAGTTCAGCCCATAGTTGATGCGTGGGCCACCCTCGACACGGTCGTAGCCGGTGAAGCGGTTGGTGCTGAACAAGCGGGTGTCGTCGAACTCGAAGTCCTGGCTGTCCTCGTTCGGGATTTTCTCGGAATTGCCGCCGTTTGGGCTGATCACCGCCTGCACGACCGGCTCGAGGATCTGGCGCAGGCCGCCCGAGGCGGAGACGAACGGGTAGCGCCAGGTGAAGCTCGCCTCGGGCCAGACGCGCCCCGTGAGCCCGTCGAAGTCGGGCCGCGCCGGAGCGCCCGGGTCGGGGACGTTCTCGACGAAATAGCCGTCGGTCCGGAGCCCCAAGTTGACGGTGTAGAGATCGCCGTAGGAGCCGACGCCGCGGTAGGTCCAGCCGCCCTTGACGCTCACGCGGCGGGTGTCGCTCCCTTCGCGGCGGGTCAGCACGACGGAATTGCCCTCGAGCTCCCATTGGCCCTGGCGGCGATCCGGATCGCTCGAATAGCGAAAGTCGACCAAGGGCAGCACGAGCGGGCTGCGGCTCGGATCGTCGGTCTCGTCCAAGCCCTGGAAGGCGTAGAAATCGGCGCTGAACAGGCGCCGACCGTCGATGCCCTCGACGTAAGCGTT
>CAZVZP010000169.1:0-439 GCA_964631625.1 uncultured Hyphomicrobiales bacterium | reverse complement strand
CGAGACGAGCGTATCCGAAGTGCTCAAGGTGCCTGCCGTCTCGACGTCGTAACGGCGCATAAAGGTGTCGTCGGTCGAGCGCGTGAAATCGAAGCCCCACTGCCAGACCGGGTTGAGCGCGAACGCGCCGAGACCCGCGACGTAGCCGCGAGTCGCCTCGCCGCCCAGGAGATTGCCGTTGAGATCGCGCTTGTCGGTGCGTGTGATCGCGCCGCGCAGGCTGTAGAGGCCATTGCCCGCGTGCCCGCGGTATTCGCCGGCGAGCACGACCCCTTCCTTGGCGGTGACCCTCGGCGCGAAGGTGAAATCGTGCTGCCCGTCGATGGCCCAGAAATAGGGCAGGGTGACGTTGAAGCCGAGCCGGCTTGAGCTGCGGAAGGTCGGTGCCAGGAACCCGCTGCGCCGCTTCACCGTGGGATCGGGATGGGTGAAATAGGGC
>CAZVZP010000168.1:0-6025 GCA_964631625.1 uncultured Hyphomicrobiales bacterium | reverse complement strand
TTTCATCCACTCGGATTGAACCGGACGGTTCAATCCGAGTGGATATTGCTCTAGAACGCGGCGTTCAGATAGAAATAGGCCCGGGCGCCGTCGGGATCGTCGTCCGGGTCCCTAAGGTCGGCGTGCAGAGGAACGCCGATCTCGACTCCCGCATGGATGTTGTCGAAGAAGCCGAGCCGGGTGCCGACGCCGGTGGAGGAGAGCGCGCTGCGGTTGCGCCCATCGAAGCGCGTGGTGTTCCACACCGCGCCCAGGTCGTAGAAACCGTAGACCTGATAGGAGGTGAGCCCGGGGCCGTCGAGAACGGCGCCCTGTTGCACTTCGATGACGAACGCGGCGCCGTCCTCGCCCGTGATCTGGGAGGGATCGAAGGCCCGCCCATAGGTCCAGCCGCCCACGCGGAATTCTTCCGCCGAGAGCAGGGGGTCGGCCGAGATCTGGCCGGCCGCCGAGAGGCTGACGGCGAAACCCTGGCCCAGCTCCTGCTGACGCGTGAGCTCGGCCGAGAGCTTGGTGAATTCGCTCTCGCCGGCGAAGCGCGAACGGTTGGGGGCATCCTCGGGCGAGGCATTGAGGGCGTCGAGCCCACGCGAGGCCTCCAGGCTCGCGAAGTTCGCCCCGCCGATCGAGTCGCTGAAGAAATAACGCCCGCGCAGGCGCGCCACCGAAAGGCGGTCGTCGAAAATCTCCTGCCCGAACTGTTTCTCGCTTGAGGCTTCGTAATCGAACAGGGCGGCGAGGTAGAGGCTGCGGCGGGTTGCGCGCAGCACCGGGTGGCTCAGGCCCAGGCGCAGGTAGCTGCCGCGCGACTCGGTGTCGAAGGCCGCGAGCTCGGCACCGGCGTCGATCCAGCCGCGCGAGGCCACGAGGAACGCGCTCGTGCCCTCGGCATTGAGCGGCACTTCCTCGTAGGCCTGGACGAACACGAGCTCGCGCGGTTCCACCGGGTTCGTATAGATCGACAGCTCCGAGCGCTCGAAGGCGCCGAGAACCGAGTTGGCGGCCACGCGGGCCCCGAGCTCAAAGCGCCCGACCGGGCGCGTGCCGCGATTGTCCAGCTGGGCGAATCCTTCGATGCTCCGCTGCGTGGTCGCGAGCTGAAGCTCGTGCGCGCCCGCTTCGGCATCGAGCACGCGCACGCTGGCCTCGACGTCGAGCCCCGGAAGATCGTTCATCAGCGAGAGATAGCGCTCGAGCTGCGAGAGGCGGAGCGGCCGCGCCGAGGCGAGCTTGTTCCCGTAGGCCTTAAGCAGCGGCTCCTCGCCTGATAGGGCGCCCTCGAAGCTCACCCGCTCGATGAATCCCTCGGCCACGACCACCTTGAGGATGCCGAAAGCGAGCGACTGGGCCGGCGCGGAGGCCTGGGCCAGGATGAAGCCGTCGCTGCGGTACTTGTCGGCGATCGCGGCCAGGATGGCCTCGATCTCGGCGATGCCGACCGTCTGCCCAAGGTAGTCCGTATAAAGCGGGATGAAGTCTTCGAGCGCATAGACGCTCGCCCCGGAGACGGTGACGCCGCTCAAGACGAAGCTCACGTCCTCGGCTACGGCGGGCACTGCTTCGCGCTCGGGCACTGCGACGGGCGCCGCGGCCGGTCGCTCGGTCACGGGTGCCTCGAAGCGCTTGTGCACCTGTGCGGGGTCGGCCGAGGTGGCACCGCTTTCTTGCGCGGAGGCCGGCGCGGCCGCGAACCCGGCCGCAAGGAGAATGAGGAGCCACGCCCAGGGGGCGCCGCGGCGGACCGCGCGGCCGCGCCTGGAAGGGCGCTGCGTTGCGGGAGCGGCGGCGGTTGGCACAGAGCGATCGGACGCCACGGCTTTCCCTTCGCTTCTCCCGCCGGCCGAAGCGGGCCGAGCTTAAAGCGCGATTTACCAAATGCCTAGCCGATAGTTAACGCAGCCTTAAGGTCTTGCGGCGAAGATCGACCGGAAGCTCCCCGAATTCAGCAGGGAGCCGCTTTGTTCTCGGCAAGGGCAGCACACGGGAATGTCGATCCGCATCTCCTGGCCCCGATTTTCGGCGCTCCGGAAACATTCGCGACCCGAGAACTCGGGTTCCGCGCAAGCCCGAACCGCGCCGCCACCGGACGCGAGAGCGCAGACGCCGATCACCGGCTTCCTGCGCGAGCGGATGTGGCCGCTGATTGCCCTCGCGGTCACCGTGTTGCTCTCGGTCACGGGGGGCCTCGCGTTTCTCGAGCGTGAACTGAGCGATCTCAACTTTCGCCTGATCTCGCGACCGGCGAGCGGCAGCCTCGTGTTCGTCGCCATCGATCCGCCGAGCTTGCGCGCGCTCGATACCTGGCCGTGGCCGCGCCACTATCACGCCGAGCTCCTCGAACGGCTCGTCGACGCCGGGGCCAAACGCATCGCCTTCGACGTGGACTTCAGCTCGCGCTCGAGCGCTACGGAAGACGCGCGCTTCGCGAAGGCGCTCGCCGAGGCGCCGGTGCCCGTGATCCTCGCGGCGTTCAAGCAGCTCATCCCCTCGCCCGAAGGGTCGAAGCTGCGCTTCACGACGCCGCTCGCGGATTTCCGCGCCCATGCCCGGCTCGGCCTCATCAATGTCGTGCCCGATGGCGACGGCCGGATTCGCCGGATGCTGCTCAAGGATTCGTGGAACGGCGTGGAGATCCGCTCGCTTGTGAGCGAGCTTGTGGGCGAGGACGCTATCGCGAAAGGCAGCCCACACGTCGACTTCGGCATCGACTTCGGGATCGACCTCGCCTCGATTCCGCGTCTCTCCTACGTGGATGTGCTCGAAGGCCGCTTCGATCCAGGTCAGCTCCGGGGCAAGACCGTGCTCGTGGGAGCCGCCGCGATCGAGCTCGGCGATACGCTCGCGGTCCCGGTCTTGCGCTCGCTGCCGGGCGCGAGTCTGATCGCGCTCAGCTATGAATCGGTCGTGCAGGGTCGCAGCCTGCAGCCGCTCGGGTCCTTGCCGGTCCTGGCCATCGCGTTCCTTCTGGCGTTTGTGCTCGGTCCCCGTTTCAACGGCCTCCCGATCCGCTGGGCGCTCGGGCTCACGCTCGGCATTCCGCTTATCGCCGTGGCCGGCGGTGTCGGCGTCTACGCCTTCGCACCGCTCATCGTCGACAGCACGCCGATCGTTCTCTTGATGCCGTTGCTCTTCGGGGCCGGCCTCGTGCGGCGGGTCGATCAACAGGCCCTGCGCCTCCTGCTGCAGGGAATCTCGCTGCAACGCACGAACGCCCTGATGCGCGCGATCGTCGAGAACAGCCTCGATGGCATCGTGACCATCGACCACGCCGGGACGATCGTGACGGTCAACCGCGCCGCGGCCAACGTCTTCGGCTATGCGCCCGAGGAGCTCGTGGGCACCCGCTTGAGCGAGATCCTGCCCGACCTGCTCAAGGGCGAGGGGCCGACGATCGAGCTCTCCGCGCAGAAACGCGAGGTCGACGGTCGGCGTCGCGACGGCACCCCGGTCCCGGTCGAGATTGCCGTGAGCGAGGCCCGCGGCGAAGCGGGCGGCGTCTTCATCTTGATCGTGCGCGACGTCACCGATCGCAAGGCGCACGAGGCCCAGCTGCGCTACATGGCGCTCTATGATCCGTTGACCGGGTTACCCAACCGCTCGCTCCTTCAGGATCGCCTCGGACACGCCGTGCGCACGGCCCAGCGCAACAGCCGTCGCCTCGTCCTGTTCCTGATCGACCTCGATCGCTTCAAGGAGGTCAACGACACGCTCGGCCATCCGATCGGCGACCTGCTGCTCGAGCAGGTGGCGCGGCGCCTGGCCGCCCCGCTCAGGCGCTCGGATACGATCGCGCGGCTGGGCGGCGACGAGTTCGCGATTCTTCTGCCCAATATCAGCGACACCGGTTTCGTCGAAGGGGTCGCCCGACGTTGCCTTGAAGCCCTCGAGGAACCGTTCGAGATCGAGCATCTCTCGCTCGCGGTGAGCGCAAGCATCGGCATCGCGCTCTTTCCGGATCATGCGGAAGAGCCCTCGCGCCTCCTCCAGTGCGCCGACGTCGCCATGTACATCGCCAAGAAGAGCGGCACCCGGATCGCGTGGTACGACGTCGAGAAAGACCACAACAGCGTGCGCCATCTCGTGCTCGCGGGCGAGCTTCGTCAGGCGATCGAGGGCGATCAGCTCGCGCTCTATTACCAACCCAAGATCGACATCCCGCAACGCCGCGTGTGCGGGGCGGAGGGGCTCGTGCGCTGGTTCCACCCGCGGGACGGCTTCGTGCCGGCGGACGAGTTCATCGCGCTGGCCGAGAGCACCGGGCTCATCCGCCCCCTCACGCTCTGGGTGCTCGAGGCGGGTTTCCGTCAGCTCGCGGCCTGGACCGAGGCCGGACGGGAGTTCGGTCTCTCGCTCAACCTGTCGGCGCGCAACCTGCAGGAGAGCGATCTCGCGGACAGCGTGAGCCGCTTGATCGAACAGACGGGGGTCGAGGCGGGCCGCGTCACATTCGAGATCACGGAGAGCGCGATCATGGTCGATCCGGCTCACGCCCTGTCGATCATCCGTGACCTGAGCGCGCTCGGCGTCCATTTTTCGATCGACGATTTCGGCACAGGCTACTCCTCGTTGAGCTATTTGAAGCGGCTGCCCGTGGCCGAGCTCAAGATCGACAAGTCGTTCGTGATCCAGATGACCGAAGATCACAACGACGCCGAGATCGTGCGCGCGACGATCGATCTCGGCCACAATCTGGGGCTCAAGGTGGTGGGCGAAGGCGTCGAAGGTGTCGAGCACTTCGCCGTGCTCAAGGGCTTCGGCTGCGACATGGGCCAGGGCTACTATTTCAGCCCGCCGCTGCCGATCGACGAATTCGACTCCTGGCTCGAATCGAACCGCTGGGCCCGCGGCATGCCCGGCCCCTCGCTCAACCTGGTCCAGCCTTAAGACGCCCTCTTAAGCTCAATAAAGCGCCGCGCTTGAGTTCTCGGACGCGCGCCCCGACGCGCCGGGCATCTTTCGCCTTTGCCGCTTTAACGCCTTGTTGTGCCGCGATTTTCGCCGTCGCTTCGGGGTCGGCCCGAGGCGGCGAAAAATTCGCGAAAATTTTCGCGAAATTCGTCTTTATTTTGCTCTTTATTTTGTCTGATTTTGCTTATTATTCAACGAATTAACTCTGTTATTTTGTTGACATATTATTCACTGTTCAATTATTGTCGTAGCGCGGATTTTTATTCAGGGACGTCGGGCGTAAGGCCAAAAAGGGTTAACGGCCATGTGGTGCAAGAGGCAAGACCGCCAGTCCGGCATGACGCTTCTATCGGCGTCGCGGCTGGCGCTCGGGACCGCCCTTCTGATCACCGCGGCAAGCGGGGCGTGGGCGGGGGAGAACGGAGAGTGGAGGGTCGTCGAGGCGAGCGGCCAAGTCTCGGTCGGCTACGGCGGCGAGGCGGCGCGGCAGCCGTCGGAGGGCGAGGTGCTTGCGCCCGGCATGGAAGTGACGACCGGCGGCGATGGTCGGGTGCTCCTCGAGAGGGACAACGGCGATCGCGTCACGGTGACCCCGAACAGCCAGATGGGAGTGGTGATCTCGGACCAGGGCGGACGCATCACCGAATTGACCCACACGCGGGGCGTGCTGCTGTTCGACGTCGAGGGCCGCGACTCCTGGAGCTTCGAAATCGATACGCCGTATCTCGCGGCGGTGGTGAAGGGCACGACCTTCACGCTCACGGTGAGCGAGGAGGGCACGGCCGTCCATGTGCTCGATGGCGGTGTCGAGGTCACGGACTATGCGAGCGGCAGCACCACGATGGTCGATACCGGCCATAATCTCGCGGTTGCGTCGCTGCCGGACGACTTGTCGACGATCGCGCCGTCGGCCGCCGCGCCGGGATTGACCCGCGCGCTCACGGCGCCACTGCCCGACGTCTTCGAATTGAGCGGCGGCCTCATAGGCTTTTCGGCCGGACATGAGCTTCAGCCAGCCGGCTCCCACGACGCTACCGGCGGTTCCAGCAACGGCTCGCACGGCGACGCATCCGGGCAGAACTTGGGGCTCGCGATCGCCACCGGAGCGGGTGGGCCG
>CAZVZP010000167.1:0-6084 GCA_964631625.1 uncultured Hyphomicrobiales bacterium | reverse complement strand
AGAGATGCCTCGTCAATGCCGGATACGCTTCAACCTAACCGCATCCTGCTCTAGAACGCGCCCCGCGGCGCCGGGCTCAGTCCACGGGCACGCCGGCAGGCGTGGACGGCTGGCCCTCGGCACGCCATCCATCGTATAACCAAACGGCGCTTGAGCGACGTCGCGGCGGCGAAGCGAGCGGGCGGAAGGGAGCGCCATGCCGGAAGCCAAGAGCCTCGAGAATCCGCTTGCCATCCGCGCGCTCACCGATTGGGGGCCCGTCGCGGTGCCGCTGGGCGAGCCGGTCTCGCGCACCGCCGGCCTCCTCCTGTTCCGCAATCCCGACCAGTCCTCGGAGATGGGGCTGTGGGAGTGCACGCCGGGCAGCTGGCGCTGCGAGGTCGAGCGCGACGAGTTCTGCTACTTCCTCGCGGGCCGCTGCACCTATAGCGCGGATTCGGGCGAGGTCATAAAGATCGCTCCCGGCACGGCCGCCGCCTTCCCCGCCGGCTGGAAGGGCGATTGCGAGGTGATCGAGACCGTTCGCAAGGTCTACATGGTGCGCTAAGCGGCATCGTCGGCAGCACTTGGGCCCTCTCCCGACGCCGCGTCATGGCGCATTCGCTCGATTCCTCTCGGAAGAAGGGTGCTTGATGAAGGCTAGCAAGACCGTCGTGTTCTTCCCCGAGGCGACGTTCGGTCCGGCTCTGAACTGCGTCGGCATCGCTCAGAGGCTTCGCGAGCTCGGGCACGATCCGGTTTTCGTCGCGGACAGCGCGTTCAAGGGCGTGTTCGCGGGATACGGGTTTCCCGAGCGCATGGTGGACATGTCGGAGCCCAGGGACGAGGCCGCGGCTAGCCAGTTCTGGAGGGACTTCATCGCCTCCCATTTGCCCCACTTCCGGCTCTCGCCGATCGAGCAGATCCCGAACTACGTCATCTCCTGCTGGAACACCATCGTCGACACGGCGGTCTATGTGGAGCAGGAGCTTTCGCAGGCGCTTGACGAGATCGGGCCCGACCTCATCTGCGTCGACAACGTGATCCTCTTCCCCGCGATCAAGAGAGCGGGATGCCCATGGATTCGGATCATCTCCTGCAGCGAGAACGAGATCCCCGACCCCGATATTCCGCCGCACCTTTCGGGCTGCGGCGAGAACGACAAGGCCTGCTTCGAGGCCTTCCAGAAGGAGTTCCTCGAAGCCATCAAGCCGGTGCACGAGCGTTTCAACGAGTTCCTCGCAACCGCGGGCGAACGGCCCTACCCGCTCGGCGAGTTCTTCGAGACCTCGCCCTATATGAACCTCATGCTTTACCCGAAGCAGCTTCAGTTCAAGCGGCGCGACCCGCTCGATCCCAATCGGTTCCAGTATCTCGAGGGCTGCGTGCGCCAAGACAAGTCCTACACGATACCCGCGTTCGAAAAAAACGCAGACAAGCCTCTGCTCTACCTAAGCTCTGGCAGCATGAACACGGCGGACGGCGACCTGATCAAGCGCCAGATCGAGCTGATTGGCCGGCTGCCCTATCGCGCGCTGGTCAATGTCGGCGACGCCTTGGAGGAATACGACGCGCTGCCGGGGAACGTGCAGATCGCCCCGTGGTTCCCTCAGCCCTCGGTGATCCCGCAAGTCGACGTGGTCATCCACCACGGCGGCAACAACACCTTCACCGAGGCGCTTTACTTCGGCAAGCCCGCGCTCATCATGCCCTTCTGCTGGGACGGCCACGACAACGCGCAGCGGGTGAACGACACCGGCCACGGCATCGGCATGCACCGCTATGACTGGACCGACGATCAGTTCGCCGCCGCCCTCGAGAGGCTCGTGAGCGACGAGGAAATGCATGCGCGTCTGGCCGAGGTCAGCGCCCATATGCAAAAGCAGAACGGCGTGGCAAAGGCGGCCGATATCATCTTAAGAATCGCGGCGAAGGGCTAGGGATGGGGCCATGGTTCATGTCGCCTCATGGAAAAGGCGGTCGTCCATACCGAGGAGGGAAAGATCATGAGCAAGAGGGTCTCGGCACTGGACGCCACGCTCCGCGCGCTCGGAGCGGGGATGGGTGAATGGAATGATATGGACGTGGCCTTCACCTATCCGACCGATCCGAACGACGAGCATGATGCGGTTCGGGATGCCATCGGCATATGGGATGCCTCGGCGCTGAAGAAGATCCATGTCCGCGGCCCGGATGCGCTCGCCACCGTCGACCATCTCCTCACCCGTGACATGAACAAAATCTATATCGGCAAGGCGGCCTACTCGCCGGTTCTCAAGGATGACGGCCACTTCTGCGACGACGGCTACGTCTATCATATCGGCGAGGACGCGTTTCTGATCGCCCACAGCATCGGCCCGACGCTGGAGCTGCTTCATGAATCGGCTCAAGGCAGGAACGTGAGCATCGAGTTCGACGAAAACCTCCACATGATCTCCGTGCAGGGGCCGAAGTCGGTCGAGCTGCTCGACGCCCATACCCCGATGGACCTTTACGGCCTTAAGTTCTGTCACCACGCGAACACGACGCTTTTCGGCAAGAGCCGCATGCTCTCGCGCACCGGCTATTCGGGCGAGCGCGGTTACGAGATATTCGTCCCGGCGGAAGATGCCGTCGAGGTCTGGGAAGGCCTCATGGCCCATGGCAAGCCTTTGGGGCTCATGCCGGTCTCATTCGCCGGGCTCGAACCGGTCCACATCGAGAGCGGCCTCATGGCTTATGGCGCCGAGGCGACCGAGGAGAACACGCCCTGGGAGGTCGATTTCGGTTGGGCGATCTCCCGGACCAAGGGGGACTTCCGCGGCAAGGAGGCGCTGTTCGCCCTTGAAGGCAATGAGAAAGTGAAGCTCTGCGGCATCGTCGCGGATCACGACGGCGTGGTCGACCATGAATCCGAGCTCTGGATCGACGGGGAGAAAGTCGGCCGGGTCACGACCCCGGCTTATTCGCACCGTCTCGGGAAATCGCTGGCGCTCGTTCATCTCGTGCCCTCGGCCGCCCTGGAGGGAACCCGGCTCGAGGTGAAGGGCCCGAGCGTGCAATGCGCCGCGACAGTCGCTCGCATCCCCTTCGTCGATCCCGAGAGGAAACGGCTGCACGCAATGTAAGTGCGCTCGACGACGGATCCGACAGAAGCATGATTTCAACCTCGACGACCACCACCGGCCCGCGCTGGAAAAGCAATCGACACTCCGGCTGTCATTTTGAATGCGAACTGATCCGTTAAGCTACATCGAGGGCATCCGCAGGGCCGGCGGCGCGCGGTGCGCGGTTCCAGCGGTCCGAAGCTGATGCCGTCACACTTCGAAACATTCACTCTCGGCGTCATCGAAGGCTTCTACGGCCGGCCCTGGAGCCACCAGAGCCGCGCGGGTTACGCCCGCTTCCTGCGCGAGCACGGCTATCGCTACTACATCTACGCGCCCAAGGCCGACGCGCACTTGCGCCGGCGCTGGCGCGAAGACTGGCCGAAAGAAGAAGCCGATGCGCTGCTCCGCCTGCGTCACCACTACCGCGACGCTGGGGTGCTGTTCGGCCTCGGGCTCACGCCCTATGGGCTGCACGACGCCTTCGACGAAGCCGGCGCGTACGCGCTCGACGAGAAGATCCGCCGCCTGAACGTTTTCGAGCTCGATCTGCTCGCCATCCTGTTCGACGATGTGCCCGGCGTAACGCCCGTGCTCGCGCGCACTCAATGCGCGATCGCCCATCGGGCGATGCAGGAGTCGAACGCCCAGGGCTTCCTCTTCTGCCCGACGTACTATTCTTACGACCCCCTGATCGAGCGTGCGCTGGGGCCGTGGCCCGAGCGCTACCTGGAAGAGATCGGCGAAACGCTCGAGGCAAAGGTGCAGGTCTTCTGGACCGGCGAGCGCATCTGCTCGACCGGCTACCCCGAGCCGCATCTCGCCGAGGTCGCGCTCAAGCTCAAGCGCAAGCCCTATCTTTGGGACAACTACCCGGTGAACGACGGACCGCGCATGAGCCGGCATTTGCACCTGCGCGCCTTCACCGGCCGCCGGCCCCATCTTAACCGCACCGCAGCAGGGCTTGCGGCCAATCCCATGAACCAGGCCGAGTTGTCCAAGATCCCGCTCGCGACGCTGCCCCTCGCGCTCACCCGCGCCTCCTACGACCCGGCCACGGCCTTTGCCGAGGCCGCATGCAGCCTGTGCGGCGAAACGTTGGCCGTCGCCCTCACCCAGGATCTCGCGCTGTTTCACGACCAGGGGCTCGATGCCATTTCGCCCGAACGCAAGGCCGAGCTCATCGCCAAGTACGAGCGCTTCGATCACGATTGCGCGCGCGAGGTCGTGGCCTGGCTCAAGGGCGAGTACGAGCCCGATGCGCAGGTCGTGGCGGAACACAGCGATTATGTCTAGGGTGGCCGCCGGCGGCGGAGGGGCGAGTTGGAAGCCATGACCGGGGATCGAAGCAGCGATGAGTCGGGACTCAGGCCCCGGCGGGCCAACTGCGCGCCGCTCACGCCCTTGACCCTGCTCGTCAACGCCGTGCGCGCCTACCCGGAACGCGACGCCATCATCCACGGCTCCTTGCGGCGGAGCTACCGACAGTTCTACGAGCGGAGCGTGCGGCTTGCCTCGGCGCTCGCGCGGCTGGGCATTGGCCGGGGCGATACGGTCGCACTCCTCGCGCTCAACGGCCCGGCCGTGCTCGAGGCCAACTACGGCGTGCCCATGCTGGGCGCCGTGCTGAATGCGATCAACACGCGGCTCGACGCCGAGGGCATCGCCTTCATCCTCGATCACGGCGAGGCCAAGCTCTTCATCGCCGACCGCGAGCTCGGGGGCCTCGCCAAGGCCGCACTCGAGATCTACGGCCGCGACCTCCCGGTGATCGAGATCGATGATCCGCTGGCGGAGAGCGGCGAGCCGATCGGCGGCGAGGACTACGAGGCGTCGCTCGCCTCGGGGGATCCGCAATTCGCTTGGCCGGGCATAGGCGACGAATGGCAGCCGATCGCGCTCAACTACACCTCGGGCACGACGGGCGATCCCAAGGGCGTCGTCTATCACCACCGTGGCGCCTATATCGCCGCGCTCTCGAACGCGCTCGCCACCCGCTCGACGTGGAACATGGTCTATCTCTGGACGCTCCCCATGTTCCATTGCAACGGCTGGACCAACGTGTGGGTCGTGACCGCGCTCGCCGGCACCCACGTCTTCTTGAGGCGTTTCGATCCGGCGCGGGTGTTCCGGCTCATCGACGAGCATCGCGTCACGCACCTCTCGGGCGCGCCCATCGTGCTCAACATGCTCGTCAACGCGGCCCCGGGCGTCGGCCGGCGCACGACTCACACGATTGAATTCGCCACCGGCGGCGCCGCGCCGCCCGCCGCGGTGATCGAGCGCGCCGCCGCGCTCAATCTCAGGATCACCCATCTCTACGGCCTGACCGAGAGCTACGGCCCGGCGACGCTGTGCGCCTGGCACGAGGCGTGGAACGAGCTCTCGCCCGAGCAAAAAGCAAAGAAGATGGCGCGCCAGGGCGTGCCGACGCCGGCTGCGGAAATGGAGGTGCTCGATCCCAACACCATGGCCCCGGTGCCCTGGGACGGCGCGACGCTGGGCGAAATCATGATCCGCGGCCACGGCGTCATGAGCGGCTACTTTCGCAATCCCAGCACCACCGAAGCGGCGTTCGCGGGCGATTGGTTCCACTCGGGCGACCTCGCCGTGGTGCACGGCGACGGCTACATCGAGATCAAGGACCGCGCGAAGGACATCATCATCTCAGGGGCCGAGAACATCTCCTCGCTCGAGATCGAAAGCGTGCTTTACCGCCATCCGGCGGTGCTCGAGGCCGCGGTGGTGGCGCGCCCCGATGCGACCTGGGGCGAAGCCCCGTGCGCCTTCGTGGCGCTGAAAGCCGGGCACGAGACGGTCGCGGCCGAGGAGATCATCGCCTATTGCCGCGCCCACATGGCCCACTTCAAGTGCCCCAAGACCGTGGTCTTCGGCGAGCTGCCCAAGACCTCCACGGGGAAGATTCAAAAGTTCGTGCTGCGCGAGCGCGCGCAGGCGCTGGCGTGCTAGTGGTGCGAATCGAACACTTGGTACCCGCGACTGACCTCACCCTTCGAGA
>CAZVZP010000166.1:0-6159 GCA_964631625.1 uncultured Hyphomicrobiales bacterium | reverse complement strand
GAAGTCATTTGCCGATGCAGAATTGCCCGAAGATGCGGTCCAAGATGTCCTCGACCTCGACGCGGCCGGTAATCCGGCCGAGCGAGCGCGCTGCCAGCCGCAGATCCTCGGCTCCGAGCTCGCTGGCAGCGCCCCCGCCGCTCGCTGATAAGTAGCGCTCAAGCGCTTCCAGGCACTCCTCGAGTGCCTCCCGGTGGCGGGCACGAGTGATGACCGGGTCCTCGATGGGTCGGTAACGGCGGGCGATTTCCTCCTCCAAGCACTGGAGAAAATCATCGATGCCGACCCCGGTGAGGCACGAAATCCGGTGGAAATATTTGCAGGCAAAATCTGTTATTACACTTTTTTCATGTTTATCATCCAAAAGGTCTGATTTGTTGAGAACGGCCAAGGAGCGATCGTCGATGAGAGCTGCCGTGGTTGCGTCCAGTGCTGGCCAATGCTCCCCGTCGAAGAGCAGGATCTTGAGATCGGCACTCTCTGCCCGGGCACGCGCCCGACGCACACCCTCGGATTCAACATCTTCGGCCGAATCGCGCAGGCCGGCGGTGTCGGCCAGCGTCACCGGATAGCCGCCAAGGTCGAGCGAGACTTCGATCACGTCACGGGTGGTCCCGGCCGTGGCCGCGACGATAGCCGCCTCCCGTCTTGCCAATATATTGAGCAGGCTCGATTTTCCGGCATTGGGCGGGCCCAGGATGACGAGCTGGAGGCCGGCGCGCAGGCGCTCGCCCCGGTGTGCGTCGGAAAGATGAGCTTTTATACACGGTGTAATAGAGTCTATTATTAAGTGTAACTGCCTATAAAGCGAGCCCGGCAGCTCCTCTTCGGCAAAGTCGATGGCGGCTTCAGCCAAGCTCAGCGCCTGCAACAGCTTATCGCCCCAGCCATCGTAGAGCGCGGCGAGCGCGCCCTCCTGTTGGCGCAGCGCTTGGCGCCTTTGGACGGCTGTGTCCGCCTCGACCAGATCGGCGATTGCCTCGGCGGCCGTAAGATCGAGCTTGCCGTGCTCGAACGCCCGGCGCGTGAACTCGCCCGGCGCGGCCGGCCGTAGGCCCGGCATCGAGGCCAAGGCGTCAACAACGCCGGCGACGACCGCCCGGCCGCCATGAACGTGAAACTCCGCCAAGTCCTCACCGGTGTAGCTACACTTTCCCTTAAAGAGCAGCACCAGGCCGTGGTCCAGGGTCTCTCCGCTGCGCGGATCGCGCAGGCGAACGGTCACGGCCTTGCGCGCCGGCAGCTCCGCCCGTCCGCTGAGCGCCCTCGCGGCGGCCGCGGCCTGCGGCCCAGAGACCCGGAGCACCGCGATGCCCGCCTTACCGGGCGCGCTCGAGAGGGCGAAGATGGTGACGGCGCTCAATCCTTGCGCCCCTTGCCCGGCGGCACCTGATGGGGCAGCAGCATCAGCCGTTGCACCCGGCCGCCACCTACGAGATGGGTCTCGATGATCTCGTCCAGGTCCTCGCGCGTCTTGTAGCCGTACCAGATGCCCTCCGGGTAGATCACCATGGTCGGCCCAAGCTCGCAGCGGTCGAGGCAGCCCGATACGTTGACCCGCACATCGTTAAGACCGAGCGCCTTGCATTTGGCTTTCATGTAGTCGCGCAGTGCGGGCGAGCCCTTGGCCTTGCAGCAGCCGCGCGGGTGGCCGCACGCGCGCTCGTTGATACAGCAGAACACGTGGCGGCGGTAATAGAGCGCGGGGTCGCCTGAGCTCATCCTGCGGCTCTCTTCCTTAAGGCCCGATCCTCTTCAAGCAAAGACCCTCCCGTGCATCGGGCGATTGCGCACACGAACGAAAGTGAGCCTGTGCGCGAAGGCCACGCGATGGCGCTCCCGCGGCGCTCCGCCTATATAGTCTCGCAGACGCTGCGGCCGAAAGGGATTTGCCGCGGCCGCGCATTGGGCCACCCAAGCCGGTACTGCTCGCCGATGACACAAAACCTGCTCGTCCACGAAGCCAGCCCCTACCTGCTCCAGCACAAGGACAACCCGGTGCACTGGCGGTCCTGGGGCCCCGAGGCGCTGGCGGAGGCCAAACGGCAAGACAAGCCGCTCCTGCTTTCGATCGGCTATTCGGCCTGCCATTGGTGCCACGTCATGGCGCACGAGAGCTTCGAGGACCCGGCGATCGCGGCGCTCATGAACGAGCTGTTCGTCAACATCAAAGTCGATCGCGAGGAGCGACCCGATCTCGATGCGATCTATCAGCTGGCGCTCGCCTTCCTGGGCGAATCCGGCGGCTGGCCGCTCACCATGTTCTTAACGCCCGCGGGCGAGCCGTTCTGGGGCGGCACCTATTTTCCCAAGACCTCGCGCTTCGGCCGTCCCGCCTTCGCCGACGTCCTGCGCGGCGTGCATCAGACCTATCACCATCAACCCGAGCGCATCCATCAGAACACCGCCGCTCTCACCGACGCGCTCAAGCGCTTCTCGCGCAACGTGCCGGGCGACGGGCTCGATCCGGCGCTCCTCGACGGGGGCGCGATGCGCCTCCTCGAAGAGGTCGACATGCGCTTCGGCGGCATCGGCCGCGCGCCCAAGTTTCCCCTGTGCAACCTCTTGGAATTGCTCTGGCGTCATTACCGGCGTACCGGCAACGAGGACATGCGCAACGCGGTCGCCTTCAGCGTCAACCGCATGTCCATGGGCGGCATCTACGATCATCTCGGCGGCGGCTACGCGCGCTACTCGACCGACGTACGCTGGCTCGTCCCGCACTTCGAGAAGATGCTCTACGACAATGCCCAGCTTCTCGAGCTCCTCGTCCACCTCTGGCAAGAAGAGCGCGATCCCCTCTTCAAGCTGCGCGCACAGGAAACCGTCGATTGGCTCTTGCGCGAGATGATTGCTGAAAACGGCGCGTTCGCGAGCGCGCTCGACGCCGACAGCGAAGGGGAGGAAGGCCGCTTCTACGTCTGGAGCGAGCGGGAGGTCGATTCGGTTCTGGGTCCGAATGCCGAGTTCTTCAAGCGCGTCTACGACGTGACGGGCGACGGCAACTGGGAAGGCCAAAACATCCTCCACCGGCTGGGCGAGAACCAGCTGTCGGATGACGCCACCGAAGCCAACCTCGCGCGCCTGCGCGCGCGTCTCTTCGACGTGCGCAGCCGCCGGCCCTATCCGAACTGGGACGATTCGACGCTCGCCGACTGGAACGGCCTCATGATCACCGCGCTCGCCCGCGCCAGCGACGCCTTCGAGCGCCGCGACTGGCTCGCGGCCGCGCGGCGCGCCTTCGATACGGTGGTGCATCGCATGACGCTCAAGGGCCGGCTCTGCCACAGCCAACGCAACGGCACGATCAAGCGCGTCGAGTTCCTCGACGACTACGCGAGCATGGCGCGCGCCGCGCTCGCCCTGTTCGAGTCGACCGGCGAGGCGCACTATTGCGCCCAGGCCGAAGCCTGGGTCGCCGTGGCCGATGCGCACTACTGGGATGCCAAGGACGGCGGCTACTTCTACACGCCGGACGACGGCGAAAGGCTGATCACCCGCACCAAGAGCGCGCGCGACCAGGCCACGCCCTCCGGCAACGGCTCGATGGCCGAGGTGCTGGCACGGCTTTTCTACCTCACCGGACAGGATGCCTATCGCGTCCGCGCGGAGCAAACCTTCAAGGCGTTCTCCGGCGATCTCAAGGCGCAGTTCCCCAACTACGCGACCCTGATCAACGCCCACGAGCTTCTGGAGGACGCCGTGCAGATCGCGCTCATCGGCGAACCCGGCGCGCCCATGACCGAGACCCTGCGGCGCGCCATTAACGGCGTCAGCCTGCCTAACCGCGTGCTCCTTATGCGAGCGCCGGGCGCGGCGCTGCCCTCGGGCCATCCGGCACGAGGCAAGGAACCGATTGACGGCCGAGCCACCGCCTACGTGTGCCGCGGGCCCGTATGTTCGCTGCCCATAACCGATGCGGCCGAGCTCACGGAAGCGCTGCGCAAGGGCGCCGAGGGCGCGAGGCCCTGAGGGCAGATCGCGCCTATGGCAGCCTCGCCCGATTCCGCGCTCCATCGCTTCCTGGTCGAGAGCCCCGTGGGGCCGCTTGCCATCGAGGAACGAAACGGCGCCATCGTTGCGCTCTCCTTCGTCTCGGCGGCCTCCCGGCCCGGCTCGAGCGCAACGCCGCTGCTCGCCCGCGCGGAGCGTCAACTCGCGGAGTACTTCGCCGCTCGCCGCCGGCGCTTCGATCTGCCGCTGGCGCCCGCAGGCACGCCGTTTCAAAAGCGCGTGTGGCGGGCACTCCTGCGCATCCCCTTCGGCGAGAGCCGAAGCTACGGCGAGCTCGCGGCTGAGCTTTCCTCCGCGCCGCGCGCGCTCGGCCAAGCCTGCGGGCAGAACCCGATCGCCATCCTCATCCCCTGCCACCGCGTGCTCGGCGCCAACCGGAGCCTCGGCGGCTACAGCGGCGGCCGGGGGCCTAAGACCAAGCGTTTCCTGCTTGCACTCGAAGGGGCGCTTCTGGCTTAACACCCAGAAGGGAGGCCGCCATGGCAAGCCAGGACATCACGATCCGCACGCCCACGGGCGAAAGCTTCACCGGCTATCTCGCCCGGCCCGCCACGGGCAAAGGGCCCGGCATTCTGGTGCTGCAGGAGATCTTCGGGGTCAATCGCGTCATGCGCGATTTGGCCGATGGCTTCGCAAGAGACGGCTATTTCGCACTGGTGCCCGATCTCTTCTGGCGCCAGCAGCCGGGCATCCAGCTTACCGACAAGACCGAGGCCGAGTGGAACCGCGCCTTCGAGCTCTATCAAGGCTTCGATGAAGGCAAGGGCATCGAGGACGCCACAGCCGCCCTCGCCGAGCTGCGCCGCCAGCCCGGCGCTTCGGCCAAGGCCGGGTGCGTCGGCTACTGCCTGGGCGGCAAGCTCGCCTATCTCATGGCAACGCGCTCCGATGCGGACTGCTCGGCGGGCTATTACGGGGTCGGTATCGAGAACGCGCTCGACGAAGCGAAGAAGATCAAGAAACCGCTTCTGCTCCACGTCGCCCTCAAGGACCGCTTCGTGCCGCCGGAGGCGCAGAAGAAGGTTCGCGATGCCCTCGACGGCAATTTGTTCATCACGCTCCACGATTACCCAGGCGTCGATCACGCCTTCGCGCGGGCTGGCGGCGAACACTACGATGCCCTCGCGGCGAAGCTCGCCAACGAGCGCACCCAGGCGTTCTTCAAGAAGCACCTCGGTTGAGCGGGAGAGTCCAATGACCACGACCCGTGCCGTGCGCATCCATAAGACCGGGGGGCCCGAGGCGCTGGTTTACGAAGAGATCGAGGTGCCCGCGCCGGGCGAGGGCGAGGCGCTTCTGCGCCAGCACGCCATCGGCCTCAACTACATCGACACTTATCAGCGCACGGGGCTCTATCCGCTCTCAAAGCTCCCGGCCGTGCTCGGCATGGAGGGGGCGGGCATTGTGGAGGCGATCGGCGCGGGCGTCAGCGAAGTCGAGGTCGGCCAACGTGTGGCGTACGCCGCGGCCCCGCCCGGTGCCTATGCCGAGCGCCGTTTGATCAAGGCCGCGAGCCTCGTGCGCCTGCCCGAGACCCTATCCTTCGAGCAGGGAGCGGCGATCATGTTGCAGGGCATGACGGTCGAGTATCTGCTCAATCGCTGCTTCAAGGTCGAGCCCGGTATGACCATCCTGATCCACGCCGCAGCCGGCGGCGTCGGGCTCATGGCTTGCGCTTGGGCCAAGGCGCTGGGCGCAACCGTGATCGGCACCGTGGGCTCGGAGGAGAAGGCCAAGCTCGCCAAGGCGCGCGGCTGCGCCCATGCGATCGTCTACACACGCGAAGACTTCGCGGCGAAGACGCATGCGCTCACCAACGGCGAAGGCCTGCCCGTCGTCTACGACTCGGTCGGCAAGGACACTTTCGACAAGTCGCTCGAGTGTCTGGCCATACGGGGCGTGCTGGTCAGCTTCGGCCAATCCTCGGGGCCGGTGCCGCCGTTCGATCCCCTGCGCTTGAGCGCCAAGAGCCTGTTCTTAACGCGCCCCTCGCTCATGCACTACACGGCCAAGCGCGCGGAGCTTGTGGCGAGCGCCGAGGCGCTCTTTGCGATGGTCGCAAGAGGCGTGATCGATCCCACTCCGCGCCAGCGCTACGCGCTCAAGGATGCGCGCAGGGCCCACGAAGACCTGGAGGCGCGCAAG
>CAZVZP010000165.1:2842-6209 GCA_964631625.1 uncultured Hyphomicrobiales bacterium | reverse complement strand
CGCAGATCGCGAGAACGCGCGTTACACGGACGAGGTGCTCCGTGGCGAGACCGAGGCCGCAATCTCGAGCCTCTACCAGCCGCCGGTGCCGCTCGAGGGCACGGCAGCCGCGACGCCGAGCGCGGAGGAACTGGCCCAGGTCGAAGCGCCGGTGAGCGAGCCGTGGCCGGTGCAGCCCGCCGCCGCTGAGCCGCTCGAGCCGCCCGCAGCTTCCGAATTAGCGACGTCTCTGCCGGCGATCCCTTCGACGACGCCGAGCGCGGAGCCTCAGGCGGCGGCGCCCAGCGGGTCCGCCATTTCATCACAGCCCCTGGCCGAGCCAGGCCGGGTCGCGTCCACGGAGGAGTTCAGGAATAAGTTCAATAAGACCTTTGAATCCTCTGGACCTCAAACGTTTAATCCCCAGGCCTATGCGTCTGCGGGAGGCCCCGCAGGCGACCTCTCGGCGTTCAGCGCCGAGGCCGAGTCCTACGGCTCCGTGAGCTTCCTCGCGGCTGTGGTGTATTTCGTCTCGGGCGGAGCCGATCTTACGGCCGACGCCCGCGCCGTGCTGCAGGACATCGCTCAGCTCCATCGGCGTACCGGCGGCGTCGTGCGCGTGGTCGGCCATGCCAGCCAACTCACGCGCGAGATGCCCGAGCCGGAAGCGCGGCAGCTCAATTTCGATCTCTCGGCAAAGCGGGCGCGTACCGTGGCTGAAACCTTGGTCGCACTCGGCGTGCCGCCCGAGCGCATCGCCGCGGTTGCCGCCGGCGATCTGCAGCCGACCGCGGCGGAGGATCGGCCCCAGGGCGAGGCGGAGAACCGTCGCGCCGAAATCTTCATCCAGTATTAGGCGGAGCGCCGAAACCATGGGCCGGGCGAGGCCGGCACGCTCCGAGGCGTGGCCTCGCGCGTGCCCGAGCGAATCGGCGCTGGCGCGGCGGCAGGCGCGTGCGGCCGGAGCGAAGGGCGATCCGAGGGGGAAGCGATGACTTCTGCGCTCCGCATCGGCATCGCCGGGCTTGGCACCGTGGGCGCGGCGACCGTTCGACTCCTCGAGGAGGAGCGCGAGCTCTTGGCGCGCCGCTGCGGACGGCCGCTCGAGGTCCGCGCCGTCTCGGCGCGCGAGCGCGGGCGCTCCCGGGGCATCGACATCTCTCGCTACGCCTGGTTCGACGATCCCGCCGCGCTCGCGGCCGCCGCCGAGGTCGACGTCGTGGTGGAGCTGATCGGCGGCGCGGACGGCGTGGCGCGCGAGGTTGCGCGCGCGGCGCTGCGTCAGCGCAAGCACCTCGTGACGGCCAACAAGGCGCTGCTTGCGCACGAGGGGACGGCGCTTGCGGCCTGCGCCGAGGCGGCGGGCGTGGCGCTCGGCTTCGAGGCCGCAGTGGCTGGCGGCATCCCGATTTGCAAGGCGCTGCGCGAAGGCCTGGCGGCCAATCCGATCACGCGCGTCTACGGCATCCTCAACGGCACCTGCAATTACATCCTGACCGCCATGCGCGAGGCCGTGCAGCGCGGCGAGCGGGGCGACTTCGCGCCGATCCTCGCCGAGGCGCAGCAATTGGGCTATGCGGAGGCCGAACCGAGCTTCGACGTGGACGGGATCGACACCGCGCACAAGCTGGCGATCCTGACCGGGCTCGCCTTCGGTTGCCGGCTCGATTTCGAAGGCATTCACATCGAAGGAATCCGAGGCATCGACGGCACCGACATCGCCTTCGCCCTCGAGCTCGGCTATCACATCAAGCTGCTCGGCATCACGCGGCGGAGCGAAGCGGGTATCGAGCAGCGCGTGCATCCCTGCATGGTGCCGCTGTCGGCGCCGATCGCCCATGTGGAGGGGGTGCTCAATGCGGTCGTGGCCGATGGCCGATACGTCGGCGCCTCGTTCTTCGAAGGCTGCGGCGCGGGCGGCGGACCGACGGCCTCCGCGGTGGTCGCCGATGTCATCGATATCGCGCGCGGCGCCCGCGCACCGGCGTTCTCCGTGCCGGCGGCCGCGCTCGATCGGCTCCCGCGCGTGCCTTTGGAGGAACGGTACGGCGCGTATTATATTCGGCTCATGGTCGTGGACCGGCCGGGCGTGATTGCCGATGTGGCCGGCGCGCTCCGGGATCACGGCGTATCGGTCGAGGCGATGGTGCAGCGTCAACGCGACCCGGGCGAACCCGTGCCGCTCGTCATGACCACCCACGAAACGCCGGAGGCGGCAATGCAGCGCACGCTCGCTCAAATCGCGCGCTTGAACTCGGTGGTCGAACCGCCGCATATGATTCGCATCGAAGCTCTTTAGGGAGCACGCGGGAACAGGCGCCATGGCCGTCAAGACCGCTTCGCTCGCCGCGCTCGCGCTCGAGGCCGTACGGACCACCGAAGACGCGGCGATCGCCGCCGCGCGCCTGTGCGGCCGGGGCGATGAGAAGGCCGCGGATCAGGCCGCGGTCGATGCCATGCGCCGGGCGCTCAACGGCATCGAGATGAAGGGGCGGGTCGTGATCGGCGAAGGCGAACGCGACGAAGCCCCGATGCTCTACGTGGGCGAAGAGGTGGGCACGGGGCGCGGACCGCGTGTCGACATCGCGCTCGACCCGCTCGAGGGCACCACCATTTGCGCGACGGGCCGCTCGGGCGCGCTCTCGGTGCTCGCCTTCTCGGAGGAAGGCGGGCTCTTGAACGCACCCGATGTGTACATGGACAAGATCGCCGTCGGCGACGGGTTGCCCGAGGGCGTGGTCGACCTCGACGACGCGCCCAAGCGCAATCTCGCCAACTTGGCCAAGGCCAAGGGCTGCGAGGTTTCGGATCTCGTGGCCCTGGTGCTCGACCGGCCGCGCCACCAGGACCTACGTGGGCATCGGCGGCGCGCCGGAGGGCGTGCTCGCGGCCGCGGCGTTGCGCTGCATCGGCGGCCAGATGATGGGCCGGCTGGTGTTCCGCAACGACGACGAGAAACAGCGAGCCCGATGCCTTGGCATCAAGGACTTGACCAAGAAGTACGGGCTCCACGAGTTGGCCGGCGGCGATCTGCTGTTCGCGGCGACCGGCGTCACCGACGGCTGGATGCTCGATGGCGTCAGGAGCACGGGACGGGGGCCCACGACTCAGTCCATCGTCATGGCCGCATCGACCGGCAGCCTGCGCAAGATCACCACCGCGCACGGCCCGGCGGCCACGGCCGCGTCGGAGTGACCCGGTGAACGGAACGTCGGGCGGCCCGTTCCTCGGCGTCGAGCATTCCGTCGGCGGGCAGGCCTGGCGCGCCCGGCCGGGCGACGATCTGCTCAGCACGCTCTGTTCCGCCGAGATCGGCGGCGAGACGCTCGACGACGAGTCGATCGTCCAGGAGTCGCTGCTCATCCTCATCGGGGGCGACGAGACGACC
>CAZVZP010000165.1:0-2832 GCA_964631625.1 uncultured Hyphomicrobiales bacterium | reverse complement strand
GAACGGCTCGGCCTGGCGCTGGCCCAACGCCTCGCGCTTCCCGAGATCATCGGCCGCATCCTGGCGGCGCGCGGCGTCGCGCTCGAGAGCGCCCACGACTTTCTCAATCCCACGCTGCGCACGACGCTGCCCGATCCGTCGCGTCTTTGCGACATGAACCGCGCCGCCGAACGGCTGGCGGATGCGATCGAGGCGCAGGAGAGCGTCGCGGTGTTCGGCGACTACGACGTGGACGGGGCGAGCGGCAGCGCCCTCTTGCACCGCGTGCTGAGCGCGCTCGGCACGCCGCCCCGCCTCTACGTCCCGGACCGGATCAGCGAAGGCTATGGGCCGAATCGGCGCGCCTTCGAGCGGCTCCGAGCCGAGGGCGTGCGCCTGATTCTGACCGTCGATTGCGGCGCAAGCGCTTACGAGACGCTGGCCTGGGCCGAGCAGGCGGGGCTCGACGTGATCGTGCTCGACCATCACGTCTGCGAAGCGGCCCTGCCGCGCGCCTACGCCGTCGTCAACCCTAATCGCCTCGACGATACGAGCGGCTGCGGCAGCCTGGCCGCGGTCGGTGTGGCGTTCCTCTTCGCCGTCGCGCTCAACCGTGGCTTGCGCGCTCGCGGCGCCTTCGGCACCCGGCCCGAGCCCGATCTGTTGAGCGAACTCGACCTGGTTGCGCTTGGCACCGTGTGCGATCAGGTGGCCTTGACCGGCATCAACCGGGCCCTGGTCACGCAGGGCCTCAAGGTCATGGCCGAGCGCCGGAACTTGGGCTTAAGGGCGCTCGCCGACGTGGCCGGAATCGAGGCACGGCCGAGCGCGTATCACGCCGGCTTCGTGCTGGGGCCGCGCATCAATGCGGGTGGCCGGGTCGGACGTTCCGACCTGGGCGTGCGTCTGCTCACGAGCCGGAGCGCGGACGAGGCGCTCACGCTTGCCCACGAGCTCGATGCGCTCAACGCCGAGCGCCAAGCGATCGAGGCGGCCGTTTACGAGGCGGCACTGGCACGGATCGAGGCCGAGGCGGGGCGTCCGGACAAGGCGGTGCTGATCGTGGCCGGCGAAGGCTGGCATCCCGGGGTCATTGGCATCGTTGCCGGCCGCCTCGTGGAGCGTTACCGGCGGCCGGTCGCCGTGATCGCCCTGGCCGAGGGCGTTGGCAAGGCCTCGGCCCGCTCGGTCTCGGGCGCCGATTTCGGCGCCGCGGTTACTGCTGCGCGCCAAGCCGGGCTGCTGATCAACGGCGGCGGTCATCCCATGGCGGCCGGCTTCACGGTCGCCGGGGAGCGGATCGGGCTGCTCGATGAGTTTCTGAACGCTCGACTGGGCGCGGGGTTGAGAGCAAGAGCCGCGGACAGCGCGTTGCGGCTCGACGGCGCGCTCGAGGTCGCCGCCGCCAACCTCGACCTCGCGCGTCAACTCGAGCCCCTCGCGCCGTTCGGCGTGGGCAACGCGGAGCCGCGCTTCGCCGTGCTGCGCGCGCGGCTCGAATTCGCCAAGGCCGTGGGCGGCTCCCACGTGCGCTGCGCCTTCAAAGGAGCGGCAGGCAGCTACCTCCAAGGCATCGCCTTCCGCAGCCTCGCAACGCCCGTGGGGCAGGCCTTGCTGCAACGGCGCGGGCAGGCCTTCCACGTGGCCGGCCGCCTGCGCCGCGATGAATACCGCGGCCGCGAGCGGGCTCAGTTCTTCGTCGATGATCTGGCCGAACTTTGAACCTTGGGAGGGCTCCCCGATGGCGCAGGAAGAGGCGAACAAGGCGCTGATGCGCCGCTGGTTCGACGAGTTTTGGTGCAAGGGCAACGCGGATGCGGTGGATACGATGGTCGATCCGAACTTCATCGATCATCAGCGGCCCGAAGGCTGGCCGGGTGGGCGCGAGGGCTTGAAGGCGCTGGTGCGCGAGTGGCGCAAGGGCTTTTCCGACATGCACGAGACCGTCGAGGACCTGATCGGCGAAGCCGACAAGGTGGTCGGCCGCTTCACCCTGCGGGGCACGCATACGGGCGAGTTCCTGGGCATTCCGGCCACGGGCCGGCGCATCGAGATCACCGGCATCGACATCGTGCGCATCAAGGACGGCCGCATCGTCGACTTCTGGTACAACGAGGACACGCTGGGATTATTCCAGCAGCTCGGAGCCTTCCCGCCGGGCCTCGCGGTGCCGGGCAGCCGCACGGCCGCGCGCTGAGGCGCAAGCAGGCCCGCTCCCTTGATTTTGGCCGGTGCGGCCGGTAAGTAGGCTTGGCGTAAGTCCCCATCGTCTAGAGGCCTAGGACTCCACTCTTTCAAGGTGGCAACACGGGTTCGAATCCCGTTGGGGACGCCATTTTTCACAATACGTTACGTTCAGACCGGGCCACGGGGCCACGATTTTAGGTAAGTTTTAGGTAATAACCGTTGCAGCTTTAGACTGGCCGAACGAGAACGGTCTCAGGCCGAGTCTCGGGTTGCATCTAAGAAATCGCTTAGTTGTATCCATTGAGCCCCCGGAGCCCCCACGGGCCTACTTGAGCGTGACCGGTCACGGTCTCGGTGGCCGGCCGCGCACTCCTATTGCTCCGGTGCTTGGACACTGAACTCTGCCGCAGTCTCGTCAAGACGCTGGACCGCGTCTTGGTTGCCGGTGAAATGGTCCCGTGCCTGTGCGAAAGCCTGCGAGGCCGCACCGCGATCGCCGAGAATGGAATAGGAGCGAATGAGCATCACCCAGCCCTCGAGGTCGTCGGGTTCCTGATCGAGTCGAGCGGCTAGACCCGCGACCATGCCTTTGATCATGACGCTGCGCTCGCCCTCCGTCATATCGGCAGCGGCCGCCATGTCCGACTCCGTAGGACCAGGTTGTGC
>CAZVZP010000164.1:0-6258 GCA_964631625.1 uncultured Hyphomicrobiales bacterium | reverse complement strand
AATCCCCCCGCGATTCAAACCAAAATCATCCTGCTCTAGCGGCCGCCTGGGCGCTTATGGCTTGGTCGGCGGCTTGGGCGCGCCCATCACCCGCTCGGAGAGGTCGGCCGCCTTGCGCACGAAATCGGTCGGGCCGTCGAAATCGAAGTTCATATACACCGCATTCAAGTGCGCGAAGGGCGGGCTCTGGGCGAACAACTGGAAGGTGAGCCGGTGGCCGGCGTAATCCGAGTTCAAGAGGTCGCGCGCGAAGGCCAAGAGCTTGCGCCGGTCCTCCGCCACCCAATCCTCGTTGACCGTGTAGTACTTCTCCATCCAGGGGCGCGTCACCGGGTGGTCGAAGGCGGCCTTGTCGGGTGTGACGCAGATCTGGCCGCCGCACAGCTCGCGCGCCAAGTGCATCATCTCGGGCAGCTTCGTGCAAGCGTGCACCCGGCCCGTATAGAGCAGCGACTGGTTGGGCATCAGGAGCCCCGCGGGGCTTTTCTGAGCAAACATGATCGAGGCCGCGAGGTGCGCGCGAATGCCCTCGCGGTAGCAGGCGAGCAGCGCCAGCTTCTCGCGCACCGCCTGCTGCTTGTCCAGCCCCGTCTGACGCACGTTGAAGAGGGCCGTGCCGATCATCATGTCGGCGACGTAGAGGATGCGAAGCACGAAGGCGAAGGCGCTGTAGCGGTGCAGCGTGCCGCGGATGAAGGAGGCGGCGCGGGTGTGGCGGTAGAACAGCACGTTCTCCCAGGGGATCCGCACGTCGTCGAAGATGAGGAGCGTATCGACCTCGTCGAACCGGTTGGCGAGCGGGTAGTCGGCCGCCGGCGCGCGGCCCGCGAAGCCGGTGCGGCAGATGTGCTTCAAGCCCGGCGCGTTCATCTCGCAAATGAAGCCGACGGCGTAGTCGGACAGCTTCTCGTCGCCCCAGTTGGCGATCGTGGGCTTGACGAAAGCCTGATTGGCGTAGGCCGCGGCGGTCTCGAACTTGGCGCCGCGCACCACGATCCCGGCGTCGGTCTCCTTGACCACGTGCAGCAGCATGTCGGGATCCTGCTCCTGGGGGCGCTTCGAGCGGTCGCCCTTCGGATCGGTATTGGCCGAGACGTGGAAGACGTCGGAGTGCACGACCTTGGCGATATGGTCGCCGATGTTCTTCGAGAACTGCGGATCGACCTCGTTCAGGATGTCCTGGCCGTCGTAGAGCGACCACATCTCGCCCACGGTCTCATCGCCGACGCGGATCACGACGCCGCCGATATCGCGCATCACGGCGTCGAGCGCGCGCCACTTGTCGTGCCAATCCTTCTGCTCCTTCGGCGGACGGTTGCCGATCGCACTCGGCTCGTTCGTCTCGGGATCCCGATAGGTCATGAGGTCGCGGTAGCGCGCCTCGTGCGCCATGTCGTAAATGCGCGCCCGAACATCCACGAGCGGCTTGAACGAGGGGTGCTTCGTCGCATCGGCGACACGCTCGCCGTTGATCCAGATCTCGCGCCCGTCCCGGATCGATTGGCGGTAGTCCTCACCGGTTCTCAGCATGACGCCGCCTCCCGCCTCCCTCCGATCATCGATTCCATGCGCCGACTTCCGGCGAGCATTCCGGGAACCCCTTAGGCCGAAAGCGCCGCGATGAGGCGGTCGAGAAACGCCTCGCCGAGCGCGAGTTGCTCGAGCTCGACGTACTCGTCCCCCTTGTGCGCCTGCCGGATGCTGCCGGGCCCGCACACGACCGCCGGAATTCCGGCCTCGCGGTAAAGCCCGCCTTCGGTGCCGAAGCTCACGGTCCCGGTGTCGTTGCGCCCGCTCAAGCGTTGCGCCAGGCGCACCACCTCGGACGTTTCGTCCATGTCGAGGCCGGGGTAGCCCGATTGGGGCTCGAAGGCGATTCCGCTCTCGGGTGCGACCGCGTGCATCTCCGGTGCGAGCGTCCCCTCGGCGTAAGCCGAGAGCCGCTCGATCAGAGCCTCCGGCCGCTCGGAGGGGAGATGCCGTATCTCGAACTCGAAGGCACAGTCCGCGGGCACGATGTTGACCGCGTTGCCGCCCCGGATCAGACCGGTCTGGATCGTCGAGTAGGGCGGATCGAAGCGCCCATCGAACGGACCCTCTGTGCGCCGGCGCTCGGCCTCGCCGCGCAGGAAGCCGATCAGAAGCGCCGCGTACTCGACCGCGTTGACCCCCGCATCGGTATGCGCCGAATGGCAGGCGCGGCCTTTGACCCGGCAGTGCAGGGTAAGCTTGCCCTTGTGCCCGCTGACAACTCGCATCTCGGTGGGCTCCCCGATGATGCAGCATTCGGGCCGGATTGCCCGGCGAGCGATCTCGGCCAGAAGGCGGCGCACGCCGAGGCAGCCGACCTCCTCGTCATAGGAGAACGCGAGATGAACCGGCTTGGCGAGACGGCCTTCGATGAGCTCCGGCACGCGGGCCAGCACCAGGGCGATGAAGCCCTTCATGTCGCAGGCGCCCCGCCCGTAGAGCCGCCCCTCCCGTTCGACGACGCGGAAGGGATCGCTCGACCACGGCTGGCCGTCCACCGGCACCACGTCGGTGTGGCCCGAGAGCACGATGCCGCCGTTCCCTTCGGGGCCGATGGTTGCGAACAGGTTGGCCTTGGTGCCGGTCTCATCGCTGACGAGATCGGACTGAACGCCGAACCCCGCGAGGTAGTCGCGCACGAAGTCAACGAGAGCGAGATTGGAGTTCCGGCTCGTGGTATCGAAGGCGATCAGCCTCTCGATGAGCGCGCGCGCAGTGAGTCTCGCTCGGCCCACCGCTCAGAGATCTCCCGGCACGCCAAAGGCGGAGGCGCTCGCCGGATCGAGCGCCCGCATCAGGTAATCCATCATCTGGGGCGCGTAAGCCTCCCACAGACGGCGCAGGTGCGCCACCGGGTCCTCGTCGTCCCAATCGACGCGCAAGTCGACGAGCGGCCAGCTCTGCTCGTGCGCCACCAGGAGCGCCGCCGACTTGGTCGGCCCGATCTCGCCGCCCGCGACGATCCCCGCCGCCAGGCCGTGCAGCAGCCGGCTCGCCAGATGCCGGTTCGCCTGCGTCTCGAAGGAGGCCACCATCGCGCGGGTCACATCCTCGTTCTCGAGCAGATTGCCGGCGGCGATGCAGTCCTTGCCTTCGCTGACATTGTGGGGGCCCAGGGTCTTGGCGCCGGAGAAATGCGCGGTGTGGCCCTTGGCATCGAGCACCGCGATCTGGCGATACTCGAGGTTCTCGAGGCCGCGGGTCGTGGCGCGCAGCGCCTCCTTCGCCGAAAGGCCTTCCGCCAGGCGATCGAGGATCGCGGGGCCTAAGCTCGGCAACGTGATGTTCTGGGTCGAGACCGCACCGGCGCCGGCGCGCACGTGCGGGCAGCGTGCGCCCACGCAGATGCTCGAGGTGGTGATCGCGATGCCGACCATTCCGGTATCGGCGCAGCGGCCGAGGAGCGAGAATGTCATCGTGCCACCCTACGCCTCGTCCTCGGGGATGACCGCCTCGACGTCGACCTCCATCAGCATCTCGGGCCGGGCGAGCCCGTTCACGATCAGCCCGGTCGAGCACGGATAGACGCCTTTAAGCCACGTGCCGATTTCCTGATAGACGGGCTCGCGGTAGGCGCGGTCGGTGATGTAGATCGTGATCTTGCAGATATGCTCGAGCTTCGAGCCCGCCTCCTCGAGCAACTGCTTGACGCAAGCCATCGCGTTCTCGGCCTGCTTGCGCGGATCGCCCGCCCCCACGAAGCCGCCGTCGAGCGTGAATCCCGTCTGGCCGCGCAGGAAGATGCGCTGGCCCGCGCGCACCGCCATGGAGAGGTCGTTGTCGAGCTTCTGCTCGGGATACATCGCCTTGGTGTTGAACTTGCGGATTCGGACGTGCGCCATGGCCGCTCCTTCGCATCCCCCGCTCGCTCGGCGGGCCCTGGGCGAACGCCCTCGGGCCGACACAGGCGCGATCTTGGCAAGATATTAGGCGTCTTGCGCACATCGAGGAAGCCGCATCGGGCCGGGAGCCGCTTCGAAGCGGTTGGCCCGAGCCGGTGCCCGCGCCAGGCTTCGAGCGAGAGACAGCGCCATTGGGAAGACCGATGGCCGAGATTCGCGTGAGGAGGAAGGTGGCGGTGCCGGAGGCAACGATGGAGGCGATCGCCGGGCCCTTCGGCAATTTCGCCCGATTCGACCCGAGCGTCGAAGGCTCGACGCTCGAGGACGCGGCTAGAACCCCGCAGCCTTCGCCCGGCCGGGCCGCTCCATCGCAAAGCCGAGCGGACGGATGGCGAACGGCTGAGCATCGGCCCGTCGGACTCGTACCTCGACCGCCTCGACGGTCGGGCTGCCGAACACCTCGACGCGCATGACGTTGGAAAGCGCGGCCCCGTCCGCCGGATCAATGAGCGGCTGGTCCACCCGGTATTCGTGGGTGTCGCCGTGCACGAGGAGCACAGGGCTCTTGAACGCACGCGCGGCGCGCGCGAGCGTGCCGAGAAATTCGCGGTAGCCCGAGGCGCCGTCCCGGCTCCGAACGAAGGGATCGCCGTGAAAGAAGAGGACGAGCGCGCGGGCGTCCTCCGCCTCGGCCCGCTGGAGGGTGGCGGCGAGCCACGCACGATTAGCCGCGCTGCGGCGCGCGAACTCATCCTGCGCCCGAGCATCGCCCTCCCGGTAATTGTTGTTGCTGCCCACCACGTGAAGGGTTGCGAACACGACGCCGTCGATCGACCAGCGCGCGTTCTCGACGTAATCCCGGTGGCTCGGATCGTTGCTCTGGCGCTCGACGCCGAGCCGCTCGTCGTCGCCGGCGAAGAAGCCCGAGAAGAACACCTGCCGGAGCGCCGCTAACCGCTCCTCCGGATCGAAGCCGCCGGCCTCGGGCCTGCGGCAATCGGTCCATTCGTTGTCCCCCGGCGTATAGACGACGGGCGCCTCGATGCGGCTCAAGAGCGCGCGCACGGCCAGAAGCCACCCCTCGGTGCAGGGCGCGCTGCCGCGCTTGATGTCGCCCACGTGGACGACGAAGGTTGGCTCGGCCCGGTTGATCGCCTCGATCAGATCGGGCCAGCGGCGCTGCTCGCGCAACGAGTATGGCTGATCGCCCAGCGCGATGAAGCTCAGCGCCGGCTCATCGGCGTGCCCTTCGGGAAGTGCGGTGAGGCCGGCCGCGAGCGCCACGCACAAGGCGGCGAGCCCCTGTCGCGCCGCACCGCTGAGCCGCCACCAACGATCGAACCGCACGCTCGCTCTCTTCGTATTCAAGGGGGACGGCACGCGAAGCACGCCGTGGCCGTCGTCATGCCACGTTATCGTGGCATGACGACGGCGCAAGATCCGTGTGGCTCTCCAGGCGGGCGAACCTTGCCGCGCACGGTCTTCTGTGTGAGCATGACGAGGAGAGAGCAGCAGGCCCGGCCCTCCGCAACCGGAGCAAACCGAAGTGCCGATCGAGACCGCCCTCACCGAGCTCTTCGGCATCCGCCATCCGATCGTGCTGGCGCCCATGGGAGGCGTCACCGGCGGCCGTCTGGCGCAGGCCGTGAGCGCGGCCGGCGGGCTCGGCCTCATCGGGGGCGGCTACGGCGACCCCGATTGGCTCAAGAGCGAACTCGCCGCCGCCGGCAACGCGCCGGTGGGTGTCGGCTTCATCACCTGGCACCTGGCCAAACGTCCTGAGACGCTCGATCTCGCGCTCGCGCGCTCACCCAAAGCGGTCATGCTCTCGTTCGGCGATGCGGCGCCCTTCGCCGGAAAGATCAAGGCCGCCGGCGCCAAGCTCATCTGCCAAGTCCAGACCGTGCCGGGAGCGCACGAGGCGATGCGCTGGGGCGCCGACGTCATCGTCGCCCAAGGCTCGGAAGCGGGCGGGCACGGCGCAAGCCGCGGCACGCTCAGCCTCGTCCCCGCGGTGGTCGACGCGGTCCATCCCACGCCCGTGCTCGCCGCGGGCGGCATCGCCGACGGCCGAGGCCTCGCGGCGGCGCTTTCACTGGGTGCGGCCGGCGCGCTCATCGGCACGCGCTTTTATGCGACGCCCGAGGCGCTCGGAGCCGAGGCGATCAAGCGCCGAATCGTGGAGGCCACGGGCGATGACACCGCGCGTACGCGCGTCTTCGACATCGTGCGGCATTATCCCTGGCCGCAGGAGTTCACGGGCCGGGCCATCCGCAACGCCTTCCTTGAGCGCTGGCACGGCCGAGAGGCGGCGCTCGAGGCCGCGCTCGAAGGGGAAGTCACACACTACGAGGAGGCGGTTAGGAAGGATGACGTCGCAACGCGC
>CAZVZP010000163.1:4225-6302 GCA_964631625.1 uncultured Hyphomicrobiales bacterium | reverse complement strand
GACGGGCTTAGGGCGAAGCGCGCCGCCACGGCCCGGGCCTAAGCCATGGGCTGGGTCAAGCGCCTCGGCGCAAGCCCGCGCTTGCGCGCCGCCCTCTGCTGGGCCGGCGCCCAGTACATCCGCTTCGTGCGAGCAAGCGGGCCGTGGCAGACCATGGGTGCCGAGACGCCCGAGCGCTATTGGCGCGAGGGCAAGGGCTTCATCCTCGCCTTCTGGCACGGACGGCTGCTCATGATGGCCCATTGCTGGAGGCGGGGCGTGCCCATGCACATGCTCATCTCGCAGCACCGGGACGGCGAGTTCATCGCCGAGACGATCCGCCATTTCGGCCTCGGCACCGTGCGCGGCTCGACCAAGAAGGGCGGCGGCGCGGCGCTGCGCACGATGGTCCGCGCGCTCAAGGCCGGCGAGTGCGTGGGCATCACGCCCGATGGCCCGCGCGGACCCCGGATGCGCGCCGGGATCGGCCCGATCTCGCTCGCGCGCCTTTCCGGTGCGCCGATCGTTCCCGCGGCCTACGCGGCCTCGCGTCGCACGGTGCTCTCGAGCTGGGATCGCTTCGTGCTGGCGCTGCCCTTCTCGCGCGGCGTCATCCTGTGGGGCGAGCCGATCACCGTTCCGCGGGAGGCGGACGCGGCCGCCGAAGAGGCGGCCCGTGCGGCGCTCGAAGCGCAGCTCAACGCGCTCACGGCCAAGGCCGACCGCCTCGTGGGCCAGGCGCCGATCGAGCCCGCGCCCACCCGGGAGGCCGCCCGCGCATCATGATGCTGGCGCTCTACCAAGGGCTCACCCGCTGCTCGGGCCCCTTCCTGCGGCTTTACCTCGCCCGCCGGCAGGCGCTCGGCAAGGAGCCCTCGGAACGCCTGCCCGAACGCTTGGGCCTCGCCTCGCGCGCGCGGCCCGAGGGCGCGCTCGTCTGGCTGCACGCGGCCTCCGTCGGCGAAGCGCTGTCGGCGTTGCCGCTCATCGAGCGGCTCTTGGCTCAGCACCCTTCGCTGTCGATGCTGGTGACGAGCGGCACCGTGACCTCGGCGCGCATCCTCGCCGAGCGGCTGCCCGCGCGCGCCATCCATCAGTTCGCGCCGATCGATCATCCCGGCTATGTTGCTCGCTTCCTCGACCACTGGCGCCCGGATCTCGCGCTCTTCGTCGAATCCGAGCTGTGGCCCAATCTGCTGCTCGCTCTCAAGGCGCGCGGCGTGCCGGCGGCCCTCATCAACGCGCGTTTCTCGGCGCGGAGCTTCCGCGCCTGGCGGCGCTGGCGGTCCACGGCCCAGAGGCTGCTCGATTGCTTCGCGCTGATCCTGGCGCAGAGCGCGGTCGATGCGGATCGCCTGCAGGCGCTCGGGGCACGCGAGGCCACGGTCGCGGGCAACCTCAAGCACGATGCGCCGGCCTTGCCCGTGGATAGGGCCGCGCTCGAGCGGCTCCGGCAAGCGATCGGCGAGCGCCCCATATGGCTCGCCGCGAGCACGCATCCGGGGGAAGAAGCCGTTGCGGCCGAGGCGCACGAGCGGCTCAAGCGTTCATTCCCCTCGCTGCTGACGGTCATCGCACCCCGCCACCCGGAGCGCGGAGCCGAGATCGCGCGCGCGCTCGAAGGCCGCGGGCTGATCCTCGCCCGGCGCGAGACGGGCGCGCTGCCCGATCGGCACAGCGACGTCTACCTCGCCGACACCCTGGGCGAGCTCGGGCTGTTTTATCGGCTTTCGTCCGCCGTCTTCGTTGGCGGTTCGCTCGTTCCGCACGGCGGCCAGAACCCGCTCGAGCCCGCGCGGCTTAAGTGTGCGCTTCTGTTCGGCCCCCACATGCACAACTTCGCCCGCGAGGCCAAGGCGCTGATCGGGGCGGGTGCGGCGCGCGAAGTCAGCGATTGCCCTTCGCTCGTGGCCGAGCTCGAGTCCCTGTTGCGCGATCCCGGCCTGTGCGAGCGGCGCTCCGAGGCCGCGCGCGCCGTGGCATCCGGGCTCGCCGGCGCGCTCGATGTCGTGCTCGAGCGTCTTGCGCCCCTCATCGATCGCGCCGTAAGCAGAGAGCCCCGATGAACCTCCGCGCTCCCTCCTTCTGGCGCGCCGAC
>CAZVZP010000163.1:0-4189 GCA_964631625.1 uncultured Hyphomicrobiales bacterium | reverse complement strand
GCTGGTGCCTCTCGGCTTTCTCGTCGAGCGGGCGAGCCTCGCCCGCCATCGGCTGACGGCACCTTACCGCGCGGGCGTGCCCGTGATCTGCGTCGGCAACCTGACCGTGGGCGGCGCGGGCAAGACGCCGGTCGTGCTCGCCCTCGCCAAGAGGCTCAAAGCCGCCGGCCGGCGCGTGCACCTTCTTACCCGCGGCTACGGCGGGCGGCTCAGAGGCCCGCTCGCGGTCGAGCCTTCGCGCCAGGGGGCCGCCGAGGTGGGCGATGAGGCGCTGCTGCTCGCCCAGGCCGCGCCCACCGTTGTGGCTCGCGACCGCGCGCGCGGCGCGAAGCTCGCGCTCGCGGCCGGGGCCGAGCTCATCGTGATGGACGACGGCTTCCAGAACCCGCGGCTCTATAAGGATCTATCGCTCATCGTGATCGACGGTGGCACGGGCTTCGGCAATGGCCTCGTCCTGCCCGCCGGGCCGTTGCGCGAGAGCCCGGAGGAGGCGCTGCTGCGTGCCGATGCCTTGGTCTTGATCGGCGAGGACCGCTGGGCGGCGCTCGAGCGCTGCCGGGATCCGGAGCTGCCGCTGCTGCGCGCTCGCCTCGTGCCGGAAGCCGACCAGGAGGAGCTCCGCGCGAGGCCCCTCCTCGCCTTCGCCGGCATCGCCAACCCCGAGCGCTTCTTCGAAACCCTCGAGTCGATGGGCTGTCGGCTGGCCGACACCCGCGCCTTCCCCGATCACCACCGGTTCACCGACGCCGAACTCGCCGAGCTGCGCGCACGGGCGCACGCGCGGGGCGCGCAGCTTGTCACGACCGAGAAGGACGCCGTGCGCCTTGCGCCCGAGGCGCGCCATGGGGTGCAGGTGCTTAAGGTCGCGCTCGAGTGGGGGGAGCCCGCGCTCCTCGATGCGGTGCTCGCGCCGGCCTTGCGCGCCAGCGAGCGGGCGTGATGCTCTCGCGCGATACGCCCACCACGCTCGCGGCCGGCTTTGCGGCGTGGCTCTTCTTTGCGGCGGCAAGGCTCTTGCCCCTCGATGCGGCCTCGGCCATCGGCGGCTTCCTCGCGCGCAGCATCGGCCCGCTGCTGCCGATCACGGAGCGGGCCAAACGCCAGCTCCGCCTGGCGATGCCGGAGCTTTCCCAGGCCGAGATCACGCGCATTGCGCGCGCCATGTGGGACAACTTGGGGCGCATCGCCGCCGAGTACCCGCATCTTCACGAGATCCGCTGCTACGAGGGAAACCGCGTCGAGGTCGTGGGTGCCGAGCACATCGACGCCTTACGCGACGACGGCAAGGGCGGCATCTTCTTCTCGGGCCACCTCGGCAACTGGGAGATCGCCTCGCTCGCGGCGACCCAGCGCGGCGTGCCCTTGACGCAGGTCTATCGCGCCCCCAACAACCCGATCGTCGATCGGCTCGTCTTCACGATCCGCGAGCGCGCGATCACCGGCCGGCGCTTTCCCAAGGGCGCCGAGGGCGCGCGCCACCTGGTGCGCCACCTCGCGCAAGGCGAGCACCTGGCCATGCTCGTCGATCAGAAGCTCAACGAAGGCATCCCGGTGCCGTTCTTCGGCCGCGACGCCATGACCATGACGGCGCTCGCCGCCTGGGCCCTCAAGTACGACGTGCCGGTGGTCCCCGCGCGGGTCGAGCGGCTCAAGGGCGCGCGCTTTCGCATCACCGCGCTACCGCCGATGGCGTTGCCGCACACCGGCGAGCGCGACGCCGACATCGCCGAGACCATGCGCCGCGTCAACGCGCTCATCGAATCCTGGGTGCGCGAGAAACCCGAGCAGTGGCTCTGGCTGCACAAGCGTTGGCCGCAAGAAACTCGGCGCAAGGGCGCGCCGCGCCCGGCGCCCCGATAGCCGTCTGAGCCGCTCAGAGCAGCGTGCCCTGGGCGGGCGTCGGCTTCTTGAGAGCCAAGGGGCGTGCGCCCTCGGGCCGGCCGGTCACGCGCGCCGGCACGCGGCCGTCGGCGAAGTTGAGACTCAGGGGCATGCCGGGGCTCGTGGCACCTGCGCGCAGGATCGTTTGGCCTCGCGCGTCGCGCACGAGCACGAAGCCGCGCTCTAGCACCCGCTGATAGGAGTAGGACTCGAGCAGCTTGGCGCGCGTCGAAAGGTCGCGGCGCGCAAGGCCAAGCGCGCGGTCGAGCGCAGAGCCAAGGCGTCGCTCGAGGTGCCGAAGACGCGTCGTATCGTGCTTGCCCCGGTCGCGCTCGGCGCGCAGGCGGGCCTCGAGCGCGGCCTTGAGCGCGCGCGCCGCACCCCGCAAGGTCGCATTACGCTCGCGCAAGAGCTCGCGCGGGTGGCGCAGATGCAGCCGATGGAGCCGCGTGCGCCGCGCTTCGACTAGAAAGCGCATGCCCTGCTGAAGCCGCGCGCTCTTCTCATCGAGGCGCTGCGCCGCCTGGCCCAAGAGCGCCGCCGGATCGGGCAGGCCGCGCGCGAGTCCGCGCAGCTCCGCGCGCTGGCGCTCGAGCGAACGATGCGCGGCGCCGATCAGGCGCGCCGCGAGCGCCGTCAGCCGATGGGCCAGCTCGGTGCGCACCGGCACCGCCATCTCGGCGGCGGCGGTGGGCGTCGGCGCGCGCCGGTCGGCGGCGAAGTCGATGAGCGTCGTGTCGGTCTCGTGCCCCACCGCCGAGATCAGCGGGATCTGGCTCTCGGCGGCCGCGCGCACCACGATCTCCTCGTTGAAGGCCCAGAGGTCCTCGAGGCTGCCCCCGCCCCGGGCCACGATCAGCACGTCCGGCCGCGGCACCGGCCCGCCCGGCGGCAGCCGATTGAAGCCCGCGATCGCCGCGGCGATCTGTTCGGCCGCGCCCACGCCCTGCACGGCCACGGGCCAGAGCAGGACACGGCGCGGAAAACGCTCGGCGATGCGGTGCAGGATGTCGCGGATCACGGCGCCCGTGGGCGAGGTCACGACGCCCACGATCTCCGGGAGATAGGGAATCGGCTGCTTGCGTTCGGCCGCGAACAGGCCTTCGGCCAGAAGCTTCTTGCGCCGCTCCTCCAAGAGCTTCAGGAGCGCGCCCTCGCCCGCGATCTCGAGCGCCTCGACCACGATTTGATACTGCGAGCGCCCCGCGTAGGTGGTGAGCCGCCCGGTGGCGATGACCTCGAGGCCGTCTTCGGGGACGACACCCAACTTCGGTGCCGCGTTCTTCCAACACACCGCCTCGAGCACCGCGCTCTCGTCCTTCAGGCGGAAGTAGAGGTGGCCCGACGTGTGGCGCTTGAAGCCCGTGATCTCGCCCCGGACCCGCACGCGCGGGAAACCCCGCTCGATGGTCGTGCGCAGGGCCTGCGCGATCTCGCTGACGCTGAAGACGGGGATGTTGTGGCCGCCCGCCGCCTCGGCCGCCTCGCCGAAGGAGTCCGGGTCGTTCCGGCTCGCCATGGGGCTATGATACAAGGGCCACGCGCGCGGCAAAAGCCCGGGCACGAAAGGGAGCGGCATGAACGTCCTCGTGGTCGGCGGAGGGGGGCGCGAGCACGCGCTGTGCTGGGCGCTCGCCGCCTCGCCGCTGATCGATAAGCTCTACTGCGCGCCGGGCAACGGCGGCATCGCGCGCGAGGCCGAGTGCGCCGCCCTCGATATCATGGACTTCGATGAGGTCGCCTCGTTCTGCCGCGAGAAGGCGATCGAGTTCGTCGTCGTGGGCCCCGAGGCGCCGCTCGTTGCCGGACTCGCCGATCATCTCGAAGCCAAGGGCATCCGCGTCTTCGGCCCCTCGGCCAAGGCGGCGCGGCTCGAAGGCTCCAAGGGCTTCATGAAGGATCTGTGCGCGAAATACCGCATTCCAAGCGCGCGCTACGGCCGCTTCACGGAGTTCGCGCAAGCCGCGGCCTTCATCGAGAACACCGGCGCACCGATCGTGGTCAAGGCCGACGGGCTGGCGCAGGGCAAAGGCGTCGTGGTGGCCGAGACCGTGAGCGAGGCCAAGGAGGCGGCGCGCGCCCTGCTCGAGGGGCGCTTAGGCGCGGCCGGCCGCGCGCTCGTGATCGAAGAGTTCCTCGAAGGCGAGGAGGCGAGCTTCATGGCTCTCGTCGATGGCGCAACCGCGCTCCCCCTCGAATCGGCGCAGGACCACAAGCGGGTGGGCGAGGGCGACACGGGACCAAACACCGGCGGCATGGGCGCTTACTCGCCCGCGCCCGTGGTGACCCGCGAGATCGCGGACCGGGC
>CAZVZP010000162.1:0-6331 GCA_964631625.1 uncultured Hyphomicrobiales bacterium | reverse complement strand
TTAGTGGAGGTTATCAAGAGGCAGGACGTTCACGGCACGATGGCCAATGTTTACGAGCGCGGCTCTCGTTGTCACGAAGCCAGTTGAGGCGGCGTGCCAGCCGTTGGTCCGAGAGCGCGATGATGCCCGCGGCCAAGAGCCCGGCGTTGAGCGCGCCGGCCGCGCCGATCGCGAGCGTGCCTACGGGCACGCCGCCCGGCATCTGGGCGATCGAGAGCAGGCTGTCGAGCCCTTTGAGCGTGCGGCTCTCGATAGGCACGCCGAGCACGGGCAGAGTGGTAAGCGAGGCGACCATGCCCGGCAGATGGGCGGCGCCGCCCGCGCCGGCGATAATCACCGCGAGGCCGCGTTCGCGCGCGCTCTCGGCGTAGGCGACGAGGCGCCGGGGCGTGCGGTGCGCCGAGACGATGCGCTTCTCGAACGGCACCCTGAGCTCGGCCAGGATCGCGGCCGCTTGGCGCAGGGTCGCCCAGTCCGACTGACTGCCCATGATCACGCCGACCTTGCCGGCCGTGCGCCCGCGGGCGGGCGCGGACGCACGCGGGGTCCTGCGCCTTGCGGGGCGCTTTGCTCGAAGGGTGCGGGCAGCGGCCATGGCGAAAGGCTCGGCAGGCGGCGAAAGGCGGGCAATCTATCACGGGCCGCTGCCGCGCACCACGCTCGCCGCCTTGCTGCCCGGCGCGCGCTGTGCCTTATTATTGCGCTTATTAGGCACGGCTTGCGGTGCGGGTGTAGTTCAGTGGTAGAACGTCAGCTTCCCAAGCTGAATGTCGCCGGTTCAATCCCGGTCACCCGCTCCATTCTCCCCTGATCCTCCGCGGCTCTAGGTCGGCTGTGCGAGCGGCGGTTGCCGGCGCATCACCTCAACGACACCGGCGGCGCCGATGAGCACGGCGCCCGCCGCCTCGCGCAGGCCGAAGGGCTCCTCCGTCAAGATGGCCGCCGAGATGACACCGGTCAGGGCTTCGGCCATGAGCAGGATCGAAAGCCGGCTCGGGCTGAGGCGCCGCGAGCCGTAAATGATCAGGTAGGTCGCCGGAATCACGAACACCCCGAGGATGAACAGCAGCCAAGGCAACGCCTCGAGCAGGGCCTTGGATTCGGGAAACGTGCCCATTTGTGGGAAGGGCAGCAGCGCGAGGATGAGCGCCGCAAGACCGCCGGAGGCGAAGAACGCGAAGGTGCCTTCGAGCGCACCAATGTGTTGCTGGGCGCGGATACGCACGGAGGCGATCGCGAGCATCATCCCGCCCGCGAGCGCGAGCCAATCCCCGAGATTGCGCGGCAAGGGAAAGCCCTGCTCGAAGCCCAGGATGACGATCAGGCCGCCGATGCCCAGCGCAATCACGAGGAGGCGGCGCGGCGTGATCGGCTCCTTGAGCACGAGGTTCTGGAGGAGCGTGCTCCAGACGGGCGCGAGATAAAACAAGAGAAGCGCACGCACGACATCCGTCAGCAACAGCGAGTCGAGGTAGAAGGCGAAGGTGCCGCCCGAGAAGAAGCCGGTGATGGCGAGCGCAAGACCGCCCTGGGCGAGCTCGCGCCGGCGCCAGAAGGCATAGGGCAGGAGCAGGACGACAGCGACGACGTAGATCGAGAACGTGGCCCAGCCGCCATGCAGCCCGGCGGCATCGAAGGCCCGTATCGGAAGCCAAAACACGCCCCAGCCGCACGCCGTCGTGAACACGCCGAGGCTGGGGAGAAGATCCGGCCGTCGCTGCCACAGGCTTGCCATCGCACCCCTCCGCGCGGCGCACGCTAACCGCAGTCGCAGAGGCGAGCAAGCGGCGCGCGTTATCCCTTGGCAGGGCGGCGCGACTGACCCCATGATGCGGTGCCGTCAAGTCCGCGCTATGAGGATGGGTGGATGCCGTGACCGAGCAAAAACGCTACGAGCCTGTCGACGCGGCGATCATGCCGCGCTTCACCGACATTGCGACCTTCATGCGGCTTCCCGTCGTGCGCGATCCCAAGGAGGTGGACATCGCGCTGATCGGCGTGCCCTGGGACGGCGGCACCACGAACCGCGCGGGCGCGCGCCACGGGCCGCGCGAGATCCGCAACATGTCGAGCCTGATCCGGCGCGTGCACCATGCGAGCCGCATCTCGCCCTTCGAGCTGTGCCGGGTCGCGGACGTGGGCGACGTGCCGGTCAACCCGATCGATCTTGGCATCAGCCTGAGGAAGATCGAGGACTTCTACCGCACGGTGCACGAGGCGGGTGCGCTGCCAATCTCGGCTGGCGGCGATCACCTGATAACGCTGCCGATCTTCCGCGCCATCGCCAAGGGCCGGCCCGTGGGCATGGTCCACTTCGACGCCCATTCGGATACCAACGACAGTTACTTCGGCGGCCTCAAGTACACCCACGGCACGCCGTTCCGGCGCGCGATCGAGGAGGGCCTCTTGGATCCCAAGCGCACGATACAGATCGGCATCCGCGGCTCGCTCTATCGGGCCGACGACACGGCGTTCGCGGAAAGCGCCGGTGTGCGCATCGTCTATATCGAGGAGTATTTCGAGCTCGGCTGGAAGAAGGTCGTCCAAGAGGCCCGCCGCGTCGCAGGCGAGGGGCCGACCTACATCAGCTTCGACGTGGACGGCCTCGACCCGGTCTATGCGCCGGGCACCGGCACGCCCGAGATCGGCGGCTTCTCGACCTTCGAGGCGCAGCAGATGATCCGGGGCTTGCGCGGCTTGAACTTGGTCGGCGGCGACGTGGTCGAGGTGGCCCCGCCCTTCGATCCGACCGGCAACACGGCGGTCGTGGGCGCCACCATCATGTTCGAGATTCTCTGCGTCCTGGCCGATGCGGTGAGCTGCCGCAAGTCGGAAAAGGAAGCCGCTCAGTAGCGCAATAGGGGCGTACGGTGGGGTTGCTTAACAAGCTCTTTGGCGACGGGGCCGGCAAATCTGTAATGCCCGCCGTCGAGGAAGAGAGCGGGAGACCGCGTTCGCGCGCCTTTCATGCCAAAGTCGTAGGCGTATCGCACAAGAACCCAGATGGCAGCTCGCGACAAAAAATCATCCGGCGTTGTCGCGTCGGCGAGCGCCTTTTTCTTATACCCGAGCCGGCAAATCCGTACGACCCCGAGGCCGTGAAAGTTTGTCGTCAAAACGGCGAACAGGTTGGTTATCTAGAAGCGATCCGCACTGCCGGCGAGATTTCGAGGCTAATCGGACGCGGCGGGCGTGCAGAGGCGGAGATTGCTGACATTATGGGAGGCGGTGCGGGCAAGCACCTCGGCATGGCGATTCGGATCACGAAGTTCGACCCGGACGATACCGCTTGAGTCACTAGAGCGGAATCCGCTCGAGTGGAAACGGCCCCCTCCCCCTATCTCCTCCCGCAAGGGGAGGGGGAACTAAATAAAACTCCCCCTCCCCCTTTGCGGGGGAGGGTCGGGGTGGGGGGTTAAGCGGCGGGTTCAAGACATCCCTCACGTGATTCCACTGCACCGGATTTCGGGCTAGTGCCGTTTCGCAGGTGGCAAGTTAACCGAAAAATTTCCGATACCGGGGATGAATTGGTCAGCAGCATTTGCTTACGAGGACCGATGGGAAAAACTGCCTCGCTAAGGTGAGAAGCTGGGCTTCGTCGGCGGTCTAATCGGGATAGAGCGTGATTGTGAAGCGGTGCTCGGTGCCGGGCTTAACCTCGATGCGGCGCGCGAGATACCCGTCGTAGCCGTCCCTTTCCGCGCTCAGGTCCCAGGGGCCTGCGGGCACGCGCAGCTCGAAGCGGCCTTCGTAGTCCGTGCCTTCGCCTGCGTGTGCGGACTCGCCCGCAAGCGCGATCTCGACGTCCTGGATCGGCTGGCCCAGGGCGTCGCGGACCACGCCTTCGATCACGCCGGTCTCGATGATCGACTCCGCGAGCGCGGCCGCGCACGCAACGCCGATCGATCCGGCGAGGAGGAGGGCCGCAATCAGACGGCCAAGCATGGCAAGGCTCCTTGCGTCTTCGGGCCCGCGCCTGCGCGCGAGAGCTCGGTCCGTGCCGATGCGCGCGCCGCGGCGGGGCTTCCGAGGTCTTGAATCTCGCTCTGCTGATAGTAGTGCGCGAGGATCATGGCGTTGCGCTCGCTCTTAAGGCGCAGGATCTCCTCCTCGATGTCGATCACGGGGTCGAGCGAGGCGCGGGCGGCGGGCAGGCCGGACGGGTGCGCGGAGGCGTCGCTCATGCTCGTCGAATCGTCTCGCCCCGGAAGCCGCAGCTTGGGCGCGCCGCGCCTTACGCGTTCCTCACCAACATGGGGCGCCCGGGCTCATCGTCCAAGATGCGGGGCCGGCATGGCCGGTTCCGGGGCGTGGCAGTATAGTAGGCAGAACTGCGCGAAGCGGCCGCGCGGCCTCGGGGGGAGGGAGATCATGAGCAAGCAGGCGGTGCCGACCCGGCTCATCGACAACGAGCGGGTGCGGGTCACGGAATGGCGTTTCCCGGTGGGGGCGGCGACCGGCCATCACCGGCACGAATACGACTACGTCGTGGTGCCGATCGCGACCGGGAAGCTCAAGCTCGTGGAAAAGGACGGCGAGCGGCTGTTCGACTTGGTGCACGGCAAGCCCTATTTCCGGGGCGAGGGCGTGGAGCACGACGTGATGAACGCGAGCGATCACGAGGTCGCCTTCATCGAGGTCGAGATCAAGTGAGCCGGACGAAGCGGCTCAGATCGGGCACTCGATCTCGCCCAAGCGCTTCGTCAGCTTGCGGTTCTCCGCATAGTCCACCGGCAGCGCAATCACCGCGCGGCGGTCTTGCGCGAAGGCCTCCTCGAGCGCGCGAGTGCTCGGCGTTCTCTTCGCCGGGCACGCCGAAGAGGTGGGTAACGCCTCCGCCTCGAGGCAGCGCACGAACGGGTCCATTGCCTTCATGATCGCGTCCTCAGGTTTTGCGGTCGCGCCATCTTGGGCCATCGCGCCGCAGGGTCAACTCGGCCGACCCCGCAGGGTGCCGCGCGTTGAGCCGACAGAGACTCGATGGCTCTTGACCTCGGGCGCATGTCGGCGCAATATTTTTTGTGCAAGGCATGACCCTTGTGACGGACAAGGGAGTGTTCTTGCCGGCATGGCCGGACGCACCGGTCACGCAATAGCCGCCGCATTTCAATGCGGCGGCATCGGCTCGGTCACGACCATGGATGGCCGAAGCCGGACATCGAGAATCGATGAAGAAAGAGCCGCCCCCGTGGCGGCTCTTTCATTCTGATCGCCAGGGGAAAACGCGGGATCACCCCGCGTGCGACTGAGGGAATCGACATGGCTAAGACGTTCCGCGCGCTCGTGCTCGAGAAGACGGGCGATCAGGTGAGCGCGGTGCTCAAGGAGGTGGGCGAGGAGTCCTTGCCCGAGGGCGAGGTCACCGTGGTGGTCCAGTATTCCTCGCTCAACTACAAGGACGGGCTCGCCCTCTCGGGCCGGCCGGGCGTGGTCAAGAGCTACCCGATGGTGCCGGGGATCGATCTCGCGGGCACCGTCGAGTCATCGAGCGCGCCCGAGTTCAAGCCCGGCGATGCGGTTGTGCTGACCGGCTGGGGCGTGGGCGAGCGACACTGGGGCGGCTTCGCCGAGCGCGCGCGCCTTAAGGCCGAGTGGCTTAACCCTCTGCCCAAAGGGCTCTCGGCCAGGGAGGCGATGGCCATCGGCACCGCAGGCTTCACTGCGATGCTGTGCGTGATTGCGCTCGAGGAGCACGGGCTTGAAGCAGGAGCGGGCGAGGTCATCGTCACCGGCGCCGGCGGCGGCGTGGGCAGCGTGGCGGTCGCGCTCCTGTCCAAGCTCGGTCACAGGGTCCTCGCCTCGACGGGCCGCGCGCCGCTCGCCGATTACCTGAAGGACTTGGGCGCGGCGGCTGTGATCGAGCGCGCCGAGCATTCGCAAGGGGCGAAGAAGCCGCTCGGCGCCGAGCGTTGGGCCGGCGCCGTCGATACCGTCGGCGGCATGACCTTGGCCGCGCTCTTGTCGGAGATGCGCTACGGCGCATCCGTCGCGGCCTGCGGGCTGGCCGGGGGCGTCGAGCTCGCGACCACCGTGTTCCCCTTCATCCTGCGCGGGGTGAACCTGCTTGGCATCGACTCGGTGTACTGCCCCAAGCCACGGCGCACCGAGGCGTGGCGGCGCCTCGCCCGCGACCTCGACCGGGCCAAGCTCGCGGCGCTGACGAGGAGCGTGCCCTTGAGCGAAGTGGCGCGGCTCGCCCCTGCGATCCTGAAGGGCGAGGTGCGGGGACGGACCGTGGTGGAGATCACCCGCTAGTGGTCCGGGCTGACAGACCGTACCCGGTCTGTCAGCCCGGACCACTAGCCAACCAATTGAAATGTGGTGCGGATCA
>CAZVZP010000161.1:5155-6376 GCA_964631625.1 uncultured Hyphomicrobiales bacterium | reverse complement strand
CACGACCACGGCGATCACCGCGAGTGCCACGTTGAGCGCCGTGATGGCGGCCGCGACCCGGGGCCGGTCCTGCACGAGATACCACTGCCGGATGCTGTTCAGCATCACGTTGGCGAACACGGTGAGTGCCGCGAGCAGGACGAACAGCCGGAATGTCTCGGCGTCGCCGAAAAATACGTCGCCGGCCGCATCCCGTAGCAGGGCGATACCGCCGCCCACGACCGTGCCGCTGCACAGAAGGAAAACGAGCCAGGCCGAAAACCAGCGCTTCTGCTGTTCGATCGGATGCCCCGCCGCGTGGCGGACGAAGCCCGCATCGGAGCCCAGAATGACGAGGATGCCCGCAGAAGCAACGAGCACGCCCACCTGCGACCACGCGCCGTAGCTCATGGCGCCCAAGTGGTGCGTGAGCAAGGGCATGAGGATCAGCCCCTTGAGGCGCACCACGAGCTCGACCAGGCCGACGACGCCGGCGTCCTTGTAGAGCTTGCGGATCATGCGGGTCGCCCGTGCCGGTTGGGCATGGCCGCCTGGAGCCGGTCGATGCCGCCAAGCGCCCGCCCCTTCGCGTAGCGCGGAACCTCGGCAAGCTCGCCGCCCCACTTCTCTTTGAAGCGCTTGATGCCCGCCTCTCTTGCCGTCTCGGGACGTGGGCTGAAGCCGGCCAGATTGAACCGCGTATCGCCGAGCGCCTTATGCGCCCGGAACACCTCCCAATGGAGCAGATCCTGGGCCGGCACCCTGCGCTCGATCGCCAAGGCCGAGCGCGCCGACATGATCTCGGTCGCCATGCCGTTGAAACGGTAGGTGCCAAGCGTTGCGAGCACCGAACCCTCGGGAGCCTGCGCGACGAAGAACCGGTAGTGGCGTTGCCCCAAGCGCCACATGGCAAGAGACCGATGGAGTGCGCGTGCCGCATCCGGATGGCCCGAGGCCCGGTAGTAGGAGTGGTGAAAGCGGTCGACGAACTCGGTCTCGCTCGCGCAGGCCCGGACCTCGACCCCTTCCTCTCGGCAGCGCCGGATGCCCCGCTGCGCCGAGCGGTCGAAGCGCGCCATGATCTCGTCCTCGCCCGGCGCGAGGTCGACGAGCGCGGTCTGCCAGGGGAGCGCCCCGTAGCCCCGGGCCCGGAAGACCCCATCCCATGGAGGCGTCTCCGCGCGCGGGCCGCTCGCCGGCAGCGGATGAAACCGGATGGTCTCGACTCCGAGGGTTGCCGCC
>CAZVZP010000161.1:0-5145 GCA_964631625.1 uncultured Hyphomicrobiales bacterium | reverse complement strand
ATGCGCTCGAGCAAGAGGGTGGCGACGTCGTTTGCCACCCCGTCGGCAACGACAGGACCCTCGAAGCACTCGAACGCGCCTGCGGCCGGGCGGCCGATCCGGCCAGCGAGGCGCCCGATGAGCCCGCGAGGGCGCGCGCCCCGTTGCTCGATGAGCGCCGAGGCGTGCATGACGCCGCCGCTCTCGACGCGCACGAAGAAGGGACGCGCGCCGTTCGCCTCCTGATCGATCGCCGCCCACACGGCGGTCTGGCAGAACCCGGCCGCGGCGCCCTGCCGCGCCAACCAATCGTCCCACCCCTCGGGTGCCTCAAGGGCTACGGTTGCGATCATCGGCCCTGAGCGCCCCCGGCGAGAATCCGAGCGTAGAGCTCGATGAGCCGGTCGCCGACCGCCTCGGCGTCGTGATGACGGACGATAAAGGCGCGGGCTTTTTGCCCGATCTCCTCGCGCCAAGCGACATCCCTCGCGCGCCGGATCGCGTCCAGGATTTCCGCCTCGCTGCGGCAGTTGAGGACGGGCGGCAACTCCGCATAGCAGCGTGCGGCGCATTGATCGTTAATATGGATCATGACCGGCTTGCCGCAGGCCATGGCCTCGAGCCCGGTCGCGCCGAACGCGCCGACATCGAACTGATCGACGACGACGTCCGCCATCCGAAACAACTCGACGAGCTCGTTCTTGGGCATCTCGCCAAGGAAGGTCACGGATTTCGCGATCCCGAGCTCCTCAATCAGCTCGCGGGCGACCAGGCGGTCCGGACCGCGATCGAGCAAAACCAGGTGCGCACGGGCGCCTTCGGCGAGGGCGCGGGCGAAGGCACGCAAGAAGCGGTCGTTGCCCTTGGTCGAGTTTCGTCCCGGTGCATCGTCGGTGACGCCCCAGTCGAGATGCGAGGGCATGAAAAACAACAGTTCCCCTTCTTGGCCGTAGCGCCGCGCGACCGGCTGGGGCGAGTATTTTCGAGTGTCGATCGCGAACGGAAAGAATTCGGCGTTCGACAAGCCCAGTCCGTCCGCCAGCGGGCCCATGTCGAGGTTGAGCAGGAGCGTGCGCGCCGCGCGGCGGAAATAGAGCCGCATGAGTACGCTGCGGGCGCCCGATCCCTGGGCCAGCTCCCGGATATCGCTCCCCGTCGCGCACGCGATGTAGGGCTTGAGCTTGAGGACGCCGAAGAGCAGAACCCACAGCCAGGATTGGAAAAGGGACCCGGTGAACGAGTGAATGAGATCGGCGCCGAGCAGGCGCCGGGCCGTGTCGATGCGCGCAAGCAGGCTTTGCAGACGGCGGATGATCGAGCCGGATCCGAGAGCGGAGCCGCCCGGCGCCGGACCATAGACGTGGAGCCAGTCCGGCCTCGAGCCCTTAAGCTCCGGGTCTTCCCACTGCGGCAACGCCATGGTTTTTTCCGCGCGCGAGACGAATAGACGGGCGTCGATCCCCTTGCGTGCGAGGGGGCGAAGCATCGCGTAGGCCGTGCCGGCCAAATTCCCGATCAAGACGACGCGCCCCGTGAACGAGGCCGACCGGACGCGGGCAGGCCCGCGCATGGCCAAGAGATCGGATGAACCCGGGTTTGCCTCGTCGGTCACGAGACGCCTCTATCCGCGCTCTTCTCTTTGACCAACTTCACGTAGAACGTCTCGGCATCCTCGACCCCGAGACGGTGGGCCGTGTACAGCCGATCGACGAGCCACAGGAGGTAGGGCACGCCCGGAAGCGCCATCGCCGCATGGATGCGCCGCAGCCACCGGGGCGGCCGATGAAACCGCCAACGGAAATAGGTCGGCGCGACGTCGGCGACCCGCAGGCTGGTGTTCTCGTGAACCAGCCGCAGGAGCAAGTCGAGCGGCATGTACGAACAGTAGTCGCGCACTTCGTAGGCGCGTTTGCCGAAATAGGCGGCGGCGGAGGCGTGGTCGAAGACGAAGCAGCCCCCGGGCTTGAGCAGCCGCTCGATCCTCTGAATGACGCGGATCTTGTCGTCCAACCGGAGAATGTGGACGAAGACCGAGTTCGACACCGCCGCATCGAGCGAGGCCTCGGGCAGGGGCGTCTCCGCCGCATCGCAGTTGAAGACTTCATCGTAGCCTTTGGCCCTCGCCTCCTGGGCGCGGCCCGCGTGCAATTCGACGCCGTAGATCCGGGCGAAGCCTTCCGCCTTGAGAAACCCGAACCAGACGCCGTTGGAGGTCCCGGCGTCGAGCACGCTGCCCCGAGCCACCCCTTCCAGCATGCGGCGCACGACGCTGGTGTAGGTTCGATGGTAGTAGCGGTTCCACTGAACCGTGAGCCAGCCCTTGGCGGTCGCGCGGTTGCGGCCGATGATCTCGAGATAATCGCGGTGGCTCTTCTCGCTCATCGAGGGCTCGTCCGTTCAGCCGCCTCCGGCGGCTCGCCCCGCGCGCAGATCGAGCACATCCTCGGCCCGGAAATCGCGCCACGCCCCCGGTCGGTAGGGCACGGAGAGCACGTCAGGCTCCGCGCCGAGGCGCTCGAACCGCACCGGACAGCCGAGCGCGTCGGCCAGCACCCGCGCAATGCCCTCGATGGAGCCGATCCGATCGGAGGCGAGGTTGGTCACGCGCGGGCCCTCCTCGCGGAGGATGAAGTCGTCGAGAATGAGCCGGCACAGGTCCTCGACGTGGCCGAGATTGAGCCGGGGACCGCCATCGGCATTGCACACGATCGGCTGCCCCTCGCGAATCCGTTCGACGATCCGCGGAATGAGACGCGGCGTCTTTTGGCCGCGACCGTAGGGAAAATAGAGCCTGAGGATATGAAGCCGGCCACCGAAGATGCTGCCGATCTCCTGTTCGGCCCGGTACTTCGCAACCGCGTAATCGCTGCGTGGACGGCAGGGCGTCTGTGCGCTCGTGGGCTCCGGGTTCGGACCGTAGACCGCGCCGCTCGACAGATAAACGAGCGTCTTGACACGCACCTCATTGCACCGCTCGGCGAGCCGGCCGGCGTGCCGTGCGTTCACGGCAAACATCTCATCGCTCGTCCCGTCCTGTTTCGCCGCCGCATGAATCACGCAATCGATGCCTTCCCTCAGTGCGGACCACGTGGTGGGATCGGAGACATCGAAATCGGCTTTCCCGCAGGCCACGAGCGCGAGAGGCCCAAGCCTCTGCCGGACCTCGCGCGCGAGCGTGCCGCCGACGAAGCCGCCGGCACCCAGGATCAGGACACGGGGGACCCGCTCCATCAGACGGCCGATGCGCGCTGCCGATACCACTCGACCGTCAGCGCCAGCCCCCGCTCGCGGGGCGTCGCCGCGATCTCGCCGACGAGAGCCCGCGCGCGGCCCACGTCGGCGCAATGTCGCCTCACGTCGGCCGGGCGCGCGGGGGCGCGCTCGATCTCGCCCCGGTAATTCATGACCCCGCAGATGCCGCGCACCATCGTCTCGATCGACGTCTCAAGCCCGCTGCCGATGTTGAGCACCAGGCCGCGCTCGAGCGGGTTATGCGAGGCGAGCTTGAGAATCGCGGTCACGACGTCGCCCACGAAAATAAAATCGCGCGTCTGCTGGCCGTCGCCCTCGATCACCGGCGGCTTCCCGTCCAAGATGCGTTTGATCGTGAGCGGCACGATGGCCGCCAGCGCCTGGTCGTTCTGCCGGGGGCCGTAGGTGTTGAAGGGCCGCAGCGTGAGCACGTCGAGCCCGAACATGTTGACGTAGGATTTGAGGAGAAGATCGGCCGCGGCCTTGCCAGCGGCATAGGAGGTTTCGGCCAGCAGCGGGTGCGCCTCATCCATCGGCACGCGCTGGGCCGTGCCGTAGACTTCCGAGCTCGAGACGTGGATGAGCCGCCGGTACGCTCCGGCGCGAAGCAGCTCGGCCAGCGCCAGCGCGATGTCGACGTTGACCTGGTAGGCACCCGCCGGGTTGAAGAACGAGTAGAGCAGGGCGCGGGTCGCCAGATTGAAGACGATCTCGGGCTGCTCGGCCTTGACGATCGCGGCCATCGCCGCGTCGTCGCCGGCATCCTCGCGATAGACCTTCAAGGCGCTGCCAAATCGGTCGCGCGCAAAGTCGAGATTCGACTCCTTGCCGAGGAAGAAATCGTCGATCACGACGACTCGCTCGGCACCGGCCTTAAGCAGCGCATCGACCAGATGGCTGCCGATGAATCCGGCGCCACCGGTCACTATCGCTCGCTGGCCCTGGAATGCCGCCATCGCATCAGCCCGTTGTCTAACCCGCCCGCAGCCAAGCCTCGTCCGGGGCCGGTCGGGTCATGTCATGAGCCACCGGAACGCCCCGGATGTTCACGTAGTCGACCAGGCGCGCGGGTTGGCCCACGACCAGCCCGAACCGCGGGACATCGGCGGTGACCACGGAACCCGCGCCGACCATGCAGAACGCCCCCAGGCGCACCCCGCAGACGATCACGGCCCCGGCGCCGATGCTCGCGCCGTCCTCGACCGTCGTTTCGACCAGCGTCCAGTTGCTATTATAGGCGCGCGGATACTTGTCGTTGCTGAACGTCACGTTGGGTCCGACGTAGACTTGGTTGCCGATCGTGACACCTTTGTAGATCTGAACGCTGTTCTGAATGCGGCAGTCATGGCCCAGCACCACGCCGACGTCGATATAGGCGCATTGGCCGATGCTGCAGTCGCGACCGATGCGCACGCTCTCGCGCACCTTGGTCCAGTTCCAGATCTTCGCGCCCTGGCCGATCTCGGCCCGGGGATCCACCCAGGCCGTCGGGTCGATATAGGTCACACCGTCGATGATCACGTCCGCCTCCTCGGCCGCGCGCCGTGCACGGCGGGTCCACCGCGGCCTGTGCCCCCGACACCCTTCCCGGCTCTTCGAGTCGCCCGGCGCCTGAGCGCCTTCGCCGGCACGCCCGCGACCGTTGCGCCCTCGGGAACATCGGCGATGACGACCGCGCCCAGGCCCACGGTCGCCCCCGCGCCGACGTTCACGTGATCGCGCACGACCGCGCCGGGCGCGATCTGCGCGGCGTCGGCGATGCGGCAACTGCCGGCGATCACGGCACGCGCCATGACCAAGACGTGCTTGCCGATCGCGACGTTGTGGGCCACGTAGGCCAGGTCGTCGATCTTGGTGCCCTCGCCGATTACGGTATCGCCCAGGGTTCCGCGGTCGATGCAGGCATTGGCGCCG
>CAZVZP010000160.1:0-6388 GCA_964631625.1 uncultured Hyphomicrobiales bacterium | reverse complement strand
CGCGATCGGGCGCATCTTGCGCACCGGCGCCGCGCTCCTTCTGCTCGACGAGACGACCGAAGGGCTCGCTCCGGTCATCATTCGCCAGCTCTCCGAGGCCCTCGAGGCGCTGCGCCGCAAGGGTTACACGATGCTCCTCGTCGAGCAGAACTTTCCCTTCGTCGCACCCCTTGCGGACCGCCACTACATCGTCGAGCATGGCCGCGTCGTCGAGACCATCGTTCGCCACGAGCTTAGCGCACGGATGACGGAGATCCATGCTTATCTCGGTGTCTAGCCGGTTCCCGCGCGGGGGCGCGCTTGTTCTGCTGTCGGTGCTTGTCGCGGTCGATGTCTTGACGCCGCCGGCGGCTGCGCAGGATGGCTTTTCGGACGGCGCAGTGCGGATCGGCCTGATGGCCGACATGGCGAGCCTCTACTCCGACACCGCCGGGCCCGGCGCCGTGCTGGCGGCCAAGATGGCGATCGAAGACATGGGCGGGGCGGTGCTGGGGTCTCCCATCGAATTCGTCTCGCTCGATCACCAGAACAAGGCCGATATCGCCGCCACCAAGGCCCGCGAGTGGTATCAGTCGGGCGGCATGGACCTGGTCGTGGTGGTGAGCACCTCCTCGGCGGCCATGGCGGTGCAAGAGGTCGCCCGCCAGGAAGAGCGCATCGTGCTCTACACCGGCGTCGGCACCTCGGCCCTGACTGGCGAAGCGTGCTCGCCCGTGGGCGTGCAGTGGGCGTTCGATACCTACTCGCAGTCGGTCGGCACCGCGGCGACGCTGGTCGAACAGGGCGGCAAGTCGTGGTTCTTCATCGCCGCCGACTACGCCTACGGCATTTCGCTTGTCGAAGACGCAACCCGCGTCGTCGAGGCCAAGGGCGGCGAAGTCTTGGGCGCCCTCTATCATCCCTTCCCGACCACCGATTTCTCGTCCTACTTGTTGCAGGCGCAGGCCTCGGGCGCGCAGGTCATCGGGCTCGGCAACGCCGGCCAGGACACCATCACGGCGATCAAGCAGGCCAAGGAATTCGGCCTGATGGAGGCCGGGCAGCAGATCGCGGCGCTGCTCTTCTTCGTCACCGACGTCCACGCCCTCGGGCTCGAAACGGCGCAAGGAGTCATTCTCACGACCCCGTTCTACTGGGACTACAACGAGGCGACCCGCGCCTGGTCCCAGCGCTTTTTCGACCAAATGAACAAGATGCCCACGTTCGTACAGGCGAGCACGTATTCCGCGGTGCGCCACTACCTGCGCGCGGTCGAGGCCGCCGGGACCGACGCCGCGATGCCGGTGCGCGCCAAGATGAGCGAGCTGCCCGTGGACGATTTCTTCGCCCTCAACGGCTACGTCCGGGCCGACGGACGCGAGGTCAACGACATGCTGCTCGCGCGCGTCAAGTCGCCGGAGCAATCGCAGGGGCCATGGGATTATTATGAGATCCTCAAGGTGATTCCGGGCGAGGCGGCGTTTCGTCCGCTCGAGGAGAGCGCCTGTCCCTTGGTGAAGGGGGCGGCCGGCGCGCCAACGGAGCCCGACGCCGCCCCATGAAGGCGCTGGCGGCAACGCTTCGGCTCGCCCTCGCGCTCGCGGCGCTGACGCCGGCGGCGGCTCAGGCGCAGCTTTCGGACGGCGTCGTGCGCATCGGCGATCTCGGCGACATGGCCGGCGTCTATTCCGATATCGGCGGGCGGGCCGCGATCGACTCCGCGCGTATGGCGATCGAGGACTACGGCGGCACGGTGCTCGGACAACCGATCGAACTTCTGAGCGCCGATCACCAGAACAAGGCCGACATCGCCGCCACCAAGGCGCGCGAATGGTACGAAAACGACGGCGTGGACCTGATCGTCGACCTCGTCACGTCCTCGGCCGCGCTCGCGGTCTTCGAGGTATCGCGCCAGGTGGAGAAGCCGGCGATCGTGAGCGGTGCCGCGACCTCGCGATTGACGAATGAGGACTGCCAACCCTTCGGCGCGCATTGGGTCTATGACACCTACGCGATGGCCACCGGCACGGCGCGCGAGGTGCTGGCCCAAGGCGGCGAGAGCTGGTTCTTCTTGACCGTTGATTATGCCTACGGCCATTCGCTCGAGGACGACGTCAAGCAGGTGCTCGCGGCCAATGGCGGAACCGTGGTGGGCTCGGTCTATCACCCCTTCCCGACCGCCGATTTCTCCTCCTACCTGCTCCAGGCCCAATCGTCGGGTGCCGAAGTCGTGGCGCTCGCCAATGCCGGCCAGGATATGATCAACAGCATCCGGCAGGCGAAGGAGTTCGGCATTTCGGATATGGGGCAGACGCTCGTCGGCCTCCTCGTATTCATCTCGGATGCGCACGCGCTGGGCCCGGAGATCGCGCAAGGCCTCTTGCTCACGACCGGGTTCTACTGGGACCTCGACGAACGGACCCGGGATTTCAGCCTGCGGCTAAACGAGCGTGCCGGGGTGATGCCGACCATGAATCATGCCGGTATCTACTCCTCGATCACCCATTACCTGCGCGCGGTCGAGGCCACTGGCACCGACGAGCCCAAGGCCGTGATGGCGAAGATGCGCGAGATGCCCGTCGACTTCTTCGGCAAGGAGGGGTATTTGCGCGCCGACGGGCGCATGGTGCACGAAATGTATCTGGCGCGCGTGAAGTCGCCGGCGCAATCGACCGGCGAATGGGATCTCTACGAGATTCTGAGGACGATCCCGGGCGAGCAGGCGTTCCGGCCGGCGGCCGAAAGCGCCTGTCCGCTGCTCAAGCCGTGAGGCAAGAGGGGCTCTCCGATGCGACGATCGTTGGCCACGGCGGGCCTCATGCTTCTGGCGCTGCTCGCCGCGCCGCTCCAGGCGCAGGACCTGGCCGAGAGCGGCCGGGACCGTTTCGTTGAAAAATGCTTGATGTGCCACGGGCTGGTCTCGGAGGATCCGGGCGGCTATAGCTGGGACAATCTGCGCAGGCCCGTGATCATGACGCCGATCGGTCCGAACCTCACCCAGGTCTTCGGCCGGCCCGCCGGCACGCTCGAGGGTTACAGCTACTCGAAGGCCTTTCTCGCCGCAGCGCCCACCATCGTGTGGGACGAGGCCGCCCTCGATCGCTGGATCACCGATTCCCAGGCCATGATCCGGGGCTCCTCCATGTTCCTCAAGGTGCCCGACGCGGGCGGGCGCGCGGGGATCGTCGCGTATCTCAAGCGCTATGCGCCCTATCCGGGCTACGACTGCAAGTGCTAGGCGCAATTGAATGGGCCGGCAGGCCGGCCTAAGCTCGCGAAGAGGGATAGCCGCCGCGAAGAGCCGCCTGATGGCCCGGGCGGCGCAAGAGGGAGTGACTCATGGGAACGTTCCTGACCGAAGACGAGCTGAGGAAGCTCAAGCCCGCGCAGACCCACGCCTTTCGTTCGCCGGTCCCGACCCAGATCATCTCCAACGGCGAGTTCGATCCGCTACCCCAGACCGCGCAGCAAAAGCAGGTCGAGGAGCTGATCAAGGAAAGGGCCGATCGCTACGCACGCAGACTCGGGCTCGACCGGCGGCAGTTCCTGGCCACGGGCTGCGGCATGGCGGCGGCCTTTCTCGCCATGAACCAGGTGTACGGCACGCTGTTCCGTGTCAGCGAAGCCGAGGCGGCGGAGCCGGAGGCGGCGGAAGCCTGGGCGGAATCGGTCAGGAACCAGTTCATCTTCGACGTGCAGACCCATTTCTGTCACGACGATTACCAGACCGAGCAGCTCCTGGGCCTCCTCGTGTTCGCCAAGGACAACTGGAATCCGGCCCTCACCGATGCGGATATCGGCCTCGACTACTACAAGTTCGAGAACTTCGTGCGGCAGATTTTCATGCACAGCGACACGAGCGTGGCCCTCTTGTCCAGCGCGCCGTTCGACGATCCGGCCTGGACGTTCCTGGCCAACGATCCGCTCAAGGAAGCCGTGGACATCATCAACGCGGTCGCCGGCTCGCGCCGCATGCTCGGGCACTTCGTCATCACGCCCCGCCAGGGCGACTGGATGGCCGAGGTCGACCGTGCGATCGAGGAGCTCAAGCCGGCCTCCTGGAAGGCCTACACGATCGGCGACCCGTTGACCGCGACGACCCGCTATCCCTGGCGGCTCGACGACGAAGAGCTGATGTATCCCTTCTACGAGAAGATCGTGAAGGCGGGCATCACCAACCTCTGCATCCACAAGGGCCTCATGCCCGCCGATTTCGAGCAGAGCTGGAAGGAGGTCTGGAAGTACAACACGCCCTGGGACGTCGGCCAGGCGGCGAAGGACTGGCCACAGATCAACTTCATCATCTATCACGGCTGCATGCGGGCTTATCTCGAATCGCCCGACATCGAGCTCAAGCGCTTCGAGGACAGCGGGCGCCTCTTGTGGGCCAGCGACCTCGCCGACATCCCCGGCGAGTGGGGCGTCTCCAACGTCTATGCCGAGATGGGCTCGACCTTTGCCAACTCCTGCACCGCCAACCCGCGGCTCGCGGCGGCGCTCCTTGGCACCTGGATCCGGGGCTTGGGTCTCGATCACGTGGTCTGGGGCACGGACTCCGTGCTCTACGGCTCGCCCCAGTGGCAGATCGAGGCCTTGCGCCGGCTCGAGATCCCGGAGGACATGCAGAAGAAGCACGGCTTCGCGCCCCTGGGTCCGGCGGACGGCAAGGTCAAGAAGCAGATCTTCGGGCTCAATTCGGCCGCGCTCTACAATCTCGATTGGCGCGCCCACTACGGCCCGCTCGGCGCGGACAAATTCGCGGCCATCCGCGAGCAATACCGGGCATCCGGCGGCTTTCGCGACAACGCCACCTACGGCTATGTGGCCGTGGGCTGAGGTCCTGCGAAGAGACTCGCAAGTGGTCGGGCGGCGCGGCGCGTGGCTCCACGCCGCCCCTCTTGCCTCTTGAGCCGGCGCTCGTGCGATGACTGAGATCTTGGGCGTGTCAGCGGCCGCGCTCTTCGGGCAGCTCCTGGTCGGCCTGATCAACGGCTCGTTCTATGCGATCCTGAGCTTAGGCCTCGCGATCATCTTCGGGCTGCTGCGCATCATCAACTTTACTCACGGCGCCCAATACATGCTGGGGGCGTTCGTCGCCTGGCTCGCGCTCACGCATCTGGGCCTCGGCTACTGGGCGGCGCTCATCCTCGCCCCGCTCGCGGTCGGCTTGGCCGGCCTTGCGATCGAACGCTTCATGCTCCGCCGCCTCTACCGCTTCGACCACCTTTACGGGCTCTTGCTGACGTTCGGCCTTGCGCTCGTGATCGAAGGTCTGTTCAGCAACTTCTATGGCGTCTCCGGCAACAGCTACCCGGTGCCCGAAGTGTTCGCCGGGGGCACCAATCTGGGCTTCATGGTTCTGCCCAATTATCGGGGCTGGGTCGTGATCGCCTCGGTCGTTCTCTGCGGGCTCACCTGGTTCCTCATCGAGCGCACAAAGTTCGGCATCTATCTCCGTGCCGGGGCTGAAAATCCGGCTCTCGTGCAGGCGTTTGGAGTGAACCTGCCTCGGCTCATCACCCTGACCTACGGCCTCGGCGCCGGGCTCGCCGCCTTCGCGGGCGTGCTGGCCGCGCCGATCTTCCAGGTGAGCCCGGTCATGGGCCAGAACCTCATCATCGTGGTGTTCGCCGTGGTGGTGATCGGCGGCATGGGCTCGATCCTGGGCGCCATCCTCACCGGCTACGGCCTCGGCCTGATCGAGGGCCTGACCAAGGTGTTCTATCCCGAGGCCTCGAACACCGTGATCTTCGTCATCATGGCGCTCGTGTTGCTGATCAAGCCCGCGGGCCTGTTCGGACGGGAGGCTTGAGCCGTGCGCGCCGCCCTCGACTGGGCCGCCCGCTGGGTCTGGATTCCGCTCCTTGCCTTGGGGTTCGCGGCGCCGTTCCTGCTCTATCCCGTGTTCGTGATGAAGCTCCTCTGCTTCGCCCTCTTCGCCTGCGCCTTCAATCTGCTGATCGGCTACACGGGGCTACTCTCCTTCGGCCATGCGGCGTTTCTCGGCACGGCCGGCTACGTCACCGGCTATCTGGTGAAGGAGGCGAGCCTGCCGATCGAGCTGGGCCTCCTCGCGGGCACCGCCGCCGCCGCACTCTTGGGCTACCTGTTCGGCGCCCTCGCCATTCGCCGCCGGGGCATCTATTTCGCCATGATCACGCTGGCGCTCGCGCAGATGATCTACTTCCTGTGCCTGCAATTGCCCCAGACCGGCGGCGAGGACGGGCTGCAGGGCGTGCCCCGCGGCAAGTTGTTCGGGGTCGTCGATCTCTCGGACAACACGGCAATGTACTACGTGGTGCTCGCGATCTTTCTGTTCGGCTTCCTGCTCGTCTATCGCACGATCCACTCGCCCTTCGGACATGTCTTGAAGGCGATCCGCGAGAACGAAGAGCGGGCGGTGTCGCTC
>CAZVZP010000159.1:0-6404 GCA_964631625.1 uncultured Hyphomicrobiales bacterium | reverse complement strand
TCCCTGATCATGGCGTTGAGGATGGTGAGGAGCTTTCGCATGCAGGCGGTAAGCGCGAGCTTCTTAGGTTTTCCGGCGGCGAGCAGCCGGGACGCCACCCCTTGCTCCCCGGCATGACGGTGGAAGCGGCGATCAAGACCGGCGAGCGCTCGCTGATTACGTATCTCTTGAGGCCGGTGCGCCGGGCCTTCCAGTCCGGCCTGGGCGAGCGCTGAACAGCGCCCGGGTTTCGGCTGCGTTCTGAAGGCCCGACCGGCAGTTTTTCCCGCCGCTACGCGCCCGCGCCATCGAGGCCGAAGCCCCTCCTCATACGGGGTTTTTCGCTCCGATCGGCGCGGACAAAGGGCATTCCCGCGAGGCCCTTGCGCGTGTACACTCGACCAAGAAAACATCGCGGGTGAGCGCCGCGCGCCTCATGCGTGCGGTCTACTGGGCGCCGGGGGAAACCGGCTCATCCAGGCTCTCGCTCGAGCGCCGAAAGGGCGCGGTCAGAGGAGATCGAGTCATGGCATGGCAAGGGCAGGTGCTGCGCGTCAACCTGACCAAGGGGACGAGCAAGATCGAGCCGCTCAACATGAAGTGGGCGCACGACTACATGGGTCTGCGCGGGCTCGGCACGAAGTATTACGTCGAAGAGGTCGATCCCAAGGTCGATGCGCTCTCACCCGAGAATAAGCTGATCTTCGCCACCGGCCCCTTGACCGGCACCATGGCCTCGACGGGGGGGCGCTATGGCGTGATCACCAAGGGCGCGCTCACCGGCGCGATCGCCTGCTCGAACTCCGGCGGCAAGTGGGGCGCCGAGTTGAAATTCGCCGGGTTCGACCTCCTGATCGTCGAGGGCAAGGCCAAGAAGCCCGTCTATCTCTACATCGAGGACGAGAAGGTCGAGATCCGCCCGGCCGACGGCCTGTGGGGCCAGACGGTGTGGGAGACGGAGAAGCGCATTCACGAGAGGCACGGGGACCATCTGATCCGGGTCGCCTCGATCGGTCCCGCCGGAGAGTACGGCTGCCGCTTCGCCTGCGTGGTGAACGACCTGCATCGCGCGGCCGGGCGCTCGGGTGTGGGCGCCGTGATGGGCTCGAAGAACCTCAAATGCGTTGCGATCAAGGGCTCCAAGGGCGTCCCCGTCAAGGACCTGAAGAAGTTCATGGCAGTCGTCGCCGAGAAGAAGAAGATGCTCGCGGAGAACGAGGACCGGAAGGGCTTAACCCGTTTCGGCACGAACTCGATGATGGACGTGGTGGGCGAGTACGGCTCGCTGCCCACGCGCAATGAGCGCGACTCGACCTTCGAGGGCTACGCCAAGATCAGCGCCACCGCGATGCAGACGCCCAATGCCAACGGTCATACCAACCTCATAACCAACAGCGCCTGCTTCGCGTGCACGATTGGCTGCGGACGAGTGGCCCGCATCGATCCCAAGCACTTCTCGGTCAAGGACCGGCCCGAATATCAGGTGGCCTCGGGCGGCCTCGAGTACGAGACGGCGTTCGCGGTGGGCGCCATGGTGGGCGTTGACGACATCGACGCCTCGACCTTCGCGGGCTTCATGTGCAACGCCTACGGCATGGACCCGATCTCGCTCGGCGGCTCGATCTCGGCCGCGATGGAGCTCTACGAGACCGGCGCGATCGGCCCCAAGCAGACCGGCAACATCGATCTGCGCTTCGGCAATGCGGAAGCGCTCGTCCTGATCTCCGAGATGATCGGCAAGGGCGAGGGCTTCGGCAAAGAGATCGGCATGGGCTCGAGGCTCCTGTGCGAGAAGTACAAGCACCCCGAGTTCTCGATCACGGTCAAGGGCCAGGAGTTCGCAGGCTACGATCCGCGCGCCATGCAGGGCATGGGCCTCGGCTATGCCACCTCGAACCGCGGCGCCTGCCACCTCAAGGCCGATCCCTTCGCCGACGACTTCAAGCGTGTCGCCACCGAGGGCAAGGCCAAGATCGTGAAAGAGTCGCAAGACGTGATCGCGGGCATCGACTCGACCGGCTGCTGCCTGTTCACCAGCGTCGCTTGGGGTCCCAAGGACTACGCCGAGCAGATCGCGGCGGCCACGGGGATGAAGCTCGACGAGAAGAGGTTCCACGAGATCGGCGAGCGCATCTGGAACTTGGAGCGCCAGTTCAACCTCAAGGCCGGCATCACGGCCAAGGACGACACGTTGCCCAAGCGCGTCCTCACCGAGCCGTCGAAGGTCGGCGCGGGCAAGGGCTGGGTCAACAAGCTGGGCGAGATGCTGCCCGAGTACTACACGCTGCGCGGCTGGAACGACAAGGGCGTGCCGACCAAGGAGACGCTCTCGCGCCTCGGCTTGTAAGAGCGGCGCCGTGGCGGAAGACGGGAGAGCCTTCGCTCTCCCGTTTTCCTTTCGACGATGACGAGGTTCGCGCAATGAAGGTCACCGTGCAGCTCTTAGGAAGGCTCAAGATGAAGCTGCCGGATGCGACCAAGGGCTTGATCGAGCTCGAGCTGCCGACGGGCTCAACCACCCATGCCGTCCTCGAACGGCTGCACCTTCCGCTCGACGGCTCCTACTACATCACCCGCAACGGCGAGCGCATCGCGCCGGACGGCTACGGCAGCGAGCCCCTGCGCACGGGCGATCGGCTCAACATCACGCCCCCGCTCGCGGGGGGGTAAACATGATCGATGGCTTCTATGTAATTTATTACACAGGCCACGGTGGCAGTGCTTTTGCCATGCTGATAATAAATGCAGGCAAAATCGTCGGTGCTGATGCAGTTGGTGGTACGCTTGAGGGTAAGTATGTTCCTGACGTCGAATCGCACGTGTTTAACGGAACACTCACTATGAATGTCCCGGCGGGTGTTGCTCTCGCGACTGGCACACCGCCCAGCCCAACACCGTACTCATTCACGTTCGAATTTTCGCTTCCCGAGAACCTTGGAGGTAGCAGTCCAATTACAATAGAGACTCCCACGGGTCCGCTGAATGTAGTCTTCCGCAAATTGCGCAATTTAGATTAAGTCGTGTCGAAACATGGGCCGTCAAGAACTTGATGGGGGTGGTGGGTACGGATTGGGAATGCTCCCTTTCTGAAGCTGAGTGATTGGAATCGCACGCGATCCCTGGAGCGTTTCGATAAGCAGTCGCCTAAGTTCACGCTGCTCCCACCGTTCGTCCTCCCATCCGCGGGGAGCATACCCGCCCTGAAGAATTTCCAACTGTTAGATTTGATAGCCAAGAGACTTTCCGACCGTATGTAATAGCTTCGTAAATTGTGTGGATCGCTCTTCAAAGAAGCGCCTTTGAACATCGGCATCACCAGTAAGAATTGGTGACCCTAGATGCTCCATGTATTTTCTCCAGGCGGATATCACTTCGCTGTCGTTGTGAAACTCGATTTCGACGAGATTTAGCGCGCCCACATGCTCAGGAGTCAGTGGTGTTCTCCGCGTCCCCATCAGGGTTCGAAAGACAAGCATCTTGCGTTCTCTTTCCAACCGTTTCGGCTCCGAGCGTCTAGTGATGAGCACAGCCACGACAGGGCCTAGAAGGAGCGCAATGATAGTAAGAGCGGGAAGTATTATTTCGCCCGTTGTCATCGACATTACCGCAAGCTGAACCGCGCGAAATCAGTGATGGAATATTACCACAGTCGCGTTAGAGCGAATAGTCGAGAAAGATAGCAATAACCGCTCATCAATTGAAGGCGCGAGCCGCCGTGGGAGATTGATCGGCTCAACATCACGCCCCCGCTCGCGGGGGGCTGACCCCTGCGAGGCGGTCCCCTGCGGGGCGGCCCCCTGCGGGGTGGCTTCCTGCGGGGCGGCTTCCTTCGGGGCGGCCGGCCCGCGCCGCACGGCGGGCGCCGCCCACGTGCCGGCGTGGGGCCGTATCAAGCGAGGGGGTCAGAAGAGCGCGCCCTGGGCCGGAGCGATGCGCGCGATCACCTCGTCTTGCGACATGAGCTCGCCCGTCTCGTCGATGTGAAGGAGTGCGACGCCACGCCGGGAAAGGGCGCGGCCGATGAGATGGGTGCGGTGGCAGCGCTCGGACTTGAGCTCGGCGCACATCACGGCAAGCGGGCCCTGCTCCTGGTTGAGCGCGAGCAGCCGGTCAAGCCCTGACTGGAACGAGAGCGCGGCCTCGAGCTTGGCGTAATCGACCTTGCCCTCGGTGTAGGAGGCGGGGTCATTCGGCTTGCCGCCGAGCGCCTCGCCCATGAGCTCATAGGCGAGGCCGCCTCGCTCGAGATGCTCGCGCAGCCTCCTGTGGCCGAAATCCGGCTGGAAGCGCGAGTAGGGCTTCGAGCGCACGTCCACGAGCAGGCGCACGCCGTAGCCCTTTAGCAGTGCCACGAAATCCGCGATCCGGCGGTTGCCGTAGCCGATGGCGTAGAAAGCGCCCGTCATGCGGGCCGCCGGCTAAACCATTCCGGCGCAGCCGTAGGCGATCGCCGCACGCTGGTCCTCGAGCGATTCGAGCTCGGCGCTCAACGCCTTTTTCCGGTCGATGGCTTCGACGTATTTCTTGCTCAGCGAACTCACGGCCTCGAGATTAAGCGATTGCGCTTGGCCGATGACGTCGGCGGTGCCGGCGCCGAGATAGCTCGTGAGCGCCCAGTAACTTAAGGATTCGCCGAACTTGAGGCCGTCCGCGAGCTTTTGAACCGCCGGGCCGCCGAAGAGGCTCAGAACGTCGATGATGCCGCGGTACATTTTCTCCCGCGTCTGCAGGTCGAGCGCCGTGTCGGCCAGCCCAACGGCGCCGTGAAGCTTTTTCACCTTGCCCAGAACGTCCAGGTCGGAGACAAGCGGCGCGAGGTCCTTGGTGATGTGCTTGATCTCCCCCAGGAGCTCATGCTGCGGCTGAATCGCGGAGACGTGCGTGCGATAGAGGTCGACGAGGTCGTTGTATTGCTTGATCACGTGATCGCTCGCTTGCTTCTTCGAGGCGCTCATGCGATCGAGGACATGGCCGGTGGCCAGCATGAGGCCGTCCTCGATCGCCTGAGCCCGCTCGTCCCGCGCCATGGTCGCCCATTCCTCGATTGCGGCCGCGAGCTTCGCGCTCTCCGCGCCCGCCCTCTCGATTTCGGCCCTGAGCTTCGCGATCAACTCTTCGGTCTTGGCGAGTTCCACGCGCGTCCCACGGATCGCCTTGCCGAGTCTCTGCTGCTCGGGTGCGCCCACGACGCGCTGCTCGTATTGGTCGAACGAGGCGAAATAGGCGTCGACCTCGGCGCCGAGCGTCGCCTCGCGCTCCGCGCAATACGCCATCATCGCCGCATCGTCGGTGGCGACCGAGACGCATTCCGCCTCGAAGGTTTCGACGAGCGGCGCGAGCCGCTGGCGGGCGCTCTCGACGGCTTCGCGGGTGCCTTGAAGCTCGAGCCGGCAGGGCTCGTCGAGGCCGTCCGGCACCAAGCTCGGTTCGGGCAGGAGCTGCGCCAGCGCGGCGCCCGCACCGAGGAGCACGGGCGCGGCGGACAAAAGCAGGACAGCGATTCGAAGGCGAGGGTGCATCGGTGCGCGCTTGGCGCAAGGCGCCGGGCTACGGCTGGGCGTTGCCGGACGGGGCGGTTGGAGCCGGCGCGCCCGCGCTGCCCGTGGCCCCGGCGGCTCCCGTGCCACCGGCCGCAAGCTCGTTTTTCCGCTGGTCGATCTTGTCCTTGAGCGAGAAGCCGACGTAGGCCTTCTGTTGCTCGGCCTTGGCGAGCTCGTCCTTGAGCTTGAAGAGCGCCATCTGTTGCTCGGGCGTCTCGCGCGGCGTCTCGCTCAGCTTCTCGTCGAGCTCTTGGATTTTCTGCTCGAGCTTATCACGCTCGACGATCAGCGCCATGATGTCCTGCGTCTTGTAGTCGGAGGGCAGCGTCTCGATCGTCGGCGCTGGCGGAATGTCCTGGGCGTTTACCACCGAGGCGTCGCCTGGACCGATCGTGCCGAGGGATCCCGCATCATCGAAGCCCGCACCCGCGGCTTCGGCAGCGGCCTCGGGCATGGTCATGCCTGGGGCCTGAATCGACGTGCCGGGGGTCTCGCCCACGCCGGATTGGCCCAGTCCCGAAAGTTGGCCTGCAGCGCTCGCCTCGCCGCTGCGATCGATGACGACACTCTCGTCGGGAGCGACTGCTTGGTCCTCGGGCCAATCGAAGGCTTCGAGCGGCACCGGCACTTCGCCCGTCTCCGCCGGAGCGGCCGTCTCCTGCGCCGGCGTGTCCGCTACTGCGTCGCGCAGCTCCTCCGCCTGCTCGGGGGTGGCGGAACCCGGCTCCTCGTATACGGGCTTGGTGTAGGCCGGCTCTTCGTAGTAAGGCTCCTCCTGATAGACCGGCTCCTCGTACACGGGCTCGGTGTAGGCCGGCTCCTCGTAGGTGGGCTCCTCCTGATAGACCGGCTCCTCGTACACGGGCTCGGTGTAGGCCGGCTCCT
>CAZVZP010000158.1:0-6448 GCA_964631625.1 uncultured Hyphomicrobiales bacterium | reverse complement strand
GCCAGGTTCGGAGAAGACCAGCGTATTGGCGCCTTCGAGGCCGGTGCCTTCCACGACGAACGTGGCCGTAGCGCCGCGTTGAATGCCCGAGGGTGTTGTGAAGTTGACGGTCGGTGGAGTGGTCTGGGCGAATGCCTGGAACGGAATTGCGATCAGGGCAATGGAGAAATTCTGAAGAAGGCGCTTCATAGTTGGGACCTCGAATTTCTTGGACCTCCTCGAGGGTGAAGCGATAGCCGGCGAGCTCGGTCGACTCGCCCGGCTTGAGCATCGTTATTGCTTCCGATTCCCAGGCCGAGACCGCGGTGATACCGGCGACGACGACGGCGAGCCCGCCGTGCGCGAGAAGCCCGCCGTAGGCGGCCCGGGGAAGCATGAAGGCGCGTCGGCAGCTCTCCGCGAACGAGCCGCGGCCGAGACCGATACGCTCCGCGAACCCGACGAGCGTCGCCGCAAGAAGCCACGCCGCGACAGCCAATCCCAAGACGGCGGACACAGGCGCGTCGCCGCGGAGCAATATCGTGCCGAGTGCCACTGCGGCGCAGACGGCGAAGGCGATCCACAGTCGCCGGAGCACCGCCCCGAGATCGCCCCGCTTCCACGGCAGCAAAGGCCCCATCGCCATGGCGATGACCGCGGGAACCATGATCGGCACGAACGTCGCGTTGAAATAGGGTGCCCCCACGGACAGCTTCGCCCCGCCCACAACGTCGGAGAAGAGCGGGTAAAGGGTGCCAAGAAAAACGGTCCCGCAGGCGGTGATAAGAAGCACGTTATTAAGAAGCAGGCTGCCTTCGCGGGAGATCGGCGAGAACCCCCCACCCGGTGCGAGCGCCGCGGCACGCCGAGCGTACAGCAAGAGCGAACCGCCGATGAGGATGATGAGCAACACGAGGATGAAAACGCCCCGGGCCGGATCCTGAGCGAAGGCGTGGACGGAGGTGAGGACGCCGGAGCGGACCAAAAAAGTTCCGACCAGGCTCAGCGAAAAGGTTAGAATGGCCAGCAAAAGGGTCGACTTCTTGAGCGCATTTCGCTTCTCGACGACGAGGGCCGAATGCAGCAACGCCGTGCCGAGCAACCACGGCATGAAGGAGGCATTCTCGACCGGGTCCCAGAACCACCAGCCGCCCCAGCCCAATTCATAGTAAGCCCACCAGCTTCCCATCGCGATGCCCAACGTAAGGGCGCTCCAGGCGAGGAGAATCCAAGGCCGCGCCCAACGCGCCCAGGCCGAATCCACTCGCCCCTCGAGTAACGCCGCCACGGCGAACGCGAACACGACGGAGAATCCGACATAACCGAGATAGAGAAACGGCGGATGAAACGCTATTCCCGGGTCCTGGAGCAGCGGGTTCATGCCGAGCCCATCGATCGGTGCGTCGGCCACCCGCTGGAAGGGATTCGAGGTCAGAAGGGTAAAGAGGAGAAACCCGACGCTGATGATGCCTTGAACCGACAGCACGCGAGCCTTGAGCGCGGGCGGAATGGTCCGGCCGAAGGTGCCGACCAGCATCCCGAAAAGGGTCAGGATCAGGACCCAGAGGAGCATGGAGCCCTCGTGGTTTCCCCATGCGCCGGTGATCTTATAGAGGAGCGGTTTCGCCGAATGGGAGTTCTGGACGACGTTCAGAACCGAGAAGTCGGACACGAGGTAGGCATGGATCAAGGCTCCGAAGGCCGCCGCAACGAAGGCGAACTGAAGCTGGGCGGCTGCGGGTCCCAGCGCCATGAGCCGTGAATCAACGCGATGAGCACCGAGGAGCGGCGCGACGCTCTGAATCAGCGCCACCGGCAGCGCAAGAATCAGGGCAACATGTCCGAGCTCGGTGATCATGCCCAGTCGGTCAATGCTTCGTCTCTCAATAGCCCCCGCAGGCCGGAGGCAGAACCGAACCCGTACGCGCCCCCCGTGCGGGGATCACGGCAATTACCGCGGCCCGCGGTCTCGTGTCAACGAAGGGCCGCCCGCTGACGCCAGGGCCGGCTACGTTCGGTTGCTTACGCAGCCGCGTCAGTGTGCCACTCGCCTATCTGCCTTTCAAGGTTGGGGCGAGGATGCGTTCTTGCAAGCGTTGCGGAAGAGGATTTCGAAATCGATGTCCTCTTGCCGGGACGGGGAATGCACCCGTCCACTGGTGCGGGCGCAGCCCTCCGGGCGCAGCCCTCTCAGATAGGCGCAGTTGGTCGCTTCGAGCGAGATTGCTGGCGCGGGCTCGCTTATCGGTTCGAGTCGTTTCGCTCCGATGACTTCGCGCTCGACGGCGTCGATGAGGGGACGATCCCGCGCGTGATCACGCTCGGCAATCACAGTTTCCACTATAATGCCCACCTGGTCGGGGCTTCCCTGAGCCTTTACTTCTGACCCCTTCGGCACGGGGCGGGCAGCGGCGCTAAGCGAGGGTATTGGGCGGGGGCGCAGTGCCGGCGCGCGGGAAGCGCGTGTGCGCTTATCCTACGGCCCAGGCTGATCGTCCTGGACGAGCCGGCGTCCGCGCTCGATGTCTCCATCCGCGCGGATACTGAACCTCTTGCTCGAACCCGCCGCCCTACGGGCTCCGACCCGGACCCTGCGCCGAGGTTGGCGGCTACTTCGAGACGGCGGGACAACCGCCTGTGGCCACGCTTCCGCCTTTCGGGCTGCGTTTGGGCTTTGGCCACGCCCCTCTCGATCGATTCGACTTATCTCTTCCGAGACTTAACGCCTCGCATGAATGCCGTTAGACTGGCGTTAAGGAGCGGGGCAGGAGGGATCGGCGCAAAGCGGGATGCCGGAGCGTCTGGGCACGGTTGAGGAGATCGCACGCCTGTGGGGTCTGGCGGAGCCACTCGCGCAGGCGCGCTCCATCGGGCGCGCCTACGAGGCGTGCCTGGCCTCCGCCGTCGAGGTGAGCCGCCACGCCAAGACCCAGGCCGGCGTCGCCTACACCGACGAGCGGCGCATCGTGCTCAATGCCGCGTTGCTCGAGGCGGGCCGCGAGGTCGACCGCGATGCCACATTCCTGCACGAATGCGCGCACCTCTTGGCCAACGTGCGCTACGGCTGGAACTGCCGCCACGGGGCGCGCTGGCGCCGCATCATGGCGCTGCTCGGCGAGCCGCCGGAAGTGTCGCACAATCTGAATTACATCTCGCGCGAGGCCCTGGCCGTGGCGACCTGGGTGTGCATCGAATGCGGCGAGGCCTATCACTTCGTGCGGCCGCCGCGCCGGCGCATCCAGGATTGCTATTGCACCCAGTGCGGGCCGACGATCGGCGTGCTCTGCCCGAAGCCCGAGGATCGGCCGCGCTCCGGACGCAGAATTCTTCTGTCTCGCACGCCCCCCTCGCCGACGCGGCCCTTGCAGCTCGATCTGTTCGGGCCCAAACAGAGGCGCGCGATCAGGCGATGAGCGAAGGCACCGTCGAATCCCTCAAGGCCGACCCGCGGTTCGCTGAGCTGGTGCGCCGCCGCCGCCGCTTCGTGTGGGCGCTCACCGGGCTCATGCTCGCAGTCTATTTCGGGTTCATCCTGATCGTGGCGTTCGCGCCCGGTGTGCTGGGCACGCCCCTCGGCCCAGGCACGCTCGTCACCGTGGGCATCGTCGTCGGCGTCGGCATCATCGTCTTCGCTTTCCTGTTGACCGGCCTCTACGTCCGCCGCGCCAACCGCGAGTTCGACCGGCTCAACCACGAGCTGCTGGGCGAGGACCGGCGCGCATGACGAGCGCCCGCTGCGCGCGCGCGGCGCTCGCGGCCGCTCTCGTCGCCTGCGCCGCGGGCACGCCGGCCTTGCCGGCCGATGCCTCGCTCCCGGCCGCCGAGCCCGCGCCGGTCAACCTCACCGCCATCGCGATGTTCCTGATCTTCATCGCGGTGACGCTCGCCATCACCTATTGGGCGGCGCGGCGCACCCGCTCGGCGCAGGACTTCTATGCCGCAGGGCGGGGCATCACCGGCTTGCAAAACGGGCTCGCGATCGCCGGCGACTACATGTCGGCCGCATCGTTCCTGGGCATCTCGGGACTCGTCTTCCTCTCCGGCTTCGACGGCCTGATCTATTCCGTGGGTTGGCTCGTCGGCTGGCCGATCATTCTGTTCCTGATCGCCGAGCGGCTGCGCAACCTCGGCAAGTACACCTTCGCCGACGTGGTGTCCTATCGCTTTCGCCAGCTTCCGGTGCGCAGCGTGGCCGCCTCGGGTGCGATCACCGTGGTCATCTTCTACTTGATCGCCCAGATGGTCGGCTCGGGCAAGGTCATCGAGGTGCTGTTCGGGCTGCCCTACGAATACGCGGTCGTCATCGTGGGCGTGCTCATGGTGCTCTACGTCACCTTCGGCGGCATGATCGCGACCACCTGGGTGCAGATCATCAAGGCCGGGCTGCTGCTCTTCGGCGCGACGTTCCTCGCGCTCGGCGTTCTGATCCACTTCGGCTTCAGCCTCGACCGGCTGTTCGGCGAGGCCGTCGCCGTGCACGCAAACGGGGCCTCGATCCTCTCGCCGGGCGATCTCATCAAGGACCCGGTCTCGGCGATTTCGCTCGGCCTCGCGCTGATGTTCGGCACCGCTGGGCTGCCGCACATCCTCATGCGCTTCTTTACGGTCGCGGACGCCAAGGCCGCGCGCGACTCCGTGTTCTTCGCCACTGGCTTCATCGGCTACTTCTACATTCTAACCTTCGTGATCGGGTTCGGCGCGATCGCGCTGCTCGCGGCCAATCCGCAGTTCCTCGACGGAACCGGCAACCTCATCGGCGGCAACAACATGGCCGCGATTCATCTCTCGCACGCGATCGGCGGCGACATCTTCCTGGGTTTCATCTCGGCGGTCGCTTTCGCGACCATCCTGGCGGTCGTGGCGGGCCTCACGCTCGCCGGCGCCGCGGCACTCTCGCACGATCTCTACGCGAGCGTGTTCCGGCGGGGCCGGGCGAGCGAGCGCGAGGAGATCCGCGTCTCGCGCGCCGCCACGCTGGTGCTGGGCGCCATCGCCATTCTGCTCGGCATCTTGTTCGAGAAGCAGAACGTGGCGTTCATGGTGAGCCTTGCCTTCGCGATCGCCGCGAGCGTGAATTTCCCGGTTCTCGTGCTCGCCATGTATTGGCGCGGCATGACGACCCGCGGCGCGACGCTGGGCGGCCTCGTCGGGCTCGGTAGCTCGGCCGGGCTCACGCTCCTGGGGCCGACGATCTGGGTCGACATCCTGGGCCACGCCGAGCCGGTCTTTCCCTATGCGTACCCGACGCTGATCTCGATGCCCGCCGCGTTCCTCGCCGTGTGGTTCTTCTCGATCACGGAGCGCAGCCCCCGCGCGGCGGAGGAGCGGCGCGCCTTCGAGGCCCAGCACGTGCGCTCGGAGACCGGGCTTGGCGCAGAGACCGCGACGCGCCGTTAGGCCATGCCCGGGGATGCGCCCGATGCGGCCTCAGCGGCGCATATCGGCGCCGGACAACCGCCGGTACAGCGCCTCGCCCTGCTCGGTCGGGACCCAGATCGAAGGCGCGAGCCTGGGCGCCAGGCTCTCCCAGCCCCGGGCGGCGATCAGCCCGGCGGCGGCAAGCTCGTCGATGGCGGCCGGGCTGTGGAACTCGTTGTTGAGCATCACGCCCGATATGCCGCGCACCGGCTTGGGCATCTCGCACAGACGCGCGAGAATCCGGTAATGGATGCTCCCGGGCTCGATCTCGATCGGCTCGCGTTCCGGCATCGCACATCAACCGCGTCGCGCCCGCGGACGGCCGCTGCCCCGTCGCACGCCTAAGTCCCGCACCGCCGGCGCGCGTTCACTCGATGGTGAAGTGGCAGTCGTTGATCTGGCCGCCCGGCCCGTTGACCGGATAGATCGGCACGTCCCACGGACAGGCGGAAAACGCGATAATGAGATCGCATTGCGCGCGCAGCACGACATGGCAGTCCGGCTTGTTCTTGGGCAGCGTATGACTGATCTTGCCGCCGGCATCGACGATGCTGTGCTGGAAAATGTTGAACGGCGACGGTTGCTCAGGGATCTTGAGCCCGAGCTCTTCCATCGCCTCGCGTAAGTTTTCCGAGCACGCTCGGTGCGGCGGCGAGGCCACGCCGTGCTCGCGGTAAAGCTCGGGGCTGCAGGCCGCGACCAGCGTGTCATGGGCGCCCCCCGAGGTGTCCTCCTCGATCGTCAGCATCTTCCGGTAGCGGTTGCTCAAGAGCGTATCGCCCTTGCGCGCATAGACGTTGCCGAGCGGAATGCGCGTGTGCTCCATGGACATGAACTCCGACAGGCTGGGATCGCAAAACGCCCAGCAGTCCACCACTTGCAAGCCGCTGGTGTTGACGAGCTTGAGGCGCTGCCCAGCCTTCATGCGCGCCGCCTTGCCGTGACGCGCGCGAACCGTTTCCTGTTTGCCCCCGGCCATGATCACCTCCCTCGATTCTGGCGCAGCGCGACTCTAGAGCGTTACTTGGCGAAGTGGAATCACGGGTGAGCG
>CAZVZP010000157.1:6100-6680 GCA_964631625.1 uncultured Hyphomicrobiales bacterium | reverse complement strand
CGCGGGCCGCTTCGTCGGCGGAGCCTCGATGGTGCACCGCGATGCGTGCCCCGCTGTCTTCAACGAGAACTTCGGCGAGCGCGCGCGGAAACTGGGGCTCGGCAAAGACGCAAGCCACCTCGCCGGCGCGCACGAGACGGCGAATCTCCTCGACCTGCCGTGGACCCGGCGGCTGCTCGGGATCGATGGTGAGGGCAACCCCACCCTCGAGCCCGTAGCGCCGCTCGAGGTATTGGTAGGCGCTGTGGAACACCACGTAGCGCTGCTTCGCGACCGGCGCGAGGCGCGCGCGCAAGCGCACATCGAGTGCGCGGAGCCGCTCCTTGAGCGCAAGCGCATTCTCTTCGTATTGCGCCGCATGATCCCGATCGATTTCTGCGAGTGTCGCTGCAAAGACATCGACAAGCGCGATGGCGTTCAGCGGATCGAGCCAGAGATGCGGATCGACGACGCCGTGCTCGGACGGCTCGCCGTCCATTGTCCCTTCGTCTTGCCCGTGGTTGTGGTCAAAGGTTGCTTCGTGCAGCGTGAGGCCATCGAGCCTTAGGGCCTCGATCGCGACCGCATCGGGCTTAAGCGA
>CAZVZP010000157.1:0-6041 GCA_964631625.1 uncultured Hyphomicrobiales bacterium | reverse complement strand
GGACCGATCCACACGATGAGGTCGGCCTCGGACAGGGCCAGCATGTCGGATGGACGGAGCGCGTAGCCATGGGGCGACTGATTCGCCGGAATGAGCAATGCCGGGCTGCCCAGGCCCGACATGACGTCCGAGATGAGCGCATGCAGCGGCGCGATGCTGGCCACGACCCGCGGGGTGCCGGCGTTCGCCTCGGACACGGCGCCGAGGAGGGCAAGTGCCAGCGTCAGCGCGGGGAGAGACCGGCGGACGGCCTGCGGCCCGCGCGCGCGGGGCTGCGAGATTGACGAGGGCACGGCTGCAGAATACCTGTGGCGCTCGACCATCGACGTTATGTTATAGTGTTACATTATCGGCCCGCGGAGCGCAACGGCGCCCGTCGCGGCCTGCCCGTCGGCGGCCCGGGCTTTGAGGATCAAGCGGAGCAGGCCATGCGAACGTTCGCCTTCACCGAGCACGACCATCGCCACTGCGTCCGTGAGGCGTTGCGCGCCGCCGAACGCATCTGCCGGGTGCGGGGACTTCGCTTGACACCGTTGCGCAAACGGGTGTTCGAGCTCGTCTGGGACTCGCACGGGCCGCTCGGCGCCTACGACGTGCTCGATCGCCTGCGTACGGGCCCGCGCCGCGCCGCGCCGCCCACCGTGTACCGCGCCCTGCAATTCCTCACCGAGGCGGGGTTGGTCCACCGCATCGAATCGCGCAACGCCTACGTCGGGTGCATCTGGCCCGAGAACGATCACGCGGCGCAGTATCTGATTTGCGGCGATTGCGGCGAGGTCGCCGAGATCGAGGTCGATGCGGCCCGCCGGGCGCTCGGGCGGCGCGCGAAGGCCTTGGCCTTCACGATCGAGCGCCAGGTGATCGAGGTGGTCGGGCGCTGCTCCCGCTGCGGCGACGGCCGGGACGACGGGGCCCGCCATGGCTGAGCGCGGCGCCCCGCTGCTCGAGACGCGGGGCATCGGCAAGCAATTCCAGGGGCGCGCCGTGCTCGACGGGGTGGACTTGTCGGTGCGCGCGGGCGAGATCGTGACGCTCGTGGGACTCAACGGGGCCGGCAAGACCACGCTGCTGCGCATCGCGCTCGGCCTGATGAAGCCCGATGCGGGCAGCGTGCGGCTCGCGCCGGGTTGCCGGGTCGGCTACATGCCGCAACGGATGCCGATCGATCCCGCGCTGCCGCTGACCGTGGCTCGTTTCCTGACGCTCGGGCGCTCGGCGCCGCGCTCCGCTCTCGAGGCGGCGCTGCGGGAGGTCCACGTCGCGTATCTTCTCGGCGCACCCTTTCAACGCATCTCCGGAGGCGAGGCGCAGCGCGTGATGTTAGCGCGCACGCTGTTGCGCGCGCCCGATCTGCTCGTTCTCGATGAGCCCGTGCAGGGGGTCGATATCGCCGGCCGCTCGTCGCTCTACCAGATGATCCGGCGCATTCGTGATGCGCGCGGCTGCGGCGTGCTCATGGTGTCCCACGACCTTCATCTCGTGATGGCGGCGACCGACCGCGTCGTTTGCCTCAACCATCATGTTTGCTGCTCCGGGTCGCCCGAGGATGTGAGCCGGCATCCTGAGTATCTGGCGCTCTTTGGGCGCGAGATCGCGGCCGAGATCGCCGTCTATGCGCACGCGCACGACCATCGCCACGACGCCACGGGAGAGGTCGTCCCGCTCGAGGCAGACCGTCCGGCGGTCGAATTGCCGCCGGTCGAACGGCTCAACTGAGCCATGCCCGAGTTCATGCTGAGAGCCCTTGTGGGCGGTGTCGCGGTCGCGCTCGTCGCCGGGCCGCTCGGCTGCTTCGTCGTGTGGCGGCGCATGGCCTATTTCGGCGACGCGCTCGCGCATTCGGCGCTGCTCGGCATCGCGCTGGGCGTCGTCCTACACATCAGCCCGCTGCTGGGTGTCGTGGGCGTCGCGGCGGCGACGGCGCTCTTGCTCGTGCTCGCGCAACGTCAGAGCCTGGTGCCGATTGACAGCGTGCTCGGCATGCTCGCGCACACGACCCTCGCACTCGGCCTCATCGCCATCGCGCTCGTGCGCGGGCCGAGCCTCGATCTCTTCGGCTTCCTCTTCGGCGACATCCTGGCGCTCGCCTGGAACGACTTTCCCTGGATTATCGGGGGCGGTGTGCTCGCGCTGGGTGTCCTTGCCGCGATCTGGCGGCCGTTGCTCAACATGACCGTGCATGAGGAGTTGGCCACGGTCGACGGCGTGCGCACGGGCCTCGTGCGCATCGCCTACCTCCTGCTCATCGCGCTCACGGTCGCGATCGCGCTCAAGATCGTGGGCGTGCTGTTGATCACGTCGCTGCTCATCATCCCGCCCGCGGCCGCCCGCCGCTTTGCGCGCACGCCCGAGCAGATGGCGGCGCTCGCCGCGGGCGCCGGCGCGCTCTCGGTCGCGGGCGGCCTGGCCGGCTCTTACGCCTGGGACCTGCCGGCCGGTCCCTCGGTGGTCGCCGCGGCGGCGGCGCTGTTCGTCGCCGTCACTCTCGTCGTGGCGCCGTTAATCGGCGCGCGCTCGACCTAGTGGTGCGAATCGAACACTTGGTACCCGCGACTGACCTCACCCTTCGAGACGGCCCTTCGGGCCTCCTCAGGGTGAGGCCCAAAACCGGCCCTCATCCTGAGGGAGAGCGCAGCGAACGTCTCGAAGGATGAGGGTCATCGGGGCTCATGCGTTGAAACGAGACCACTAGAGCAATATCCACTCAGATTGAACCGTCCGGTTCAATCTGAGTGGATGAAATTGCTCTAGATTTAAAGACGCTAGAGCAGCTTTATCCGGTCGTTGGATCGCTGAAAGCGATTCCAACTGACCGGATGCTGCTCTAGCGGCTTGCCGTCAGGCGCGCGAAGCCCCCCTCGAGGTCAGCGATCAGATCCTCGGGGTCCTCGAGCCCAGCGTGGAAGCGCAGCGTTGGGCCGCCCGGCTCCCAGCGGGTCGCGGTGCGCACGATCTCGGGGTGGGCCGGAATGACGAGGCTTTCGTAACCGCCCCAGGAGTAGCCCATGCCGAACAGCTCGAGACCGTCGAGCATGGCGGCGAGCGCGGCGTCGGAGACGGGCTTGAGCACCACGGCGAACAACCCGCACGCGCCGAGGAAATCGCGCTTCCAGAACTCATGGCCCGGGCAACCCGGCAGGGCCGGGTGGAGCACGCGCAGGACCTCGGGCCGATCGGCGAGCCAGCGGGCGAGCGTCAGCCCCGTCTCCTCGTGACGCCTGAGCCGCACCCCGAGCGTGCGCAGGCCGCGGAGCGCCAGATAGCAGTCGTCGGGTCCGACCGCCGAGCCCAGCGTGTCGGCCGCTTCGACGATCGCCGAATAGGTTTTTTCGTTCGCCGTCACGAGCCCCATCGTGGCATCGGCGTGGCCGACGATGTACTTCGTCGCCGATTGCACGGAGACGTCGATGCCGTGGGCGAAGGGCTTGAAATAGAGCGGCGTCGCCCAGGTGTTGTCGATTATGGTGGCAATCCCGCGCGCCCGTGCCGTGCGCGCGATCGCGGGAGCGTCTTGCACCTCGAAGGTCAGCGAGCCCGGGGACTCGAGGAACACGGCCTTGGTGTTCGGACGAAACAGCTCCGCGATCCGCTCGCCGGCCAGAGGATCGTAAAAGGTCGTCTCGATGCCCATGCGCTGCAGGAACGTGGCGCAGATGCGGCGCGTGGGACCGTAGGCCGAGTCGACCGTGAGCAGGTGGTCGCCCTGGCTTAAGAACGCGAGCAACGCACACAGCACCGCAGCCTTGCCCGAACCCACGACGATGCTGCGATGACCGCCCTCGAGCTCGGCCACGGCCTCCTGAAGCGCGAAGTGCGTCGGCGTGCCCCAGCGGCCGTACACCACCCGCTGGAAACGGTCGTCATAATTCTTGTCGAGATCGGCCACGCGGCGGCTCAACACGGTCGAGCCGTGATAGACCGGCGGATTGACGAAGCCCTGTTGGGCGTCGGAATCGCGGCCCAGGGTGGTGAGCAGCGTGTCGGGCTTGTGGCGTTTGTTCTTGGCCATGGGGCGAGCGCTCTCGTTAAATCCGGCGGCGGCTTAGGGCTCGGAGGCAAGCCGTTCCGCGAGCGGCACAAGATCGTCCGCCGGCATCTCGGCGGCAAGCACGTAAACGAGGGGCCCCCGCCGCCACAGGATCTCGGTGAAGCCCGCGACCCCCCCTTCGCTCGTGTCCTCGCGCACCAGCAGCGCCCCGTCCTCGGCCTCGATCGGCGGCAGCGCCGCGGCCTCGAACAGGTAGAGGGCGAGCGTCCTGCCGCTGGCCTCGTAGAGCACCACCGGCACGTCGCGCTCCAAGAGACGGGCGAGGCGAGTGCCCAGGAGCCGCGCCGGACCGGCCGCGGCGTGAGGCGCCGGGACGTCGTAGCTCACCCGCCGCGCGAGCCAATCTTTAGCGGCCTGCGGCGCCGTGGTCTCAAGGTCGGGCGCACGCTCCGAGGCGAGAAAGTCGCGCAGATCATGAACGGGCGCCGAGGCGAGCCGGGCCGCCGCCGTATCCGCGATCTCGCCCGGCTGGCGCAGGAGCAGGAACCCGGCGATCGCGGCAAGGCCCAGGAGCCAAAACAAAGACGCCGGGCGTCGTCGGTAGCCGCTGCTCAAAGTGCCGGGGCGGCGGCCAAAACGGCTGCGCTGCCGTCGCCCGGACCGATCCTCCTCATCGGCCAAAAGGTCCGACAGGGCGCGCCGGCACGCCGCGCAAGCCTCGACGTGGCCCTGCATCGCGGCGAAGGATTGCCCATCGAGCCGCCCCGAAACATAGTCGGCAAGACGCGGCCGCGCCTCGTCGCAGCCGAGGGGCGAAGGGGTGTCGTTGCTGGCCATGGCGCTCGGCAAATCGTAGGACCATGGGGGTAAGGGCGAAAGAGGCTAGCGGCCCGCACGGCGTGCCATGGGCGTCTGGGGCCGCCCGACGGGTCGGCCCGAGCCCGACGGCCCGCAGACGGATGGAGCTTGCGATCTTGGCCACGAGCGATGAGGCATTGGAATTCTGGTTCGGCCGGCCGGGCGATGCGGATTACGGACGCTACCGCGATATCTGGTGGGCCAAGGATGCGGCATTCGACGAAACCGTCCGCTCGCGCTTTCTCGCCCTCTATGAGCGCGCCGCGCAGGGTGCCCTCGCGGCTTGGCGTTCACAGGCACGAAGCTGCCTCGCGCTCGTGCTCGTGCTCGATCAGTTCCCGCGCAACATGTTCCGGGGCGATGCGCGCGCCTATGCCACCGACACCCAGGCGCGGGCGACGGCCCGCCACGCGGTCGCCATGGGGTTCGACCGCGGCATGACGGTGGTCGAGCGGGTGTTCTTCTACACCCCCTTCGAACATGGCGAGACTCTCGCGGACCAGTGCGAGGCGGTGCGCCTGTTCGAGGCACTGCCGGAGCACGAGGGCCAGGCCGAAACTCTCCGCTTCGTGCGCCGGCACCTGGAAATTATCGAGCGTTTCGGCCGTTTTCCGCATCGCAACGCGGTGCTGGGCCGCGCCACGACGGCGCAAGAGGCGGCGTTCCTCAAGGAGCCGGACTCGTCCTTCTAGGGCCTGATATTTTTCCATTGGCCGCAAAGGGCCACAACCGGGAGTGCCGTGTCTTGAGCCCAGTCCAGACCATCAACGCCATCACGCTCGCAACCCACGATATGGCGCGCGCGGTCCGCTTCTATCGAACGCTCGGGCTCGAAGTGATCTACGGCGGGGAAGAAACCTCGTTCACCAGCCTCAAGGGCGAGGGCTGTTTCGTCAATCTCACGTTGCAAGGGCCGGAGCGGCGGTGGTCCTGGTGGGGCCGGGTAATCTTCCACGTGACGGACGTGGACGGGCTCTACCGCCGCGCTCTCGAAAACGGCCTGTCGCCCGATACCGCGCCTCGCGACGCGGAGTGGGGCGAACGCTACTTCCACGTCACCGACCCGGACGGCCACGAGCTATCGTTCGCCAAGCCGCTCGGCGTGCCGGCGCGCCAACCCGGCTAGAGCAATATCCACTCAGATTGAACCGTCCGGTTCAATCTGAGTGGATAAAATTGCTCTAGATTTAAAGAC
>CAZVZP010000156.1:6259-6697 GCA_964631625.1 uncultured Hyphomicrobiales bacterium | reverse complement strand
TCGTCAATGCCGGATACGCTTCAACCTAACCGCATCCTGCTCTAGCGCCGGCGCACCCAGCGCACGGGCGCGGCCCAGCGCACCGCGACATCCATGATCGCGGGTGCGTTGTGGGAGACGAGCGTATAGCGGTTCTTCTTCGAACCGTGGATCACGCGCTTGACCAGCACCCGGCCGTCGGCGAGCGAAACCACGCACTCGCGGCCCAAGAACGTGTGCTCGGGCGTGTGCTCCTCGCGCCGGTAGAAGATCAGATCGCCGTCGTTGTAGCTGGGGTACATCGAATCGCCGCGCACGATCACGGCGACGATATCGGTTCCTTCGCCGGGCGGCGCCTCGATTTCCTCGAGGCCCACGCCGGTCGCGTGATCGTCGATCGGGTAGATCGCATCGCCTGCGCCGACATAGCCCGCGACCGCGACCTTCAGCGCCTCGGCC
>CAZVZP010000156.1:0-6249 GCA_964631625.1 uncultured Hyphomicrobiales bacterium | reverse complement strand
CGGGGCGCACGCCGAGCGCGGTGCCGATACGGTCCATCCATTCGGTGGTGAGCCGGCGCTGTCCGGTCTCCAGCCGATGCACCTGCTGGTTCGTGGTATTGGCGCGCCGCGCGACCTCTTCGAGGGTCAGCCCGCGCGAGCGGCGCAGCTCGCGGATGCGGTTTTTCATGGCACTTAATCCACCAAGTCGGTGAAATGATTGCAATATCCAAAATGGTGGATTTGTCTTGACAAAGATCACCATTTTGGTGATATTCCGCAGACCTGGAGGGAGCGGATTTGCAACCGAGGAGACCGATAGCGGAGCCCTTGGCCCATGTCACCGGAGGGCGGCAAGGGAGCGCGTGCGCAGCGACCGGGGCGGCGGTGCCCGAGGCGGCGGTGCCCGAGGCGACGGTGCCCGAGGCGGCGGCGCCCGCGGCGGGGGCGCCCGAGGCCGACCGGGCCTTAACGCCCGTAAATGGCGCCGAGGTGCCGCAGCTCGAGGAGGGCTGCCAGTACCTGTTTGGCGATCCGCGGCGCCGGTGGCGCCTGTGCGGCCGGCCCCTGTTCCGCAAGAGCTACTGCGAGGCGCACTACCGAGGCTGCTACCTCAAGCCCGGCACGCCGAGGCACCGGGCCGCGCTCGCCGACATCGGACGCTGCGTTTCGCTGCTCAAGTCTTGGCGCGATCTGCCGGCCGTCGGCGCGCCGCCGCCCGAGGCGCAAGAGGGATGAGCGAGGATAAGCGCGAGCAGGGCATCGCGCCCACGCGCGAGACGCTCGCCAGGCTCAAAGCCGATCCGGTGCGCCGCCTCTTCGAGCTCGGCGTGCTTGCGTCCGAGCACGAGGCCGCGGCCTACGAGATCCGCGAGGCGTTCGTGCTGATCAGCGGCCCGGTGGCGCTCCGGGTCAGCAACCCCGCGGCCGCACCGGGGCAGCCTAACGAGCGGCACTTTCCTTTCGAGCACGAGAGCGAGCGGCGGATTCGCTTGAAGCGTCGCTATCTTAAGTGGATGAGTCTCATGGCCGAGCGGCGCGTCGCGGCTTGGCCCGTGCGCGACGTCGTGATCGACGAGCTCTCCTGCCGCGAGGCGGACAAGAAGAGAAGGGCGCGCAACGGCACGGCGAAAAAGGGCCTGATCGAAGGCCTCGAGCTCTATTGCGTGGCGCGCGGCTGGGCTGCAAAGCCAGCCAAGGGCAGGCACGTTGTTATCCACCAAGTTGATTGAGTTATGCTTGAGGATAAAAAAGACGCTGATACGGCTCCAGGACACCGGCGGTCCGCGAAGCCCTCGGGCAGATGAAATATTGTGTCTTCATATCAATAGAATACTTGGTTAATGCAATAGACTGAGCCCGCGCGGTTGCGATCAAATGGCTCTCTCGATCGGCGCAGCTAATTTGTCCATATTGGTGATTTTGTCTTGACAACGGGGAACGCTTGGGGTATAAGACCCGCACGCTCCGGAAAAGGAGATCGGCCCGCCCGGCAGCCCCGCGGCGGGCTTCGTTTATGATCTTGAGGATCGCATCCCTGGACGGGTAGGGCGCGGCGGGACGCGGCCAAAGGCGTCATCGACAGAGTGGCGGCGAGCGCGATAACGATGGACCGGCAAAGGGGAGAGGCCCATGCCGCGCCGCATCGTAATCATTCAGGGCCATCCAGACCCGGCCGGCAACCATCTCTGTCACGCGCTGGCGGATGCGTACGCCGAGGGCGCTAAGGAGGCGGGCCACGAGGTCGCGCGCATCAACGTCGCCGAACTCGACTTTCCGTGGTTGCGCAGCAAGACCGCGTTCGACAGCGGCCCGTTGCCGGCCGTGCTCGTGCCCTGCCAGGAGGCGATCGGCCGCGCCGACCATCTGGTGATCGTCCATCCCTTATGGCTCGGCACCGTGCCGGCATTGCTCGAGGCCTTTCTCGAGCAGGTGTTCCGCCCGGGCTTCGCCTTTGTTCACGGCCAATCGGGCAAATCGTGGACCAAGCGGCTCAAGGGCAAATCCGCCCGTATCGTTATCACTATGGGCATGCCGGCCCTTATCTACCGTTGGTATTTCGGCGCCCACGGCCTGAAGAGCCTGAAGCGCAATATCCTGGGGTTCGCCGGCATCGCTCCGATCAGAGAAAGCCTGTTCGGCATGGTCGAGGGCGCGAGCCAGGGGAAGCGCGAGAAATGGCTCGCCCAGATGCGGAACCTCGGCCGCCAGGCGCGCTGACCTACGAGAACGATTGCTGAAACGCGTGGCGGGATCGCGCCAGAGCGCGCGGGTCGCGGCGATAGGGCAACCGATTTGAGCGGAGAGCGAACGCCCAAGGCGCGCCGGCGGCGAAACGGAGAGCGGCGATCCGAAAGCGAGCACGGCATCGGCCTCATCGGCCGGCGCGGCGTGCCCGGCGCGCTCGGCCTGCCTCAGCACGCGGTCCGCATCGAAAGCCCGAAGGCGGCGACGGCGCGGGCGCTGCGCGCGAGCAAGGGACCGCTAACGGTCGCGGCGCTCGCGGAGGCGCTGCGCACGGCCCGCGGCGTTCGCACCCTCGCCGCGGAAACGCTCGGCATCCCGACGGCTCGGCTTTCGCGCGCGGTCGCGCGCTCGAAGACGCTGCAGGACCTCGAAGCCGAGCTCAAGCGCGCCAACCGCGATCGCGCGGAGGCGGCGCTGCTCGAATCCATCGCGCAGGGCAAGATTCCGGCCATCCTCTTCTACTTGCGGCAACGGCAGGCGAACGGCATGGAACACGACAAGAAGGACGACGGGGTGGAGGATCGCCTCGACCTCTCGGCGCTTACCGATCAGGAGCTCGAAGAGCTTGAACGGCTCATCGCGAAGGCGAGCCGCGTTCAGCGCGCGGTTCGGAAGCGGCGCCCTCGAGCGCATCCGGGCCGAGCGGGCGCGGCGTAGCCTCATCGCCTTCATCGAACAGGCTTGGCCTTACATCGAGCCCAAGCCGTTTGTTCCCGGGTGGCACATCGAGGCGATCGCCAAGCACCTCGAGGCGGTGGCGAAGGCCGAGATCAAGCGCCTCGTCATCAACTTGCCGCCCCGCCACATGAAGTCGCTCAGCTGTTCGGTGTTCTTTCCGGCCTGGGCGTGGATCGAGCAACCCAGTTTGCGCTTCTTGAGCGCGAGCTACGCGCGCTCCTTGAGCGTGCGCGATGCGGCGCGCTCTCGGCGTTTGATCGAGAGCCCGTGGTATCGGAGGCACTTCGGGGCATCGTTCGCGCTCCTGCCCGATCAGAACGAGAAGAGCCGCTTCGAGAACGACAAGGGCGGAGCGCGGCTTGCCACCTCGGTCGGCGGCGCGGCCACGGGCGAAGGGGGCGACGTCATCCTGATCGACGATCCGCACAACGCCAAGGAGATCCATTCCGAGGCCAAGCGGGGCGCGGTGCTCGCCTGGTGGGACGAAGTGATGGGCACGCGGCTCAACGATCCCGAGCGTTCGGCCGTGATCATCGTGATGCAGCGGCTGCACGAGGACGACTTGACGGGCCACGTGCTCAAGGAAGGCGGCTGGGAGCATCTGATGCTGCCCGCGGAGTTCGAGCCCGAGCGACGCTCGACGACGGCGCTTCCGTTCGCGGACCCGCGCCAGGCGCCGGGCGAGCCGTTGTGGCCCGCACGCTTCCCAAGAGCGCGGCTCGAGGAATGGAAACGGCGCTTGGGCAGCTTCGGCTCGGCGGGCCAGCTGCAGCAGCGGCCCGCGCCGAGAGGCGGCGGGCTGGTGCGCCTCGAGTGGTTCCGCCGCTACCGCGAGCCGCCGGTGGAGGTTTCGCGCCTCGTGCTCTCGTGGGATACGGCGGCGAAGCCGGGTGCCGGGCACGACTACTCGGCGTGCACCGCGTGGGCGGAATCCGCGAGCGGCTATTACCTGCTCGAGGTGTTGCGCGCGCGGCTCAGCTACCCCGAGCTGGTGCGCGCGAGCAAGAGCTTAGCTAGCAAGTGGCACCCCTCCGCGGTCTTGATCGAGGATCAGGGCTCGGGCACGTCGCTCATCCAGGACCTGCGCGCGGCGGAGAAGCTCCCGGTGCTCGCGATTCAGCCTAAGGGCGACAAGATCACACGCCTCGCGGCCGAGAGCCCGGCGATCGAGGCGGGAAGGGTGTTCCTGCCTGAAGCGGCCGATTGGCTCATGGACTTCGAGGCCGAGGTCGCAGCCTTCCCCAACGGCGCGCACGACGATCAGGTGGATTCGATGAGCCAGTTCCTAAGCTGGGTGCGCAAGAAGAGCGCGCGGCCGGGGCTGCGCGTGATCGACTGAGGGCGGAAATGGGATTGCGGCAGGCCTGGCGCGCGCTGTGGCGGGCGCCGGAGGCGAAGGCTTCGAGCGGGGCGATGGTTGCGTTTGCGCGAACGGGACGCGCCGTGTTCTCGCCCCGGCGCTTCGACGCCTTCGCGGAGGAGGGTTATCGGCGCAACGTGATCGCCTTCATGGCGGTCAACGAGGTCTCGCGCGGCGCGGCCTCGGTGCCCTTTGCGCTCTTCGAGCGCAGGGCCGCTCAACGCGAGCGCATTACGGATCATCCGATCTTGCGGCTCTTGAAGCGCCCGAACCCCCTGCAGAGCGGGCACGAGCTGTTCGAGGCGGTGTACGGCTATCTGCTGATCGCCGGCAACTCGTATCTCGAGGCAGTGGGGCCCGAAGGGCGGCCGCCGCGCGAGCTGTTCAGCTTACGCCCCGATCGCATGAAGGTGATCGCAGGCGCGAAGGGCCTGCCGCTCGGCTATCGGTTCGAGGTCGAGGGAAAAGCGCGCGAGTGGCGCGTCGATCCCTTGACGGGGCGCGCGGGCGTCTTGCACTTGAAGACCTTCAACCCGCTCGACGATTGGTACGGCTTGAGCGCGGTCGAGCCGGCCGCGTTTTCGATCGACCAGCACAACGAGGCGGGAAAGTGGAACCAGGCGCTGCTGCAGAACGGCGCACGGCCGTCCGGCGCGCTCGTGTTCGAGGGCGAGCTGTCGGACGAGCAGTGGTCGCATTTGCGCGAGGAGTTTGCGGAGAAGTACGAGGGCGCGGGGAACGCGGGGCGGCCGTTGCTGCTCGAAGGGGGTCTCAAGTGGGAGGCCATGGGGCATACGCCGAAGGACATGGACTTCACCAACGCCAAGCATACGGCGGCGCGCGACATTGCGATTGCCTTCGGCGTGCCGCCGCAATTGCTGGGCATCCCCGGCGACAATACCTACGCCAACTTCCGCGAGGCGCGCGTTGCGCTCTGGGAGAGCACGATCGTGCCGCTGGTTGCGCACATCGCCGAGGAGTTGAACAACTGGCTCGCGCCGGCCTTCGGCCACGGGTTGGAGCTCGCCCCCGACCTCGACGAAGTTCCCGCTCTCGCCCTCAACCGCGAGCGCCTCTGGGAGCGCCTCTCGAAAGCCGACTGGCTCTCGGCGGAGGAGAAACGGCGCTTGGCGGGGGTGGCCGGACCGTGATCGGGGAATCGATGGCGTGATAGGTCAAAATGACCACTTTGACCCTCGGGTTCCTTCTTCGCTCCCGCGGAAAAGTTCAAGCCTGCGAAGGACTTGTAAATAGTAAAATGATTTATTTACAGGACTTTAAGCGTTGGGCTATTAGCACAAGCTGGTGAAGAACGAGCAGCGGTCTCTCCGATGAAGCGCCTAGACGTCACTTTACTGATGCTCGGCTTGGCCGGGGGGCAGCCATACCAGCCTGTTCAAATTCAGAAATCGCTCTTCCTCATCGGAGATGCCCTTCCGCATCTCTTCGATGCTGATTCAAAATACCAGTTTAAGCCTTACGATTATGGTCCGTTTGATAAGGCAGTCTATGAAGACATCCGCCTTCTGGAAGCTAATGGATTTGCGGCGGTATCGGTGACATCTAATGGCCGGTGGAATCAATATTGCGCCACTGATGCCGGTCAGCAAGCCGCTGAACGGATGCTTGAGGGATTTCAGGAGTCCGACCGATCCTTTTTGAGAAAGGTGTCAGAATGGGTTCGCGGGCTATCGTTCTCACAGCTTGTCTCGGCGATTTATAAGGCGTATCCAGAGATGAAGGTGAACAGCATCTTCGTCGAGTAGCGGATGACGCTCGTTGTCGGCCTGATCTGCAAAGACGGCGTTGTAATCGGCACAGATAGTGAAGCCACGTTTAGCTTTGGCTCGCTGCCGACTATAGTTCAGGTTGCGCCTAAGATAGATATTGTTAAAGACAAGGTTCTTGTTGCAAGTGCAGGCGCAGTGGGGCTAGGCCCTGTTGACAAACTGATTGACGGTGGAATCGCGGTTTGATTCAAGGAT
>CAZVZP010000155.1:5886-6703 GCA_964631625.1 uncultured Hyphomicrobiales bacterium | reverse complement strand
TTGAGCGCTGGCACGGCCGAGAGGCGGCGCTCGAGGCCGCGCTCGAAGGGGAAGCCGCCCGTTACGAGGAGGCGTTTAGAAAGGATGACGTCGCAACGCGCGTCATCTTCGCCGGCGAAGCGATCGACCTGATCCACGAGATCGAGCCCGCGGGCGTGCTCGTCGAGCGCATCGTTGCGGAGGCCGAGGCGATCCTCGCCCGGCTTGGGCTGGCGCGCGCCTCGAGCCCGTAGCGCGGATAGCGCCGCTTCGCATCGAAGTTGACGAAGGGCGCGGCCGCGCCGGCTCACGCCGCTTGCCGCGGCCGGGCGAAGTCTTCGAGGAAGTTGCGCAGCAAGCGGTGGCCCGATTCGGTCAGCACGGATTCGGGGTGAAACTGCACGCCCGCGACCGGATGAACCCGATGCTCGAGCGCCATCACCTCGCCATCGGGCCCCCGCGCCGTGACCTTGAGGCACGAGGGCACCGAATGGGCAGCGACTACCAGCGAGTGATAACGGGCGGCCCGCAAGGGGTTCGCCAGGCCCTCAAACAATCCCTCGCCATCGTGGTGCACGAGGGACGACTTGCCGTGCACGGGCCGGCGCGCGCGCACGATGCGAGCCCCGTAGACCTGGCCGATGCATTGATGGCCGAGGCAGACACCGAGAATCGGGATCGAGGGCCCGAAGCGGGCGATGAGCGCGTTGGAAACCCCCGCTTCGTTGGGCGTGCAGGGGCCGGGCGAAACGATGATGTGGCTGGGCGCCAACCTGGCCACCTCCTCGAGCGAAAAGGCGTCGTTGCGCAGCACGCGGCACGAATGGCCGAGCTCGCG
>CAZVZP010000155.1:0-5876 GCA_964631625.1 uncultured Hyphomicrobiales bacterium | reverse complement strand
CGAGGTTGTAGACGAAGGAGTCGTAGTTATCGACGAGGAGGATCATGCGACGATTCGGGCTTCGTCCGGAAAGGCCGCCGCACGCAGCAGCGCCTGGGCCTTGACCTCGGTCTCCCGGTATTCCTCGGCCGGATCCGAATCCGCGACGATGCCCCCGCCCACGCGGATGTCGACCCGGCCGTCCGCGATCGCGATCGTGCGGATGGCGATGTTGAGGTCCGCCGCGCCGTTAAAGCCGAGATAGCCGATCGCGCCGAAATGGGGCCCGCGTTCGCTTTCCTCGAGCTCGGCGATGATTTCCATCGCGCGCACCTTGGGGCAGCCCGTGATCGAGCCCCCGGGAAACGCCGCGCGCAAAAGCTCGACCGCGCCGATGCCCGCCTCGAGCTCGCCCACGACGGTCGACGTCAGATGGTGGACGCTGGCGAAGCTCTCGAGCACGCACAGCTCGCGCACCGCGACGCTGCCGGGCCGGCAGACCTTGGAGAGATCGTTGCGCAGGAGATCGACGATCATGACGTTCTCGGCCCGGTCCTTCTCGCTCGAGATGAGCGCCTGGGCGAGCAGCCGGTCCTCCTCCGGGTTCTCTCCGCGCGGCCGCGTGCCCTTGATCGGGCGGGTCTCGACGCGACCCTCGCTGACTTTGAGGAACCGCTCCGGGGACGAGGACAGGATCGCACTCCGACCGAGGCCGAGGTAGGCCGCGAAGGGCGCGGGATTGACCGCGCGCAGGCGCTCGTAGAGCCGGAAGGGGTGCAGTCCCGGCGGCAGAGCCGCCGTTAAGCCGCGCGACAGATTGGCCTGAAAGATGTCGCCCGCCTCGATGTAGCGCACCACGCACGCGACTTTGGCCTCGTAGCGCGCACGGGCACAGTCGGCGCGCCACTCGGCGATCCCGGCAGGCGGCGCATTGCGTGCCGACTCGCCCTCGAACTCGGGCGAGGCGAGCGCACCGAGCCGTGCGCGCAACGCCGCCGCCCGTTGCTCGGCGCGCCGTAGCCGCGGCCCCGGCTCGCTCTCAGGGTAGCCGCTCGAAAAGAGGTAGGCCCGGCGCAGGGTCAGGTCGAAGGCGGCGATGAGGTCGTAGAGCCCGACCGCGAGTTCGGGCATCCGGCGTTCCGATGGCTTCGCCCGCGGCAGCCGCTCGAGCCGATGGCAGAGATCGTAGGACAAGAGCCCGCAGGCGCCGCCCTGGAACGGCGGCCCGCCCGACACGGTGGTCAAGGGGTAGCGCTTAAGAGCGGCCTCGAGCCGGGCCAACGGGTCCGCGCCGGTTCCGTCCGAGACGATCGTCTCGAAGGGATCGACGGCGATGAAGGCGAAGCGGCCCTGACGGGGATCGACGAGCGCGCTGTCGAGAAAGATCGCGAAGGGATCGCGCGCAAAGGCGGCGAAGGCGCTGCACGGATCGAGAAACGCGATCTCTTCGACGCGTGGCCGGGGCGGTTCGATTCGACGATTCACCGATCCGTCCCTCGGCTACCGGACCCGTTCCAGCGCGTCGTCCAAGACGTCGAATGCGTGGTGCAATTCCTGATCCGCAATGCAGTAAGGCGGGATCATATAGACCACGTTGCCCAGGGGGCGCAGCAGGAGGCCCTGCTCCATGAGCATGGCCTTGAGCGTCGCGCCGACGGCGGCGCCGTAGCCCGACGAGTCCGTCTTGACCTCGAAGGCCGCGATCGAGCCCAGAACGCGCGTGCGCTCGACATTCGGTCTTGCCGCAAGGCCCTGGAAGCGCGCGCGATAGAGCCGCTCGATCTCGGCCACACGCGCGAGCGTGTGCTCCTTCTCGAAGAGGTCGAGCGAGGCGAGCGCAGCGGCGCAGCCGATGGGATTAGCGGTGTAGGAGTGCCCGTGCAGGAACGCGTGATGAACGTCCTCGCTCAGGAACGCGGCGTAGATCTCCTCGCGGCATACGGTCGCGGCGAGCGGCAGAAAGCCGCCGGTCAGGCCCTTCGCGAGGCACAGGATGTCCGGCGTCACGCCCGCCTTGCCGCAGGCGAACATGGCGCCCGTGCGGCCGAAGCCGGTCATCACCTCATCGAAGATGAAGAGGGTGCCGGCGCGCGCGAGCCGGCTTGCGACGGCGCGCAGGAACTCGGGCCGACAGACTCGGAATCCCGCGGCGCCCTGCACCAGTGGCTCGATGATCGCCGCCGCATAGCCCTCGGGGCGCTCGGCAAGAAGGCTCTCAAGCGCGGCGAGCGCCCCCGCTTCGCGCGCCTCGACCTCGAGGTCGCCCTCGAACGTGGCGGGATAAGGCACGAGATCGACCGGGATCATGAGCGCCTCGAACGGCCCGTAGAAGCCCGAGCCTTTCCCCAGCGACATGGCGCCCACGGTGTCGCCGTGGTAGCCGCCCTCGAAGGCGAGGAAACGCGTGCGCGAGGCAACGCCGCGATTGCGCCAATACTGGTAGGCGATCTTCAGTGCGATCTCGACCGCGGTTGCGCCGTTGTCGGAGTAGAACACGCGGGCGAGCGGCGTGGGCAGCAGGTCGACGAGCCTTTTCGCGAGCGTGATCGCGGGCTCGTGGGTTAGCCCCGCGAACATCACGTGCTCGAGCCGCTCCGCCTGCTCGCCGATCGCGCGCGCGATGTCCGGGTGGCCGTGGCCATGCAGGTTGACCCACCAGGAGGACACGAGATCGAGGTAGTCGCGGCCGTCCTCGGCCGTGATGCGGGCGCCTTTCGCCGTGCGCACGACGATCGGATCGGGTGCGGTTTGGGCCTGGGTGAAGGGATGCCAGAGATGGCGCCGGTCGAGATCGGCGAGCGAGGCGCTCGAGGCCATCTCACGCCACCTCTCTCAGCCGCAACGGGTGGCGGCGGGCGAAGGCCGCGAGTGTCGGCGCATCGAGCGGCTCGAGCCGCGGAATCTCCGCGATCACCTCGGCCTTGCCGTACTCCTCGAGCGCCCGCCGGTTGGCCTCGTTCGGCGGGCCGTTCATGACGATGCCCGCAACCTTGAGCCCGCGCACGCGCAGGGCCTCGAGGCTCAGGAGCGTGTGATTGATCGTGCCCAGCGTGCTGCGCGCGACCAGGATCACGGTGAGCCCGAGCCGCCTCATGAGATCGACCATGAGCGCGTCCGCGTTGAGGGGCACGAGCACGCCGCCCGCGCCCTCGACGAGCAAGAGACGCGGGGTCTTGGGCAGCGCGAAGGCCTCGAGCGAAATCCGCACGCCCTCGCGGCGCGCCGATTCATGGGGCGAGAGCGGAGCCCTGAGCGCATAGGCGCTGGCGTGGAAGCGCTCGGGCGGCAGGCCCGTGAGCCGTTGCACCGCTTCGCTGTCGGTCTCGCCTTCGAGGCCGGACTGCACCGGCTTCCAGTAATCGGCATCGAGGGCGCGCAAGAGATAGGCGCAGGCCACGGTCTTGCCGACGTCGGTGTCGGTGCCGGTCACGAAGTAGCCGCGGCTCATGCGGAGGCTCGCCAGGGCGCGAGCAGCGGCGGCACCGCCTCGATGACCCGCGCGATCACGGCCTCGTCATGCGCGCTCGACAGCGCGAATCGAATGCGCCCCGTGCCCTCCGGCACCGTGGGCGGGCGGATCGCCACAGCGAGAATCCCTTCGGCTTCGAGCGCGCGGGCGGCGCCCATGACCGCCTCCGGCTCGCCCAAGATGACCGGCACGATCTGCGTGCTCGAGCGGCCGATATTTAACCCGGCGGTGCGGAAGGCGCGGCGCAGCCGCTCGGCGTTGGCGTGGAGCCGCCGCCGCTCGGCCTCGAGGCCGGGCACGAGATCGAGCGCCGCGTCGATCGCGCCCAAGACTGGCGGCGGCAGGGCCGTCGAGTAGATGAAGCCGCTGGCGCGGTTGATCAGGTAATCGCGCACCACAGCGGAGCACGCGAGGTAGGCGCCGTAGCTGCCCAAGGCCTTGCTGAAGGTGCCCATGATGAGATCGATGCGCCCGGCGTATTCGCAGGCCAGGCCCATGCCTCGGGGGCCCAGCACGCCGGTCGCGTGCGCCTCGTCCACATAGAGGAAGGCGCCGTAGCGCTCCGCGAGCGCAACCAGGCCCTTAAGGTCGGCGCGGTCGCCGTCCATGCTGAACACGGTTTCCGTCAGGATGAACGGGCGCGTCGTTCGTTGCGCGCGCTCCTTAAGCAGGCTTTCGAGATGATCGAGGTCATTGTGGCGGTAGAGCACCGGCGCGACCCGCGCCGCCTTGACCCCGTGCACGATGCTTGCGTGGTTGAGCTCGTCCGAGAACACGAGCGGCTCGGCCTCCAGCGCCTCGCGGCGCAGGAGCGCCGGGATCGCCACGCTGTTGGCGAGGAAGCCCGAGCCCAGCACGAGCGAGCTTTCCGTGCCCTTCAAGCGCGCGAGCTTTCCCTCGATCGTCTCGAACGGCTCGAGATTGCCGGTGATGAGGCGCGAGGCGCCGGCGCCCGTGCCAAAGCGCGCCGCGAAGGCTTGGGCGCGCGCAATCAGCGCGGGATGGCGCGAAAGCCCGAGATAGTCGTTGGACGAGAGGTTGATGAGCGCCCGGCCATCGGCGCGCACGCGGCCTTGATCTTCGGGGAGCGTGGCGCGCAAGGCGCGGCGCAACCCGGCGCGGGCCAGCCGCTCGAGCCACCGGCCGTAGAGGTCGTCGAATTTGCTCAAGGTCTTGAGTCGAAATCGCGGAGCCTTGTGCCACTCTCCCGCGCGCGCTCCCCGATGTCAACGCAAGGACCCGGGCCCACGCGAAAGCGGTTGCAAACCGGGCGGCGCTCGCTAGGGTTGGCCGAGGCTTGCGAGGACGGCACATGACGGACACCAACGGCGGGAGGCAAGGCTTGCGCCACGATTGGGGGCCTGAGGAGGTGTTGGCGCTGTTCGCCCTCGCCTTCGCCGAGCTCATCTATCGCGCGCAGACGGTGCACCGGGCCCATTTCGATCCCGGCCGCGTCGAGATCGCGCAGCTCAAGAGCATCAAGACCGGGGCCTGTCCCGAGGACTGCAAATACTGCCCGCAGAGCGCCCACTACGACACGGGGCTCAAGCGCGAAAAGCTCTTGGACGCCGACACCGTGCTCGCCGCCGCGCGGCGGGCCAAAGAGGCCGGCGCCACCCGCTTCTGCATGGCCGCCGCCTGGCGCGGGCCGAACCCACGGGATCTCGCCGCCGTCGCCTCGATCATCGCCCGCGTGAAGGCGCTCGGGCTCGAGACCTGCGCGAGCCTGGGCCTCTTGGACGACGGCCAGGCCGAGACGCTGAAGGCCGCGGGACTCGACTATTACAACCACAACATCGACACCTCGGAGGCCTTCTACGGCGAGGTGATCACCACGCGGAGCTTCGCCGATCGCCTCGCGACGTTGCAGAGGGTGCGCGAGGCCGGCATCCGGGTCTGCTCGGGCGGCATCGTGGGCCTGGGCGAGAGCCGCGCGGACCGCGCCGAGATGCTGCGCACGCTGGCGAACCTCAGGCCCCATCCGGAGAGCGTGCCGATCAATCTCTTGATGCGCATTCCGGGCACGCCGTTCGAGGGCAACGCGGCCGTCGATCCGCTCGAGTTCGTGCGCACCATCGCGCTCGCGCGCATCCTCATGCCGGCCTCCGTCGTGCGTCTCTCCGCCGGACGCGAGGGCATGAGCGACGAGCTGCAGGCGCTGTGCTTCCTGGCCGGCGCCAACTCGATCTTCCTTGGCGAGAAGCTCCTGACCGCCGCCAACCCTTCGCCCGAGAAGGACCGCGCGCTGCTTGAGCGCCTGGGGATCGAGCCCTCCGAGCCATCAAGCGCGCATCGATGAGAGCGATGCCTGAGTCGACTTGCCCCATCAGAAAGCCTGATACACTTCTGCCGTTCGGGCTGCCCGCACAGTCGGATGTTCCGATACCCGACCATCGGAAAGCCTGATACACTCTGGCCCCGTTGCCAG
>CAZVZP010000154.1:0-6774 GCA_964631625.1 uncultured Hyphomicrobiales bacterium | reverse complement strand
TTCGGTTAGCGGTTGGTTCTTTCATCGCTTCATCAGCAGCGCGTGGGCGGTGAGGGCGGCTGCGAGCACCGTGGCGCTGGCGGCGATCGCCCACCCGACCACGACCACCCAGCCGCCGGACTTGGTGCGCTCCTCGACCTTGGCGAGCACGACTGCCACGGCCCTCTCGCGGCCGTCCTTTTGGTCCTCCTCGATGCGCTCAAGCGTGCCGCACATCTTCTCGAGGACCGGCGTGTGCCTCGCTAGCGAGTCGCGGATGTCGCCGAGGGTCTCCACGTTGCTGCGCTGGAGTTCCGCGATCGCGCCGGTCGCGCGCGCCTGGTCCTCGGTGACGGGCAGCAGGCGCTCGATCTGACCGTTGGCCGGCGGCGGCGTCAGCGTAATGCTGCCCTAGCGAAAACGTGGTGCCCCCAGCGCGCGGTCTCCACCGTCCGCCGGGCCTCGATCTCCTGCTTCGAGTGCCAGCGCGGGTGCTCGCGCGCGGCGTCGTCCACGCCCCACAGCCCGAGCGTACAGTAGTGGGTGGCGCCGTCGGTCGGGTCCACGGTGCACTCCTGCTCAAACAGGTCACAGGTCGTGTCCGCGCGCTCCCACGTCACCGGGTCGGACTTCCACACCTCGAGCAGCTTGTCGCGGTTCGGGTCGTGGGGGTTGAAGCACGAGAACTGCCACGGCTGGAGGAACGCCTGCCGCATGGTCTTGGGCCAGCGATTGCGGGCGTCCTTGATGCGGTTGTTCCCGACCCACAAGACGCACAGCATCGCCACCGCCTCGAGGTCGCCCCCGGCGTCCTGCTCGCCGCGCGCCTCGCCCACCAGCGCCAGCGCGCACACCACCGCCTCTGGCTGCTGCTCGATCAGTAAACCTGGTAGTGGTCGGCGGTCGATCATGGGCCCTCAGTATGCCGCAGCCCCGGCCGCGCGTCCCGTCTTTTTCTGCGCGCCACGCAGCGGCATGGTCTCGCGGTCGGCGGCCAGCTCCTCCGGTGTGATGAGCCGGAGCTGGTGCTTGATCTTCTTCCCGCGCTCGATCCGATAGAAGGTGCGGACACCGAGCGCGTCGGCGACCCAGCGCCAGCGCTGGTCGTCCTTGAAGATGTCGGGGTTCTCGGAGACGATGCGCGCCCACTCAACCTTGCCCGGGAGCCGCAGCCGCATGGCCTCGAGGAAGGCGTGCATGAACCCGTTCTGCGTCCAGTCGTACAGCAGGCTCCCGGTGGGCGAGGCCCACGGCAGCGAAGAGCGGCGCCCGTACTTGCGCCCGCTCCAGAGCGGCGTGGTTTCGCCAGCCAGCGCGCGACTCATCCACGCCTTGTACGTCTCCTCGTCGGTGAACAGGAATCGGCTCGCCTTCAGCAGCGCGATCGCCGCGCTCGAGGTGCCGCCCACCGCGAGGTTCGTCCGCAACTTGTCCGACAGCCAGAGCACGATGCCCGCAGCGGCCAGCATCCTGAACAGCGCCTTCGCTGCCTGCCGGTGCTCGGCGGTGCTCGGCGCGCCGAAGAAGCCGGCGCCGGCGCGGGCACCGCCCTCGAGCGGGCGCAGCAGGTACGACATGAGCATGTTGCTAGGCCAGGTGGTGAGCGCGCCGAGCGCCTTGCCGACCGGGTCGGCCATGTACGCACCCTGACCCATCGGGCCGTAGTCGAACATCGTGAGCTGCGACCGGCGCGCGACGTAGGAGGCGAGGCTGTTCGGGTCCTTGAGTTCCGCCGCAGCGTCCGCGTTCGCCCGCATCCGGCCAGCGGACGAGTCCTCGTACTCACGTGCGATGCGGCCGGCCGAGTAGCCTTTCCTGAGCCCGTCGATCCACGCCGCGTGCATGTCGAGCCCGCGCGTCATCGCCTCCACCAGCGCGTAGCCCCCGAGCGGCCGGAACGCCTCGATCAGCGACGTCGTGTTCGGACCCCGGCCCTTGTTGAGCTGCTCCGCGATGCGCCGCAGGTAGAAGGACTCGCCCTGGCGGAGCGAGAGCGCGTCCAGCATGAGTTCCTCGGCCAGCAGCGGCACCGCCATCCGATAGCGCTCGGCCTGCTCGGGCGTCAGAAATCCGCGCGACTCGAGCAGCGACACGGCACCCTTGAGGCTCGCGCGGTAGGCGCGGCGCGCGGTCAGCGTGATGCTCTTGCCGAGCGCCGCGCCGGTCGTCAGCGCCCCGTACTCGGGTAGCGTGGTGGCGAACGGGTTGAGCGCGTTCACGAACGTCGCCCCCACGTTCCACGCCATCACGGCCTTCGTCACGCCGCCGTTCCACCACGCCATGCTGGCGTTGAAGGGGTCGTGCTCCCAGCGCAGCACGCTCTGGCGGCGCTCGAGCATCCGGCGCACGCGCCCGGGCCGCGAGAACCATGCGCCGCCTGCGCGGCGACGCAGGTTCGTGACCCATGCCGGGTTCTCGGTCAGCGCGTAGTGGAGCGCCTGGAGCGGACCCTTGAGCCGGGGCTCCGAGTACGCCCAGCCACCCGTGCCGCCGTAGAGTTCCATCCCGGCGCGCTCGCCCAGCTTCATCCACTTCTTCGGGCTGGTGAAGCTGATGTTCTTGCCCTTGACGACCGCCGCGAACGACACGAGTTTCCCGCCCAGCGCAGCCGCCGCGTCCAGCAGCGGCTTCTCCCCCACCCACGCCACGGCATCGGCCTCGCTCAAGTCCTGCACCGCGCCCGCCGACTGCGCGAACAACATCGTCCGCAGGCTCGCGTCGGCGTGGCGCTCGATCGCGGTCTTGCGCTTCATGTGGAACGCTTGCACCCAGTTCCGTAGCTGGCCGGCGCGCAGCGCGTTGTCCTCGTGGCGACCCTCGGTCCGCAGGTATTCGGCCGTCGCCTCGATCACCGGGTCGAGCGCCAGCTTTCGCGCCCACGCGGAGTGCCACGCCCGCCACGCCTGCACGAAGCTCTTGAACTTCGGCTCGTAGCCCTCGCGTTCGAGGTAGAAGCGGTTGCGCCGGTCCTTGAGTTCGGAGTCGCGCAGCGCCGCGACGCCCTCGATCGTCTTGAGGTCGGCGTCCAGCGTCTCAGGCTTCAGGAAGTCGATCAGGAACGGCACGTACTCCTCGATCCGCCCCGGCAGCTTCACGTTCTTCTTCTTCGCGGCCTCGATCGCCACGTCCAGATGCGAGTGCCACAGCGCCCGCACGTCCGGCAGCGCTCGGCGGAGTTCGAGCGGCAGTCGCGCCAGCGCGCGCGCGTTGCCGTTGAGCGCCTCGCCGAACAGCAGGTCGTTGCGGCCGAACTCCTCCAGCGCCTTCATGCCTTCGTCGCCGACAATCAGGTGCAGCACCTCGTCGGCCTGCCGCGTCAGGTGCGTGATGCTCTTGTCCACGTTGCGCCACAGGTGCCGCAGATAGACGGTCTCGCCCTTCGAGTTCGTGAACTTGACCGGCACAATGACCTGCCCGCCGCCGGGCGCCAGCACCGCTCCCACTCCCGGGAGCCAGTGCATGAGCCGGTAGGTCGCGTACTCGTTCCAGTAGTCGGGCTCCTCGAGCGCCCCGGGCTCGCTGTGGACGGTCTCGCCGCGGCGCACGAGGCGGAGCTGGTTGGCCTTCTTGCCGAGCCGCGCCAGCGAGTTCGCGAGTGCGGCGCGCGTGTTCTTCACGAGGTCGGCGTGCAGCAGTCCGAGCCCGAGCGCCTCCCAACGGATGAATCCCTCTTGGCCGCTCCACCCCTCCGGGCCCGGCTCCCCCAGCCGGTCTTTGATCTCCTTCTCGATGCGGCCCACCACGGCGTCCATCGTCTCGCCCGCACCGATCGCCGTCGTCAGTCGGCGCGCAACCTTGTCCACCGCGTAGTCCTTCTGGATCTTCGCGACCAGCTCGGCGCGCGGGCGGATGAGCGACAGCCTCATCCGACTCAGTTCCTTGAGTACGGCCGCGCCGGGGCCGCCCTCCGCGAGTTGCTTCTCGTAGCGACGCGCCATGCTCTTCAGAATCTTAGCGACGTTCGTGATCTTCTTCGCCGCCCGGCCCCATGCGCGCTCGAGCGCCTCGGGTGACGGCATGTTGAAGAGTTCGTTCTGCGGCCACGCCTCGCGGATGCCGTCCTGGAAGCGCAGCAGCTCGCCAAGTTCGCTGGCGCTGGAGTAGATGCCCTGGCCGATGCGCGCGGCGTAGTTCCGCTGCACGTCCGGCACGTAGTAGTCGGGGTGGCGTGCGACAGACGCTCCGAGTCGGGCACCGTAGTCGCGCACCGCCTCGTCCGAGAGCGACCGCTGCACGTCGGGCGCGAGGTGTCCGAAGTCGAGCATCTTGTGCGCCTTGCCCTGCGTGACCTTGAGGCGGTCGGCGACCGACTGGAGCGATACGTCCTTGCCGCGCGCGATCTCCGTGGCGCGCGCCACGTCCTCAACGTAGGTGTTCGGCCGCGTCTGGCGATTCACGTCCTTCGAGGTCTCGAGCGCCTCGGCGTACGTGCCCTTGAACTCCAGCGTCGGCACGGTGCGCCGCATCGGCCCCTTCGACACGAACAGCCCGGCCTCCTGCTGCCAGTCCTCGCGTGCGAGCGCCGTGCGGTGGTGGCTGATCGCGTACCGCTTGCCGGCGGGGCCGATCTCGCCCTTCGCGTCGGTCCAGAACATGATCGGCTCGCGTTCGAGCAGCTCGGGCTTGAAGCCGCCTTCGGCGCGCAGGAGCGACTGGAGGTACTCGGGGTCGGTGAAGCCGCCCATCTCGGCGATGTCGCGGTTCTGGAACGGCGCGTGGAAGTCGAGCGTGAGCACGTCGGTCTCGCCGCGGGTCCAGCGGCCGGAAGGAGTCGTCTCGGCCGCCGCCCCTCGTGCAGCACCCGGCCCTTCGGGCGCGGGCCAAGCCTCGACCGCCTCGACATACTCCCGCAGGAACTTCGCCATCTGCACCATGCGGTCCTTGGTGGCCTGCGAGACCGCTGCCCCGCTGAGCCCGAAAGCCGCCGCCTCCGCCTTCGCGAGATCCTCCTTGGCCTCCTTGAGTGCCAGTGGCTCCTCCCGCGAGATCCCGTACTTCTTGCGGAGTTCTGCCCACGAAACGCCCTCCGCAACGGTGGGCTTCTTCGGAGCGCCGGGCGGGGCGACGGGCGCGCTAGGTCCAGCGCCCTCAGTTTTTGGTGGCCCCGGCCCCGGCGCTCCGAACAGCGAACCCTGCCCGCGTTCCTCTGCTGCTCGCGCCGCGACTGCCTTCGCGCGGGCCTCGGCGTCGAAGCCCCGGGGGGCACTCGTCCCCGACAGCCGCTCGGCTTCGGCCCGCGCTTCGTCGGCCGCGGTGCCCTTCAGCACCAGCGCGGCGAAGTGCTCGTCGAACGTGCCGGATGCGAGCGGCGCGGCGGCGACACCAGCGCGGGGCGGCGCCGTGCCGAACGCCTCGCCGACGCCCGGAAGTTCGGTCTGCGGCAGCGGCCTGATCCCGAACCGCTGGCGAACCCGACCGGCTAGGGCTGAACTGCGCTGTACGGCGGCGGAGCCGGGAACCCCGCCGGACGGAGCCGGAGCGCTTGGCGGTACAGGCTCGCCGGGGCGAGGCCCGCCTTCTGCGCCCGGACCAGGACGTTTCTCAGGTTCGCCCGGTCTGGGTTCGCCTGCAAGTACATCACGAGCCTTCGCAAAAACGTCCTGCGCTTCTCCTCGCCACGCGCCTGCGGCTGAAGCTTCCCAACGCTTGAGTTGTTCAAGAAGTCTGAAGTTGTCATGTGAGAGCGCCTCCTGTACGGCCTCGGTGAGATCGGACATCTCCCGGCTCAACAGGCCGGTCAGCCGCGTCACCTCGCCATCGTGTGAGGCATCGTGGCCGCGATGCCGCTGGTGTCCAAGTTCGTGTACCAGAGTACCCGACCAGAGCCCGGCGGCCTCGCTCACAAGCGCCGCATCGTCGGCCCCGATGACGCCCTCGCGCTGCGCGGCCAGCGCCTCCTGAAGCGTCGTGATGGGATTCATCATAATCAGGTTCGGATCGCCTGGCTTCCCGCCGAGGAACTCCGCCCGCACGTTCTGGCCGAGGTAGTCCTTGCCGAGGCCGATCGTCATGTAGAAGCGCCTGGCGTCATAGGATTGAGGGTGGCGCTGGACTACCCTCAAGGCCATCGTTCGCAGATCGTCGTCCGTGGCCTTGGCGAGTCGTTCCACGCCGGGGTCCGCCGCCATCTCGTCCAGGACGACCGGCGAGAGCCGGCCGCTCGTGTCCACCACCTTGAACCCGCTCTTGGTTTTCGGAGCTGACTTCAGGGTGCGCTGGTAGAGGCCCTGTAGCCCTTTCTGCGCCTCGGCCGCGATCGACTGCTTCACATACGAGTTGATTGTGGACCCAACGGCACCCGTCAGCGATTCACGGTTCGTGGTGAATGGATAGAGTGCGTGCTCGGTGCTCACGCCGGGCCGAACGTCGGCGACGATGGGCTGCGGCATCGGGAGTTCGGTGCCGATGTTAACACTGATGGAAAACTGGTAGACGCCGTTGTTGAGCACCTGAACGCGCGGCCAGTCGGTGTCGGTCGTGCTCGCGCCTATGAGAATGTCGATCTTGGTTTTTCCGGCGCCGAGCGTGGTGAGGCTTCTGGTGGGCTCGGTGGGGCCCGGCACGTCGCTTTGGTTGATGCGAACGGATAGCTTGGTCGGGGTGCGATTATGGGCCACCAGCGGGTAGAGCGTGCTGCCCGGGTACCAGGGCTGCAACTCGATCGGCGTGCCGTCCGGGTGCTTCTCGGCGATGTGCAACAGCACCGAGGTTCCCGTCCCAGCACCAGCCTGCGCCGGACCCGCCTCGACACGGAGCCCGCGCTCGGGGTCGGCCCACTCCGCGCCGCTCCCATGC
>CAZVZP010000153.1:0-6776 GCA_964631625.1 uncultured Hyphomicrobiales bacterium | reverse complement strand
GAACTCCGCGTCGACCACCTGCGGGAACGCCTCGGGCGGCGTCAGCGCCGGCTCGATGAGCTGGAACACCTCGACGAAGTGCTCCGGCGGCTCGCGGAACAGCTCAACCGGCGGAATCGGGTCGGGGCCGATGAAGAAGGCCGGGATGAACGGGTCGTAAGGCGTGAACCCTGCGCCGTCGCCATGGATCTCGGGCCCGGCGCCGGGCTCGCCGCCCGCGGCCGGCACGATCGCGGCGAGGCCCGCCGCCGGCGCGATGTCGCCCAGATCGAGCCCGGCGAGCTGCAAGAGCCCGGCGGTGTCGACCACCTGGTCGCCCTGCAAGCACATGGCGGGCGCCTGGCCCTGCGCCACCGCGGGCACGAAGCCCGTGAGCAGAATTTCGCCGCCGCTCGGCAGCGTCACCAGCAGGCCCTCGGGAACCACTTGGGCCTGCGAGCCCTCGAGGCTCGACAGCGCGACGCAGCAGGTTTGACCTTGCTCGACCGAGGCCTGGAGCTGCTGCCCCGCCTCGGGCGGCGTCAGGAACTGGCCGGGTTCGCAGGTGGCGGTGATCACCTCCTTGGCACCGGCGCCCTCTTCGGGCGCTGCGGCCTCGGCCGGGGCTTCACCCTGGGCTTCGCCCTGGGTTTCTCCCTCGGGCGCCGCGGCACCCTCGGCGGGCGCTCCTTCCGTCTGAGCCGTCTCGCCCTGCGCTTCGGCTTGGCCCTCGGGGGGCGGTGTCTCGCTCGCCGGCGCTGCGCTCTCGGTCGTCTGAGTGGTGCTCGTTTCGTCAGCCATGGTTCCCAGTCCTCTCCCCAAGAGGCGTTTAAGTTCGACTCGCTAGTGCCTGAACCGTCCCTACACCTTGCGGCCGATACGGGCGATCCTTGCGATCTCCCGTCCGGCTTAAGCCCGCGCCCGTTAGTATTTGCTCAATCTTCGTTACTTTTCGAGCGCTTTATCTCGCTCTCACGTCTATGCTTAGGTATAAATTTTGTCAAGATTAATCAAATGGTTAATGCAAATTTTCAGAAAATTTCAATGACCATTAAGGTTAACGGCCGCAGGCTTATGCCAATACCGTGGATTAAGGGCTCTCCCTAAACGCCTGCGTCTGGATCGGCCGGTAAGCCCGGCTCTTCGTTGAAATGCTATCAGGTCGGCTTAAGCCCCACAACAGCGCTTCCCCCGCGAGCCGCCGGCAAAGGAACTCTGCGCTCCCCAAGAAACAAATTCTTGAAATCAAAGGGTTGGGGTCGGCGCGCCGGGGGCGGCCAATCGCGCAGCCCGATGCTTGCAGCGCGCGGGGGTTTTTAAGAGCCGGGGCTCGAAGAGCCGGGACTCGGAGAGCCGGGACTCGGAGAGCCGGGGCTCGAAGAGCCGGCGCTGGGCGCCACCTCGTGCAGCCACCAGCCGAGTTCGTTGAGCGAATAGATCGGCCGGTAACCGCGCACCCGCTGCGCGGGCAGAATTCGCGCGATCTGATTGTCGAGCACGAACACTTGGCGCTCGTATTCAACGAGCACGAGCGCGTGCGGGCTTTTGCGGAAGAGATCGTCGAGCACGACGAGGCGAAGGGCTTGCGCGTTCCAGCCGAGCGCGCGCAAGGCGAAATACTTGGCGATCGCGTAGTCCTCGCAGTCGCCGCCGTTGCGCAGGAATTCGTCGGGCGTGGCCCAATAGTCGCTCACGCCGTAATTGGTTGCGTCCGCTTGGTAGCGGAAGGCGTTGATGAGGCGATTGAGGCGATCGATCTGCTCCATGCCCTCGTGGCGCTCAAGCTCCCACAGCACGAGGCTCCAGGCATCGATCGTGCAGCCGCCCTTTCCGGCCAGCGTGCAGGTGAGAACGGGGCGCGCCGCCCGCGCCTCCGAGCGGGCGAGCACCGAGAGCCACTTCGGGAACTTGGTCAGATCGCGAAAGCCGATCTCGGAGGAGTCGAAGTAGCTCGGCGCGAGCGCGCCCTGGGGCAGGAAATCCGCGAGCCGAAGCGCGTCGGCCTGCGCAGGTGCGCCAACAAGCGCGAGCGCGGCGAGCGCGAGGCTTGCTCCTCGGATCGCGCGGTGAAACGGCGCCCCGAGCGCGGCCGCGAGAGCCCGGCGCGTGGGCTCCCGATGCCTCGCCTGCCTTGCGCGATGACCCGCCATGGCGGGCAGTGTGCGGCGGGGGTCTTAAAGCGGGCTTAAACGCCGCGGCAAATGTCCGGCTCCGCGCGCGAGGGGCATCGATCGCGCACCGGCGCGCTCAGTGCCGCGCAATCTTTTAATGTATCGTTCAGGGGTGCGCGCCCGGCCTACGGCAGCCCGGCCGCACCATCGTCCTCCTCGGCGAAGAGGGAGCCCGTCAGGCGTTCCCGCAGCGCCTGGCGCGAGAGCAGCTTGCGCTGCACCGGCTCGGGCAAGTCGGTGAATGCGATCACGCCCTTCTTGATCAGAACATCGATCAAGTCCTCGAACGCCCGGATGAGGTCGCGGTCCGAGGCACCGAGCGCCTGCTCGATCGACGGATCCGCCGCCTTGTGGGGCGGCTCCGGTTTATCCGCGGGCATCGATGCGCCCCTGAAATGTGCCCCGGCTCTCGTGCAGGCAGGCCTGCCTCCGCCGAAGCGAAGCTTCAGCTTCGCGCAGGCAGGCGGGCCAGAGCCTTCGAGGCACGCTAGTATGGGCTTGGGCGAGACGCAAGCGCCGGCGCCGGCACGCCTTGTCGGCATCTTGGGCGCCGCCTCTCGCCCGATGAAAGAGGGTATCCGATCGAGGCCCGTCGATGCGCTCGAGGATGGCACGACCCGTGGGCGCCTTCCCGGCGCTCCTCCTTTTCGCCCTCGCGCTGGTTGTGGGGATTCCCCGGCCGGCCGAGGCGGAGCCGGGCCAGGTTCTGTGCGTTGCCGGCGCTCCGGCGCACGCCCGCGAGGCGCCGAGCGAAAGCGCGCCGGTCCTGCTTGCGCTTCCCGCCGGCGAGCACGTGCTCGAACTCGAGCGGCGCGAGGGCTGGGTGCGCATCAATCTGTACTACGCGCTCGGCCGCGACGGCTGGATCGCGCTCGAGGGCTTGCAACCGTGCCCGCACGCGGAACGACGTGTGCCCGAGCCAATCCCGCCGGCGCAGGATAAGACCGATGCGGAGCCCCCGGCGATCCGCGTCGAGGTCCTGGGCACCCCGGCGATCCCCTTCCGCCTGACCTGCTTGGCCTACCTCGCCGACGGCAGCCGCAAGCGCTATCGGGTGCGGACCGTCGGCCCCAAGGCCTATCTGTTCGCCGTCTCCGCGCTGGAGTGCATCGCGGAAAAGGAAAGGCTGGGCGGCCGGCTCACCCTTCGTCTCATCGAGGATGGAGTCGTCGTCGCGCAAGAAACGACGCGCTTCGCGCTGGGGCGCGTTTGGGCACGCACGCAAGGCCCGTGGGGACGGCCGGACAGTGGGCGCCGCACGCCGCTCTTTCCGCGCGAGCTGTTTTTTCCGGGAAGCCCGATGGCCCCGTCGGCGATGCCGGATTGAGCACCCCGCCACGGCGCGATCGGCTAGGGAGACGCGAGCGCGCGCCTTCAGGGGTTGGTGCGCAGCGTCACGACCTGATAGACGAAATCATTGAGGCTCTTGGCCGGCACGCTCGGATAGACCTTGCGCAGCCGTCCGAGGATGCGCGGAGTCAGCGCGCGCTGGGGCTGTGCGCTCCGCTCCTCGTCCGCTTCGCGCACGGTGTCGAGCAAGACGCAGAACGCCGGGTAGAGCCGATCGGGCAGGCTCGTCTTGCGGTAGAGCGCGCCCAGGCCGAGAGGCCCGTTGTCGGCGAGCAGCTTCTGGGTCGCGGGCAGCGGCAACCGCGCCAGAACGGCGATGGCCGCCTCGAAGAAGTGGACGAGGCCTTGGCACAACGCGAGCAGCAGAAGCGACGGCGTGAGCCGCCCCTGATCGTGCAGGCGGGAGACGAGATCGCCGAGTGTTGCGTCTTCGGTGTGGCGCGCGATCAGATCGAGCAGCAGGTGCTCGCGCGCGCGCAGAATCAGCTTGTTGACCTCGGCCGGGGGGAGATGGGAGCGGCTCGCGAGCTCCTGGCGGAAGTTGTAGGCGACCTGTCCGATGAGGCGCTCGACGAGAGCGGGCGGCAACGAGCCCCGCTCGCCGCCGTTCGCCCCGTTTCCGCCGTTCTTGCTCATCATGCGCACGGTGATCTGGCCGACGTGGGCGTCGGTGAGCATGGCTCCGGGATTCTGGACGAGGCTGGCGAGCGCGTCCTCGCTGCCGTGATTGACGAGGGCCTGGGACACGGTGGGGGAGACGGTGGCGCGGCGCGCCACCGCCACTTGCTTGGAGGCGACCTGCGAGCGGGCGATCGCGATGAGATCGCTGTCGGTCAGCACCGAGGAGAATTCGATCACGGGGAGCGCGACCTTTTCGACGTCGTGGGCGAAGGCGAGCGCCACGTCGTGGGGCAGCATCGAGCACGACTTGAGCTGCTCCGCGAGGCAGCTGCGCACCTTGACCTCGGCGTCGCAGGCGAAGCGACGGATGATGTCGTGGGCGAGCTCGCGCTCCTGCGGGCTCAGCGGCGCATCGCGGAAATCCTGGGCGAGCTTCTCGGCGACCTCGGCGCGCGCGTCCGTCGAGGGGTCCTGCACCAGCCGATCGACGTCCGCCTGGCTGAGCGTGTTCTCAAAGGTCCGAACGGTCCGGGAATCGCGCGCTTTCATGTCGGCTGTCCGTTCTCCCCGTGCGCGATCGCGTGAGGGAGGCTAGAGTACCCGAGATACCGTTAAGGTTCTGTTAACGGTCGAGACGCTCCACTGAGGCCGAAGGCCGTTCCGTATCCCTTGACCGCCGAAGATCAGCGTACGAGGTTGATACCCAGCGCGCAGGGCCGTGAGCGGGGGCGCGGGCCGCTCGAGAGCGGAAAGCCCGAAAGGAGTTCGCTGCCCATGCGTCGGTGGTTCATCGCCCCCCTCCTCGCGCTGCTTGCGGCGACGCTGGTGCGGCCCGCGATGGCGCAGGAGGATGCTCCGGCGTCGATCGATCGCGGCGCCGTCGAGGCGATCGTGCGGGATTACCTGCTCCAGCATCCGGAAGTCCTGGTCGAGGCCTTGACCGCCTACGAGCTCAAGCGCCGCGAGCAGGCCGTTGCGGCCACCGGCGAGCTCATCGGTGAACTCGGCGACGCGTTGTACCGCGATCCGGACTCGCCCGTGACGGGGAGTGCCGATGCGCCGGTGACGATCGTCGAGTTCTTCGATTACAACTGTCCGCACTGCAAGGTGATGGCACCGCGGCTGGAGCGGCTTCTCGAGGAGCGCAGCGACGTGCGCGTCGTGTTCAAGGAATATCCCATTCTCACCCCCGGCTCGGAAGTGGCGGCGCGCGCCGCGCTCGCCGCTTACCGTCAAAGCCCCGAGCTCTACCTCGCGTTCCATTGGGCGCTCATGGCCTTCAAGGGATCGTTGAACGGGGACGAGATCCTGAAGCTGGCCCTGCAGGTGGGCCTGGATCTCGAGCGGCTGCGCGCGGACATGGAGCAGATGGCGCTCGAGACCGAGCTGCACGAGACCCGGACGATGGCCGGCAAATTGGGCATCCGCGGCACGCCCGCCTTCATTATCGGCAACAAGCTGGTGCCCGGCGAGATGAGCTACGAATCGCTCTTCGATCTGGTCGAGGAGGCCGAGAAGGCAGCCGCGAACGCGTCGGCGAATTGAGCGGGCTGCGGCGCGGTCCAACGGTGCGTCGGCCGACGACAGCGCGGCCCCAGGGGCGAGCCCTCTGAACGGGGCTGCACTCAGCTGCGCTGCGGCTGCTCCGCGATGTAGGTGAGGACGTAGTCGATGTCGCGGTCGTTCGGGCTCAAGGGCAGCGAGAACCCGCGGTAGGTGCCGCGCCGTCCCCGGATGGTCAAGTATTCGATCTCCTCGAGCGGCGCGCGCCGTTCGACGGCCTTGCGCCCGAGATCGAGCGTCCAGATCGCGGTGACCGAGCTGTCGTCGCTGCCGAAGGCGCTCTGCCGCGTCAGCGCCACCCCGCCCACGGTGCTGACGCCATAGACCTTCTCCACGTCGAGCAGGCACGGGTCGGCCGTGCGGCGCAAGAGCACCGCGTACGGCCACTGGTACTCGAGGCGCTTGGGATCGAGGTCGAGGAACGAGGGAAAGAGCCGGCCGCGGCGCAACGACTCCCAATAGGTCACAAGGTCCTCGGTGGTCTCGCCGGCCGGGGTCTCGCCCTCGGACGGGACGAGGCGCGCGTGGCTCGACGTAAGATCGAGCGACAGCAACGAGCCGGCCCCGGCGCTGCGTTTGCCGGCAGCGCGGGGCGCAGGCTCGGGCGCATCCGCGGGGGGGCACAGGGCGTCGTCGCTAGTCGGCATGGCTCGTTACGCTCCTGAAACAGGCGCACGCGCCCGCCCTAAGCTCCGGCGCCAGGGTCTCAAGGTAGGCATCGAGCGCACCCGTGACGATGTCCTGCAGACTGCGCCTCGTCTTGAGCGCCGCAAGGCGCAGCCGCTGATGGTCGTCGGGCGTCAAGCGGATGCTGATGCGCACCCGTTCATGCGGCACCACGGGGCGCTTTGCCGCATCGGGCTCCAGGCGCTGCTGCGGCAGCGGAGCCACGGCTTCGAGGCTCAGCGCGCGCGCGGGTCTTTGCGGCACGTCCACGCGGGCAGACAGGGGCTCCGCGTGCCGGGGCAAGGCAGAGGCGGCGAGGGGCGCGGCGTTCGGCCCGCCGCTCTCGACGGGGGTGGGCCGCGCCGCCCCTTTGGCGACGAGAAGAAAGCCGGTCAAGGGCGCGAACTTCATGGCGTTACGCGCCCA